>NZ_JAOWHQ010000055.1:0-306564 GCF_030332565.1 Citrobacter sp. Cpo109
CGGTAGTTCAGTTGGTTAGAATACCTGCCTGTCACGCAGGGGGTCGCGGGTTCGAGTCCCGTCCGTTCCGCCACTTATTAAGAGCCCTGAGCTAACGCTCAGGGCTTTTTCTTTGTCTGCAATTTAATTATTGCTGAATCCGCAAAAATCCTCTGCATTTTTCACTCTTTTTCTATAAAGAGCTGAAGCTCATAATCCTCTCAGTTAACGAACATAGTGATTAAAAAGAGGAATTCTATGACTATCCCTGCATTCGGTTTAGGTACTTTCCGCCTGAAAGACGACGTGGTTATCGCTTCTGTTAAAACGGCGCTTGAGCTAGGCTACCGTGCTGTCGACACTGCGCAAATCTATGATAATGAAGCGGCTGTTGGTCAGGCGATTGCCGAAAGCGGCGTACCGCGTAACGAGCTGTATATCACCACCAAGATTTGGATTGAAAATCTCAGCAAAGAAAAACTGATCCCAAGTCTGAAAGAAAGCCTGAAGAAGCTGCGTACAGATTATGTCGATCTGACGCTGATCCACTGGCCATCTCCAGGTGATGCGGTATCTGTTGAGGAATTCATGCAGGCGCTGCTCGAAGCAAAACAGCAGGGGCTGACTCGCGAAATTGGTATCTCAAACTTCACCATTCCGCTGATGGAAAAAGCCATTGCCGCAGTAGGTGCAGAGAACATTGCGACCAATCAGATTGAGCTGTCTCCGTATCTGCAGAGCCGTAAGGTGGTTGACTGGGCGAAAGCACACGGTATCCACATCACCTCTTACATGACGCTGGCTTACGGTAAAGCGCTGAAAGATGAAGTGATTGCGCACATTGCCGCTAAACATAACGCGACCCCGGCGCAGGTTATTCTGGCATGGGCAATGGGGGAAGGTTACTCCGTAATTCCTTCTTCTACCAAACGTGAAAACCTGGCAAGCAACCTGCTGGCGTTGGAACTGCATCTGGATGCCGAAGATAAAAAAGCGATCGCGGCACTGGACTGCAACGATCGTCTGGTCAGCCCGGAAGGCCTGGCCCCTGATTGGGATTAATTGCCTGACCCTCTGTACCCTTTAACCCTCTTTCACAGCTCCTTCGGGAGCTGTTCTTATATATTCACTTAAAAAGTCGATAAATGCCCGAATGCGCGTACTGACGGCACGATCGCTGTAATAAACTGCGCTAAAAGGCATCTCTACCGGCAGACGTTTATCTGCCAATAACTCCACCAGTTCTCCCCGCGCGATCTCTTTATCTATCATATAATCTGAAAGACATGCGATGCCGTTGCCATTCAGGCAAAGCTGTTTTAGCGTTTCTCCACTGTTGGAAGAAATTCCGCACTCGACCTCATGCAGCTGTCCGTCGATACAGGCAATCGGCCAGGTATTGAGTGAAACCGGTTCGGAAAACCCCAGACACAGGTGCTGGTTTAACTCCTCGACACTCTCTGGCTTGCCAAAACGGGCAATGTAGTCCGGTGAGGCAATAATCTTACGATAGCTGGTAAATAACGGACGCGCACGTAGACTCGAGTCAGTCAGTGTACCCGCTCGTATAGCAACATCCACTTTTCGTTCAATAAGATTGATGAACGTTTCTGAGGAGACGAGAGACAGCGTCATCTCGGGATACCGCTCCCGGAACGGCTTGATTAGCGGCATCAGGAAATGCAACATCACCGGTGTTGCTGCGTCGATGCGCAGCAGGCCGCGCGGAGTATTACGCGACTCCATGATTTCCGTTTCTGCTGCAGCCATCTCTTGCAGTATCTGCTGCACCCGCCTGAAGTAGCGCTCTCCTTCTTCGGTCAGGCTTAGCTGTCGGGTCGTGCGATTAAGCAAACTGACGCCCAGTTTCATCTCCAGCTTTTTTACTGCCCGGCTGACCGCGGAATTGGCTTGTCCAAGCTGTTCTGCCGCCCGGCTAAAGCTGCCACTTTCCACTACCGCCACAAAAATCGCAAGTTCTTCAGAGGTTGCTTTCATTTTTGCACCTGACGCAAAATTATATTGAGATTTTGAATATTTTTGTCATTAAAACATCCTGGCATACTGCGTGTCATCTGATTACTGATGTTACGGAGTTATTTATGCCTCTCGCTTTATTTGCACTAACAATAAGTGCCTTCGCTATAGGCACTACTGAGTTTGTGATTGTTGGCCTGGTGCCAACCATCGCTCAACAGCTGGCGATCTCGTTACCTTCCGCTGGGATGCTGGTTTCAATCTATGCGCTGGGGGTGGCAATTGGCGCACCGGTACTGACCGCTTTGACCGGACGCCTTCCACGTAAACAGTTACTGGTTGCGCTGATGGTTCTGTTTACAGCGGGGAATTTGCTCGCATGGCAGGCACCCGGGTATATGACACTCATTGTTGCTCGTCTGCTGACTGGGCTGGCACATGGCGTATTCTTCTCGATTGGTTCTACCATCGCGACAAGTCTGGTGCCAAAAGAGAAAGCGGCTTCCGCCATTGCCATTATGTTTGGTGGCTTAACGGTGGCGCTGGTCACCGGCGTGCCGCTGGGAACATTTATCGGTCAGCACTTTGGCTGGCGTGAGACTTTCCTCGCGGTATCAATGTTAGGCGTGATTGCACTGATCAGTAGCCAGTTGTTGATCCCCGCCAACATTCCCGGTCGCGCAGCCGCCAGCATTCGCGACCAGATGAAGGTGCTGACTCATCCCCGTCTGCTGCTGATTTACGCCGTTACGGCACTGGGCTACGGCGGTGTATTCACGGCATTCACCTTCCTGGCACCGATGATGCAGGATCTGGCGGGATTCTCCCCGGCAGCAGTAAGCTGGATCTTATTGGGTTACGGTGTTTCAGTGGCTATCGGTAATATCTGGGGCGGTAAGCTGGCGGATAAACATGGTGCGGTTCCTGCGTTGAAATTCATTTTCGCCGCGCTGTTTGTTCTGCTGATGGTCTTCCAACTGACGGCCTCTACGCAGTACGCCGCGCTGGCTACCATTCTGGTGATGGGGATCTTTGCCTTTGGTAACGTACCGGGATTGCAGGTCTACGTGGTACAGAAAGCTGAGCAATTTACGCCTAATGCTGTAGATGTGGCGTCAGGGTTAAACATTGCGGCGTTTAACATTGGGATTGCACTGGGGTCAGTGATTGGCGGGCAAACGGTCGAGCATTATGGTTTAGCTCAGACGCCGTGGATTGGCGCCCTCATTGTTCTGGTAGCTTTCCTGCTGATGGGGGTCAGCGGTCGTCTTGATAAACCCGTGCGTGTTGCTCTGGGGTAAATCATTGATGTAAGCGCCCACTTACAAAACAAACTGCAATTGTTCGTTGAAAGTGAGTGCTAAAATCCCTATAACAGAAGAACCAGTCCGGCTGCGGACTGGTTGACGTTACAGAGGTTTGAAAGTCTAAAGTGCGAAAAAACACCTATGCCATGCGTTATGTTGCCGGACAACCCGCCGAGCGGATTTTACCGCCGGGGTCGTTTGCGCATATTGGCCAGGCATTACCCGCAGGCGTTCCGTTAAGCAGTGAAGACCGCATTCGCGTGCTGGTATGGAATATTTTTAAACAGCAGCGCGCAGAATGGCAGTCGGTGCTGAAGAATTTTGGCAAAGATGCGCATCTGGTATTATTACAGGAAGCGCAAACCACGCCAGAACTGGTGCAGTTTGCGACCGCTAACTATCTTGCTGCCGATCAGGTTCCTGCCTTTGTGCTGCCTCAGCATCCCTCTGGCGTCATGACGCTCTCTGCTGCTCATCCTGTTTACTGTTGTCCATTGCGCGAGCGTGAGCCTATTTTACGGCTGGCGAAATCGGCTCTGGTAACGGTGTATCCGCTGCCTGACTCTCGATTATTAATGGTGGTGAATATCCACGCGGTTAACTTTAGCCTCGGTGTCGATGTTTATAGTAAGCAGTTACTTCCCATTGGCGATCAGATTGCTCATCACAGCGGTCCGGTTATTATGGCTGGCGATTTCAATGCCTGGAGCCGTCGACGGATGAATGCGCTATACCGCTTTGCGCGTGAAATGTCGCTGCGCCAGGTACGTTTTACTGACGATCAGCGCCGACGCGCGTTTGGTCGCCCTCTCGATTTTGTGTTCTATCGTGGTCTGAACGTGAGTGAAGCCTCTGTGCTGGTCACCCGTGCATCCGATCACAACCCGCTACTCGTTGAATTCAGTCCCGGCAAACCTGAACAATAACGGTGTGTCAGGTCTGCCGTAGGGCAGGCCTGTGATGGTTGCCCTTCCTATTTCACAACAACCGAAGGACAACACAATGACAACACGCTCTCACCATGACAACGTCGAAAAACAGTTTGGCTCTCAGGCTAATGCCTATTTAACCAGTGCGGTGCACGCCTCTGGCCGTGACTTGCAGCGTCTGAGGGAAAGGTTATCGGCATTTCCGCAGGCCCGTGTGTTGGATATGGGATGTGGAGCGGGGCATGCCAGCTTTGTAGCCGCGCAACACGTAAAGCAGGTTGTGGCTTATGATTTATCGTCGCAGATGCTTGAGGTAGTCGCTGAGGCGGCAAAAGACAGAGGCCTGGAGAATGTCGCCACACGCCAGGGTTATGCCGAAAGTCTGCCATTTGAAGATAGCGAATTTGACGTGGTAATTAGCCGCTATTCTGCGCACCACTGGCATGATGTCGGACGCGCGCTGCGGGAAGTGAACCGCGTTCTGAAGCCCGGTGGTGTATTGATTGTGATGGATGTGATGTCGCCAGGCCACCCAGTACGTGATATCTGGTTGCAAACCGTGGAGGCGTTACGCGATACCTCGCACGTTCGTAACTATTCCAGTGGAGAGTGGCTGTCGTTAATCAACGATGCCAATTTGATTGCCGATACTTTGTTAACCGATCGCCTGCCACTGGAGTTCAGTTCGTGGGTCGCGAGGATGCGCACGCCCGCGGCGTTGAGCGACGCGATTCGTGCATACCAACAAAGTGCTTCTGCAGACGTGAAAGCCTACTTTGCGTTACAGGAAGATGGCTCGTTTACCAGCGACACGATAATGGTTGAGGCACATAAAGCGGGATAAATAAAAAAGGCACTGGGGGGAATCCAGTGCCTTCATTTCTACAATCCTATCAGGAATCCGGCATGCCGTTGTTTTTCACAAACAACGTGAGCTGATCGCCTGGCTGTAGATTGTCCGTATCGCTGTTCCAGCGCATGACATCTTTGATGTTAACCCCGTGACGTTTGGCAATGCTCGACAACGAGTCGCCTTTACGCACACGATAGGTGATGCTATCGCTGTTGTTCGCCAGACGCTGCGCGCTGGTACCCGCACCCACCGTCAGGTTTTGACCCACTTTCAGGGATGACCCGCGCAGATTATTCCACTGCTTAAGGTCATTGGTGCTCACGCCAAGACGTGAAGCGACGCCAGAAAGCGTATCGCCAGAGCGAACTTTGTAGCTACGACTGTTCAGCGGCGTGTTATCCGCGACCAGCGTTGACTGCACGGCTGCAATTTCGCCTGAAGCCAGAGATTCACGCAGCTTCTCTGCATGCTTCTTTGGCACCATCACATATTGCGGGCCGCTGGCACCCAACGTGGAGCCTTTCACACCTGCATTGAAAGTCTTCAGCTTGCTGACGGAAATACCCGCCATATCGGCAACCTGAGCCATCTCAACCGGGCTACTCAGGCGAACACGTGCCAACGCGCGGCTTTCGTCTGTTGTTGGCAGACGCACGCCATAGCGTTTGCTGTTTTTGAGTATATCGCTCAATGCCAGCATTTTGGGCACATACTGCTTTGTTTCCTGAGGCAATGGTAACGACCAGAAGTCAGTGGATTTTCCACGTGCTTTGTTCGTTTTGATTGCCTTCATGACACGACCTTCACCGCTATTATAAGCAGCAACGGTCAGCAGCCAGTCGCCATCAAACATCTTGTTCAGACGCTGCATCATGTCCAGTGCGGCGGTGGTGGAAGCCACAACGTCGCGACGTGCATCATAATTGCGGGTCTGTTTTAAACCATAATTGCGCCCCGTGCTCGGAATGATCTGCCAAATACCTGCGGCATTGGCGCCAGACGTTGCGTGAGGATCAAAAGCGCTCTCCACTATGGGTAGTAGTACCAGTTCCATTGGCATGTTACGTTTCTTAACCTGCCCGGCTATCCAGTACATATACGGCTCTGCCCGTAAAGTTACATCGTGGAGATAGCTCTTATTACGTAAATACTTCTGTTTTTGTTCGCGAATCCGGTTGTTTTCCGGAATTCCCATCTTTAGCTCGTCACCAATGAAAGCCCACAAATCTTGATCAGCAGCGATAGATGTTCCGTCGTCCATCCATCGCGCCTGACTTGTAAACTTTCCTGCTTCCCCTTGACCAGCTGCAGAAAGGCTCTGTGCGTGTTGTTGGACGTTACCAGTATTCTGGCACCCAACAAGCAGGACAGAGGCGAGTAATATCGCTTTTGCCTTCATGTGTGTGTCAATAGTTGCTTAAAAGACGACCGATCATAACGGCGAAGTTTTCAAAAGGCAACCCGGAATTGTCAGAACGTATCTTTCTTTGACCTTAACCAGGCAAAACGCTCTTCAGGTTGTTGCAATATTGTTTCTTTGTTTATTTCATTAATTAAATCAATATCTTCTGTTCTCAAAAAAAGATTATTTCGCCGCTCATTTTTCAGAATTACGGGTAGTGTCATTTGTTTTTTTACGCGTAACTCATTAACTTTACGATAATATTCATTTATGAACGAATCGTGCGGGAGAATGCTTAAGGCAAACTTCATGTTTGCTAATGTGTACTCATGTGCACAACAAATTAATGTATCGTCAGGAAGTTCGTTTATTTTTTTAAGTGATTGATACATTTGAGTTGCTGTGCCTTCGAAAAGTCGACCACAACCGCCAGAAAAGAGCGTGTCACCACAAAATAAGTAAGGATGGCTAAAGTAACAGATATGTCCTAAAGTGTGACCCGGAGTAGCAATTACCCTAAATTCATGCCCCAAAACGAGTGCAATATCGCCATCTTCGACTATGTGTGTCGTTCCCTTATCTTGCGTTTCAGCCGGTCCGTATACCACTATTTGTGGGTAATGTTGCAGGAGTTCTTTCACACCGCCCACGTGATCCTGATGATGGTGGGTTAGCAGGATGGCTTCCGGCACCCAGTTATGCTCTGCAATGGCTTTCAAAACAGGAGCCGCCTCACCCGGGTCCACAATCAGACAATGCTGGTCATTATTTGACAGGACCCAGATGTAATTGTCCTGAAATGCAGGAATACTGTTAAGATTCATATATTACCTCTCAATGCGTAACGGAAGGTTGTGATGAAACCGGCAAGGATCCCTCAAACTGTCGTAGCGCCCGTTAGCTGGGATGATTTGCCCTGGGGCGAACACTATCGTGAGGCGCTGGAGCATCAGCTTAACCCGTGGTTTGCAAAAATGTACGGTTTTCATCTGCTTAAGGTTGGTAATTTAAGCGCAGAAATCGATTCTGAAGCGTGCGCGGTTTCTCATCAGGTAAATGTTTCTTTGCAGGGAGCTCCCATGCAGGTGACGGCCGATCCTTTGCATCTTCCCTTTGCCGATAAGTCCGTGGATGTCTGTTTATTGGCCCATACGTTACCGTGGTGCTCTGATCCGCATCGCCTACTGCGTGAAGCCGATCGCGTGTTGATTGATGACGGCTGGTTGATTCTGAGCGGCTTTAACCCGGTAAGCTTGATGGGATTGCGTAAACTGATACCCGTATTGCGCAAGACATCGCCCTATAACAGTCGGATGTTTACCCTCATGCGTCAACTGGACTGGCTATCATTACTGAATTTTGAAGTGCTGCACTATAGTCGTTTTCATGTTCTGCCCTGGAACAAGAAGGGCGGGAAAATGTTAAGCGCCCATATCCCCGCGCTGGGCTGTTTACAGCTGGTGGTTGCGCGCAAGCGAACCATTCCGCTTACGCTCAACCCGATGAAACAAAATAAAAGCAAAACGCCTATCCGTCATGCCGTTGGCGCGACCCGGCAATACCGTAAACCGGACGCTTAAGCCTCAGCCTGATACCCAATATCATCCTGAGTCGGGCTCATGGCCGCGGTGCGCGCAAGCTCATCGCAGCGTTCGTTTTCCGGATGGCCCGCATGGCCTTTAACCCATTCCCATTTGATTTGATGCGGCCCCAGCGCGGCATCGAGACGTTTCCACAGATCGACGTTCTTTACCGGTTTTTTATCTGCTGTTTTCCAGCCGCGCTTCTTCCAGTTGTGAATCCACTGCGTAATGCCCTGGCGCACATATTGGCTGTCCGTGCTGAGTATCACTTCACACTGTTCTTTCAGGGCTTCCAGCGCAACGATTGCCGCCATCAGCTCCATGCGATTATTAGTGGTGAGGTTGTAGCCCTCGCTAAAGGTTTTTTCGCGCCCACGATAGCGTAAAATCGCCCCATAACCACCAGGCCCTGGATTTCCCAGGCAAGAACCATCGGTGAAAATTTCTACCTGTTTAAGCATCTCTGGTAGACTTCCTGTTTTAGCAAATCGAAATCAAACGATAAGTCTGACATAAATGACCGTTATGAGCACTGGAATTACACGACAGATCGTCCTCGATACCGAAACTACCGGTATGAACCAGATTGGCGCCCACTATGAAGGCCACAAGATCATTGAGATCGGTGCGGTTGAAGTGGTGAACCGCCGCCTGACCGGCAATAACTTCCATGTTTACCTGAAGCCGGACCGGCTGGTGGACCCGGAAGCGTTCGGCGTACATGGAATCGCAGACGAATTCCTGCTCGATAAACCTACGTTTGCCGATGTAGCCGACGAGTTTCTCGACTACATTCGCGGCGCGGAGCTGGTCATTCATAACGCATCGTTCGATATCGGCTTTATGGATTACGAATTCGCGAAGCTCAAGCGTGATATTCCGAAGACGAATGAATTTTGCAAAATAACCGATAGCCTGGCGCTGGCGAGGAAAATGTTTCCTGGCAAGCGAAACAGCCTTGATGCGTTATGCTCGCGCTATGAGATAGACAACAGTAAACGAACTCTGCACGGCGCATTGCTCGATGCCCAGATTCTGGCCGACGTTTATCTGATGATGACCGGCGGGCAGACCACGATGGCGTTCTCAATGGAAGGCGACAGCCAGCAGCAGAATGACACGGGGATCCAGCGTATTGTGCGACAGTCCAGTAAACTACGCGTTGTTTTCGCCACTGATGAAGAGTTAGCGGCCCATGAGTCACGCCTTGACCTGGTGCAGAAGAAAGGCGGAAGTTGCCTCTGGCGGGCATAGTTTGTACGTTTACCGTATGAAAATGGCCATTCGGGTGATTTTTGCAGCAAACGATTAAAAACGTGAGAAAAAGCGTTGACGAGGCGCGAGGCAATCCGTAATATTCGCTTCGTTCCCAAGCGGAACACAACGCGGAGTGGTAGTTCAGTTGGTTAGAATACCTGCCTGTCACGCAGGGGGTCGCGGGTTCGAGTCCCGTCCATTCCGCCACTATTCAGAAAGCCTGAATCAGAAATGATTCAGGCTTTCGTCGTTTTAGCCCGCCAAAAAATAATAATCTCATTATCACGCTTTATCGACCGCGCCCGAGCTTTCGGGTGGGCAACACATCAGGTCATCCTTAACCCGACGCATATCCAGAAGGCGATTAACTCGCGAAGTGATTCATCACGCAGGCGAAGCGGGGTGAAAAGTTATCGCCAATAAGAACCGTTTCCTCATTCAGGTGCTTTAGCATATACAGCTTGTCGGCACGTTCGTAAGCGTCGAAGAAGAGATAGTCGACAGCGTCCGTTGCATCATCATCGGGGGATTTTTCCCGACCATCGGGAGTGAGCATAAAAACGCCTGCGGTATGGCCGAGTGGACGGGCATAGCGAAAGAACAGTTTTCTATTAACAGCGAACTCGCCGTCGTCACTTTTGAGTTTCCCTTGGACTGACAATGAAAGGTGTCCGGAGTTGTAGCTGGTTATCAGCATTATTCCGTGGAGTTCCTTTTTTGTATTCTGGATGTCGAGTATCGACGTGAATTCCGAGGAGCAGGAAAAACTGATTTCTTGTTTTTTCGCATTCCCGGCGATAATAAAAAAAGCGATAGCCGCTAGCCCAAAAATGGCAATCACGACTGACCATAGTAAAGGAGAGTGATCGCTTTCCTGCTTCATATCATTCCTCATGATGGCGATACTGGCTGATGCAATGGTAATAGCCGAGGTTTAGCCCGCATTCAGCGGCAAACGACCACTCAACCAGATTATGGTTGCTCGCCCAGGTATTGAGATACAGATCTTTTGGGTACGAACAGTTGGGGTTAATACCCACGGACTTGAAAATATCCAGCGCTTTTTTTTCGGTTATGGTGTCGGTGAGGGCGTTTCCTAATATATGCACACGGCATTGCTCGTAGTCGATAGTCCGCAGGATCGCCGCGTCCGTCATCGCGATTTCATTGGGTATCCATGTTAACCACGCTGTCGCCAGCACGGCGATGCCGGTAATTAACGTTGTTATCGTGACAGGCCACAGGTTTCGTTTCTTTTCCCTGGGCGTCAATGCAACATTGACTATTCTGGTGGGCGCTTGCGATTCCTCCAGTTGCTGAATATTGATACTGGCGTCGCTCATCCGAAATCCTATTCGCGGAATAGTGACGATCAGTTCTGCAGGATGGCCCGTAGACGTTATTGCTTTGCGCAGAAATGAAATGTGCTGATTGAGATTAGCATCCGTCGCTCTGGCGCCATTATGCTGGAAAACATTCTGCAGAATTTCATCGCGCGAGGATATCTCTTTACCATTTTGCAACAGATAGAGCAGTAATTGTGTTGCCACATTATTCAATGTGGCCATTTCACCAGATGCCAGGTCTTTTAGGGTATTTTTATGTGGTCTGAAAACTAAGCCATCACCAATAATTACGGATTTAATTTTGTTTATTGGTATATGAGAAATCACTGATGTCTCCTTTAAAGCAGGATATCTCGCATTCGAGTGGGGGAAGCAATAGCATAACATAATTCATTTATAAAAAATGATTGTACCATAGATTACTTTATTAATATTTATATAACAATCTCTTAATATATCTAATAGAATCCTCCAATCTCCTTCCTCTCTTTCACTATCTTATTGTCATTACTCGATTTTGATGCCCAATTTCATTTTTACAAAACATTCATAAATACATTTTGCCTGTTCTTCTGGCTAAATAAAAAAATAGTTGATAGATAAAAACTCTATAAAAACTATAAATGATAGACATTAACACTGGTATTGGCGTGTTTTTTGGCTATTTTTTAGGTAAACGATCGCTCTACAGACAGTGTTACAACACGATTCCCTGAGTTTGATTAATACCGGATTTTTGCATTGTGTCATTTTTTCGTCGACTTAATATAAGCCCCGAAACAGCGTAAACAACTGTGGACGGTATTTCTGATGGAATACTAATGAAGTTCAAAATACGGGGTGGCTTGAGATGGATTGTTTGCAAGGAAATGCACTTCCGCCACCTGCAGATCAGGGTTTCCCTTGCATAAATTGTCTGTGGAAATAGATCGTCGGAATAACCAAAAAACAGATATAAGGTTAAGTAGTAATATGAAAATGAAAAACGTGGCTGTGGCTTGTGCGCTGATGGCGGGAATGACTTTTACTGCATCTTCTGCTTTCGCTGCAAAAAATGTTGAACCGACTAACGGTAAAATTCACTTCACTGGTTCTCTGGTTAATTCCGCATGCGGTCTGGCCCCAGAATCCAGCCCGGTGCAGGTTAATTTTGGTGAGATCCCAACTTCTCAGTTAAAAGACAACCAACGTGCTGGTGTTAAGCATGCCAAAATCGTTCTGCAGGGCTGCGATACAACTGTTGCGAAAACCGCCACAGTAACCTACACCCCGGCAACGATTGATACCGACAACAATGCGCTGGCTGCATTTACCTCGGGTACAGCAAAGGGCGCGGGCATCGGTATGATTGACAGTGGTAACCAGGACGTGAAATGGGGCGAAGCCGCATCTCAGGTCAACATTACCGATGGCGAAACCGACATTGATTTCGTTGCTTATCTGCAGGCCAACAACGCATCCGCAGCAGTAACCCCGGGTGACTTCGAATCTACCGTTAATTTCCAGATCGATTATCAGTAACGATCTGCTGCGGGCGCAATTATGCGCCTGCTTAACCCTTCCTGCGAATAACTGAAAGGAAATGCGGTGATGCCTGGATGGCGTATTTTACTGCTTTTTATCTTCATATCGCCTGCATGGGTTTTGGCTGACACCCATCGTCTTGTCAGTACGCCCGGCAAAATGCGCATGCGGGGAAATATTATTGAGGCTGCCTGTTATGTCGATCCACACGACCGGTCGCTGCTGGTTGAATTTGATGACCTCTCAGCCAGAGATATTTCCGGAAAACCTGAAAAAGTATCTGCGCATGATTTCAGCATTCATTTGCTGGGATGTTCATTAGGGGATTCTCAACACCCCGGGAATCTGTTCCAACGCGCCAATATTACCTTTTCCGGCGCACCGGATAGTGACAATCCTGATTATCTGAGCGTGCAATCGGAAACTGAAAATTTAGCGATAGAAATATATGACGGCAGAGGCAAGCAAATTCATTTGGGTGAGCCATCACCGGATTATGCGCTTAACCCAGGGAAAAACACGCTCAATTTTACGGCTTATTTGATCTCCCGCGACGGAAGAATGACGTCTGGTGAATTTACTGCAGTCACGCATTTTGTTGTGAATTATCTCTGAGCTGCACAGCAATTCGGGTATCTGAAGGTTTGCGAACGAAAATGATCACGCTGAAAACAGATAAAAAACGTCTGGCGCTTTTAATTGCTCTGGTCTGTGCCTCTTCATGGGCTGAAGCGGATGAGTCTATTGAATTTAATACTGACGTCCTGGATGCCAGTGACAGACAAAATGTCGATTTACAGCGTTTTTCCGAAGGCAACTTTGTGACTCCCGGAGAATATCTACTGGATGTTCGTATTAACAGCCAGGAGCTCCCTCAGCAGTCGATCCGTTATATCGTTGATCCTGCCAACGCGCATAAATCCATGGCGTGCCTGACGCCGCAACAGCTCGAATTACTGGCGCTCAAAGAAGAGGCGCTGACCTATATTCATCCGATTAGCGCGACCTGCTATGACATTTCCCGCCTGCCGGGTGTGGTGCTGAATAATAGCGCAGGCGTACTGGACATTACCGTGCCACAGGCATGGATGAAATATACCGATCCAGACTGGACGCCGCCGGAGCGCTGGGATAACGGCGTCGCGGGACTGATTTTCGACTACAGCGTTTCGGGCCAGGCCACACATTACGAACAAGGTGGCGATCATTACCGCTCACTGTCTGGTTATGGACAGACGGGCTTTAACCTTGGCGCGTGGCGCTTTCGTGGCCAGTATCAGGCCAATTATGCTTCGGATGAAAATCGTGGGCGTATCGACTGGGATCAGATCTATGCCTATCGCCCGTTACCGATGCAGGCTGCAAAACTGACGGTCGGTGAAATATATCTGAATTCCCAGGTGTTTGATTCAGTGCGATTTACGGGGGCTAACCTCGCCAGCGACGAGCGCATGCTACCACCGAATTTGCAGGGCTACGCGCCCGAAGTGCACGGCATCGCCCGCAGTAATGCGAAGGTCACCGTCAGTCAGCAGGGGCGTGTTATCTATCAAACCACTGTTCCAGCGGGGCCATTTAATATTCAGGATCTACATGGCTCGGTACGCGGCACGCTGGATGTTCGCGTCGAAGAGCAGGATGGCAGCGTACAAACCTTTCAGGTCAATACGGCCGATATCCCTTACCTGACGCGCCCGGGCTATGTTCGTTACAACGCCGCTGTCGGTAAGCCATCGCGTTATAACCACGACGTCCAGGGACCTGCATTTTATAGCGGTGATTTTTCATGGGGGGTCAGCAATGCGTGGTCACTGTACGGTGGCGCGTTGCTCACTGGCGATCGCTATAACGCCTGGTCGATGGGGATTGGGCGGGATTTGAGCTGGTTGGGCGCGCTGTCGGCTGACGCGACGCAATCCGTGAGCCGGGTGAAGCATCAGGCTGAACAAAAAGGGATGTCCTTTAAGCTCAGCTATGCCAAAACCTTTGATGAATACAACAGCGCCATCACCTTTGCCGGTTACCGTTTTTCACAGCGTAACTTCCGCACCTTCTCGCAGTTCCTCGACGAGCAGTATGAAAATAACAACAGCGCCGGTAACGAAAAAGAGATGTACACCATCACCGGTAACAAGACCTTTTTTGCCGACGACCCGCAATTAGCGACCACGCTGTACCTGACCTATACCCACCAGAATTACTGGGATCGTGGCTCTCAGGATCGTTACGGGGTGTCGATGGGGCACAGCTTTTCGTTCGCAGGCATTCAGGGGATCAGCGCTAACCTTGCTGCTTACCGCTCTGAGTATCAGGGCAAACGGGACGACAGCCTTTCGCTGTCCATTTCGGTGCCATGGAGCGATGGCCGCTCAATGGATTATGAAGTGCAAAACAGCGGCAGCCAGACCAGTCAGATGGTTTCGTATTCCGATAACCGCGACCGTAACAATCCATGGCGACTGCGCGCAGGGGTTTCCGGTGAAGGGCACACCGCGTTTGATGGCTACTACAAGCATCGCAGCATGATGGCGGAACTGGAATCTAACGTCAGCTGGCAGCAATCACGCTATTTCTCCGTTGGTGGCACGATGCGCGGCGGCTTTACCGCAACGCGTCATGGCGCGGCGCTACACAACAGCCAGGCGTCGATGAATACCGCCAGGGTGATGGTTGATACCGACGGTGTGGCGAATGTACCGCTGAACGGCGAACAGGCGCACTCAAACCGCTTCGGTATTGCCGTCGTACCGGACGTCGTCAGCTATCACAGCTTTGATACCCGTATCGATGTGGACGCAATGGACGAGGACATTTCCGCGACCAAAGCCATTGTCACCAACACCCTGACGGAAGGCGCGATTGGTTATCAGCGCTTCGCCGTGGCGCAGGGGCAAAAAATGATGGCGCTGCTGCGCCTGAAAGATGGTTCGGTACCGCCGTTTGGTGCCGAAGTGTTTAACGCCAACGGTGTTAGCGTCGCCATGGTGATGGAAAACGGCATGGCCTGGATTGCGGGTGTGAATCCAGCCGAGCGTCTTTCTGTTGCCTGGGGCGGTCGCGCGCAGTGTCACTTACAGGTGCCTCAACAAATCAACCCGGAAGGTAACGTGCTGTTGCCTTGTGAATAATATCAATAACCTGAATGAATTTTGTCATGAAAAATCAAGCATTTTACTCCGTGCAGCGTTGGCTCAAACCCGTGGTCTGCGGTCTGCTTTTTATTGCAGAGATCAACGCCTCATGGGCGGGCATTGCACTTGACCGTACCCGTCTGATCATCACCGGTGATGCGCGATCTGTCAGCGCGAACTTAACCAACACCAGTCCAAGCATTCCGTTTCTGGCTCAGTCGTGGGTGGAAGACGCCAATGGAACAAAAATTACCTCGCCGTTGATGGTTTTACCGCCGCTGCAGCGGATTAACGGCGGGCAAAAGGGCATTGCGCGTGTGACAAAAACCAGCGGTATTAACGCTCTGCCGCAGGATCGCGAAAGTCTGTTCTACCTGAATGTGCGTGAAATTCCGCCCAAGCCGGATAAGCCGAACGTGCTGCAACTGGCGATGCAGTCACGCATCAAACTGTTCTACCGTCCGACCGCCATCGTGCCGGAAACACCGGGCGCCGTGTGGCAAAACCAACTGGTCTTTCATAAGCAGGGGCAGCGCTGGAGTGTGGATAACCCTACGCCGTACTTCGTTACCTTAATCGGCTTAAGCCGCAAGCCTGAAGCGCAGGGCGGCGACCGGCTGACTGACTTCCCTGGGATTATGGTTTCACCAAAGTCCTCTCTCGATTTCAGCGTGGCCGACGGCAGCGTTAGCCAGTTCAGCATGATGTATGTGAACGATTTTGGCGGTCATCCCGAATTGAAATTCAGCTGCACAGGCAATGTGTGTAAAGCATTGCCGATGGAGCAACAGCCCCGGTAACAGGATTCGTAAATGAAAAAGATGCTTTGCGCTCTGCTGATGGCGGGCATGGCCTGCTCGGTTCAGGCCACAAGCGGTCGCCAGGATATGAGCAATGTGTCCGGCGAGTATGGCAACGTCCGCTTTCATGGGCGAGTGTTCGTTTCGCCGTGCGTGCTGGATATGGCCTCCCACGATCAGACTATCGATCTTGGTGATATTTCCGCCAGCCGTTTTCGCCAGGGCGGCGATCGCAGCGATCCGGTATTGGTCACGCTGTATCTGAACGGCTGTTTAAAGGGCTCCGGTCATACCTTAAGGGATTTCCCCGGGCAGACCAGTGAGATGCCGGAGCTGGCGCATAGCACGGTGGAACGTGGCGTTTCGATGACCCTAATGGCTGAAGGCGCGCCGGAAAACAGCGATTTGGGGCGCATTCGCGGCGATGTGCGTGGTGCAGGCATTCGGCTACTGACCGAACGCAACCAGTTGATCCACCTGAACCAACCGCAACGCATGTGGATCCTCAAACCGGGCGATAACGCCATTCATTTTCTTGCCGCGCTGGAATCTTTTGGGAGAGAGGTGACCGCCGGAGAATTTAACGGTCTGGTCAGACTCAAGCTGGAGTATCTATGAGCGTATTACGTAAAACGCTGTTGTGGGTGGTGCTGGCAGGCTGTCCGATAGCCGGGCAGGCATTTACACAGGGAGAAGGTGAGCCGGAAGGTGGGTCGCCGCATCAGTACGATATTGAACTGAGCTCGCTGGATGTGAGCAAAAACCACGTGGGTGGCAGAACGGAGCCGTTCCCATGGAATCTGGGTGGCTGGTATGTGGTGAATTTCTATTGCGAACAGGCTGACATCTCCCGAGCACCAATTTACTACACCACCACAACCACGATGCCGCCTTCAAATCAGGGGGCGAACCGTTTTCGGCTAAACGAGTATCTGGATGTGGAAGTTCAGGTGTGGGTTGCCGGGGGCTATAAAAAATATGTGCAGGCGCCTTTTACCAACGTTTCAAATCGCAACAGCAACAACAGCTGTAAAAAGCGTAAGGGCTACACGCGAGCGACTAACGTTGAAAGTGGTTCAAAAGGGAAAGTGACGTTTATTGTCACTAAACCCATTATCAATGGCATCAATATCACTTCCCAGTCGCTGGTGGAGGTGGCCGGGCGCATGGGAAGCGCGGGACCTACGCCAACCACGGCGATTTCTCGCGTGGTGATTAAATCCGGGCTGATTACCGTCCCGGACAAATGCACCTTCAACCGGGGAGACAAAATCAGCATTGAGTTTGGCGATCTGCCTGGATCCGCTGCCCGGCTCAACGGCACTAACTACAGCAAGTCAGTCCCTATACATGTGGTCTGTGAAGGCGGGAGTTTCGATCAGGGCGCGCTGAACATTAATCTTGGTATACAAACGACCACGGCGTCAGGTACGGCGGGGTTTAACGGTAATCTCCTTGGCACGCTGAGCGGCGGACAAAAGCGCGACGATCTCGGCATTATGCTTAAAGACGAAAGTGGTGGCACCGTCGTGCCTAATCAATTCTACAACGTGAAGGGGTTTTACCAGAATCAGGGCGACTGGAATCTCACCGCTGCGCCGGTGGCAAAGCCGGGCGTGGGAAGCGTGAAGGAAGGTGAATTTGAAGCCTCTGCTACCGTTGTCGCGCAGTTTCAGTAGGGGGATGTCATGAGATTCTCGGCGTTATTCGCGACCAGTATGTTACTGCTAGGTGGCATGGCGCAGGCCGACACCAAACTGGTCGGCGGCGACATGTATTTTCACGGCACCATCAGAGCGCTGGCCTGCAGCCTTGCACCGGGAGGCGACAAAATCGAGGTCGATTTCAAGCAAATCGCGACACAGGATCTCTATCTCTCGGGGCGCAGTAAGCCGGAAAAATTCAGCATCCAGTTACGCGACTGCAACCCTGAGGTTTTCCGTGGGATCTCGGTTACCTTCAGCGGTCGTGAGGATGCGGAGCTGACCGATCATCTGGCGCTGGATAGCAGTGAACAAGGCGGCGCGTCAGGGATCGGGATTGGGATGAGCGAAGAGGACGGTACGGCAATCCGCCTTGATGAGAGCACGTCAGTCAAAGAAATAACAGAAGGTTCGATGACGCTGAATTTCTTGGCGTGGGTCGCAGCGGAGCCATCGGCGATAAAAAATCAGTCTCTCGAATACGGTCCGTTCAGCGCCAGCGGGACCTGGACGTTGAACTACCAGTAGCATGATGAACGTACTGAATCGCATTGCGCCGCTGCCTGCGCAGAAATTATTGCTCGGTATTAGTCTGTTTTTTTGGTGTGGGGCCATGCATCTCTACTGGCCGAACAACGGCGGCAGCGGTCTGTCGTTGCCGCTTAATATTACGAGCTGGATCTACGCTGTTGTGCTGGCTGCAAGCGTATTGATGCTGGTGCCTCGTCAACGCTGGCGCATCACTGTGCCCGCTGCGGGTTTTACAGTCGGGGCGTTCATCCTGACGTTGCTTTGCCTGCTAACGCCTGATGTCTGGCAGGCCGAGGCACTGCTGGTGGCGGGGGCGTTACTGGGCGGTATGAGCGTCTATCTGGTCACATTACAAATTCCGCTCACGGCAAACACCCTGACGGCACTGCTGGTTCTGCTATGGGGAGCGTGCGTGATTGAATGTCTGGCGTTTGTCTATCAGTACTGGCATTTGCCGGGCGTTGATTACTGGGAGTTTGCCTGGCGGCGCGGTACGCGACCCTACGGGATATTTCAGCAGGTCAACCTGATGGCCAGCTTCACGGCATGCGGTGTGCTGCTGTCAGCGCCGCTCTTTTTACGTCTGCACCGCGGGTATCGAATTGCCATTGGAATAGGCCTGGTAATGATGGGATTTGTACTGCATGAATCTCAGTCGCAAACCGGCTACTTGTCTCTGGTAGTCGGTGAAGTGCTGCTGCTGGCGGTTTTCCCGGCGCAACGGCGCACGCTACTGCTGCTTCTACTGCCGATGGCGTTAGGCGTGGTGATAGGGGCCACGGCCCGCCATTTTTTGTCTGTGGTCACGGTCGATCATCTGACGACTTCTCAAGTGCGCTGGACGGTGTTGAAAACGTCGCTGGCATTATTTGTCGAACGCCCGTGGATGGGGTGGGGCGTGGGCAGTTTTGCTGCCGTGTTTCTCGAACGCGCGGGGCCATTGGGGCTGGGCAGCATTTCGCATCCGCACAACGAACTGGTGCTGTGGCTGGTGGAGGGCGGTCTGGTTGGGCTTGCGGGGGCGCTCTGTTTTATAGCGGGTGGTTTCTGGCTCTGGCTGCACGGTAATTGCTGGCGTCGCGCCTGCCTGGTGGCGGCACTGCCGGTGGTTATTCATATGTTGACGGAATACCCCGTCAGGCAGTCAACGCCACACTGGCTGCTGTTGATCCTGTTGCTTCGATGTGCAGACAGCGCGCGAACGGGAATACGCCTGGTGCTTACGTCAACGTCGCTGATTCGCGCGGCAGGGTTTATCTCGTTACTGACCGTCGCGCCATTGCTGCTTCTCACGCTGCACACGCAACAGCAATTGACGCTGGCGGAGAGGCAGTCAACGCAGTGGCGTCTTGCCGAACCGCTCCCTGTCGGAGGCTGGCTTCTTACCAGTCGCTATCGGTTTGATGTCCAGATGGGGTATCTGCAACGGTATCAGCGTACCCGGGACGCACGTTGGCTGGAAGCGGTTCGCCGCTGGGCGCCTGATTATGTGCGCGTTCACCCAGACCCTAATGTCTCCTTCACGCAAATCTTACTGGCGTTGCACCAGCGCGACCTGGTCGAGGCGCATCGTTTGGCGACGCGCTTTTGCCTGATATACCCAAACGATCGCCGTATCCCGTGGCTGCAGGATGCACGACGTCCTTTTAATAAAATAATGGAATGATATGAACAGATTCAGTGAACAGGCCCATTATGTGCCAGAACTTCCCCGCAACGCCGAACTGCTGCGGATCACCGGGATCCGTTTGCAGCGCATTCATTTTTTTGATGACGCATCGCTGGATGTTTGTGAGGTGTTAAGCCAGGTACGCACACCGCTCCCACTGGATCTGTTTTTCAAGCACCTTTCCATCACGGCAAAACAGCAGCTTTTTCTATGGCAAATGCAGCGGGTGCTGGCCCTCTCGGGAAGCTATTCGCTGAATTTATCCGTCAGGATGCTGACCAGTCTGGCATGGATCACGCGTCTCACAAAGCAGGGGCATCAGGGGAGGATTGTTATTGAGATTCAGGATCCGGGCTCCATGATGCGCCTGGATAAGGCAGAGCAGCAGGCCGTATGCATTGCCGTAAAAACGCTGGTGCGTCACGGATTTCGCGTGTGGCTGGATGATGTTTCGCCTGAGCTATTTTTTGTCTGGCGGCTGTCGGGCATCCGTTTCGATGCCATCAAAATTGAAAGTGGAATGTTTCATCAGTTCAGAACATCGGAGTGGCAGTTGAGGGTTCTGGTCAATCAATTTCGTGGGCTGGGTGAACGGGTTGTCATTGAGGGGGTAGAAACACCACAGGATTATGCCATTTGCCGTATGAGCGGCGCAGATGCTGTACAGGGCTTTCTGTTTGAGCAGGAAATTTTACCGAAAAGCCTGAATCATTGCTGACTCAGGCTCTGAAAATTACTCGCTCAGCGTCTGTGCGATATCTTTTTGCACCTGCTGGCGCTGTTCTGGGGTCAGCACTTTGTTCAGGTCAAAATAGTATTTTACGCGATAATAACGCGCCTGCTGTTCGATGTTGCTGAACGCAGAAAGCTGTTTCTGAACGGCAGCTTCATCCCATTTCCCGGACTTGATGACGTCAATCAACGCGCCGTCTTTAACATCTTTCACCGAAATCTGGCTGACGTTGGTTTCAAGCTGCTGGTGCAGTTTTTTAATCTGCGCCACCTGGTCGTTGGTCAGCTTAAGATGCTGAACGACAGGGTCCTGAGCTGGAGCAGGAACATTGGATACGTTTGCTGCAAGCGTACTAAAAGAAGCGCCCGCTAAGGTAGCCGCCAGCAAAGTCATGCGTAAGAAGTTCTTCATGTCGAGATCCTGATAAGGGAATTATTAACATTGTCAGTCACTCGCTGGTTGCGAGTGATTATCCTTTGCAGAATACGATGCCCGCCGCATGTCGCCACGCGAATTTGTTTTGCGGTTGGTTACGGAGTGAAACAATCCCGCCACGGAAAACGTTGTGCAGCGGGAGTGAAGGCGATAGTTATAGCGTGAACGGGTCGGCGTCTTGCCAGGCGGGAAACTTCTCGCGATACTCGCGCAGCGCTGAGAGTGACAGTTCGGCGTCAATGCGTGTGGCCTGATGCGGCTCGGCGGTGGCAATAATCTCACCCTGCGGATTAATCACCCGGCTGTCACCGCGATAATGATGACCGTTACCGTCTGTGCCCACGCGGTTACATCCTGCTACATAAGCCTGGTTCTCAATCGCCCGTGCGGCAAGCAGAAGCTGCCAGTGCAGCGAACGCGGCGCAGGCCAATTGGCAACATACAACGCCAGGTCGTAATCGTTGCGATTGCGCGACCATACCGGAAAACGCAGGTCATAACAGACCAACGGCAGAATGCTCCAGCCGCGCCATTCAACAATAACGCGCGCGTCACCCGCATGGTAATGCTGATGCTCGTCCGCCATGCGGAACAGATGGCGCTTGTCGTAGAAATGCACATTACCTTCGGGCTCAACCAGAAAAAAGCGGTTTACCGGGCCGCGTTCAGACTGGGTAGCAGCGCTGCCCGCGATCAGGGCGTTGGTCTGTTGCGCTTTGGCACGCATCCAGCTTACGACTTCTTCTTGCGGCAACGATTTATTTGCCGCTTCCATGGCAAATCCGCTGGTAAACATCTCGGGCAACACGATGACATCACGTCCGGCGACGGTTTCCAGTTGTCGGTCAAAATGGCGCAGGTTGGCCGGGCCATCCATCCAGATCAAGGGTTGTTGCAGCAGAGTAATTTTCAAACCAGGCACGATCGAGGCTCCTCGTTGAACAACATTTTGACACTGTAGCATGAGCATTAATGAAAATGTGGCAATAAAAAGCCCCGCATTAAGCGGGGCTAAACGTTGTGCGTATATCGTTATGCGGCTTCGACTTTACGCACTTTCTCTGGCAGCTTTACCGGCTGAGTCGCCAGCTCCTCGGGTTCAAAGTCATCCACGTTGATACTGCGCAGTCGGCTCGCTTCGGCTTTCACCAGAATCGCGGCTTCATCTTTATCAATCAGCCCTTTCGCCAGCGCATTGTGCGCCAGTTCGTCGAGGCGGGTAAATGGCAGGTTTTTACCCAACTCTTTACAGATCCGCTGGTGGATAGGGTCGGCTGCAATCACGTCCAGCAGCGCCTCTTCCAGCAAACCAACCGGGTTATGCTCGCTTGGCGTCAGATATTGACCACGACCAATACGAGAACGAGTCGCGCTCGGAACCTGCAAAATCTTCGCGACTTTATGGTCCAGCTTGTCAGACGGAGCATCATAGTGGCGACCGGTCGGGAAGATAACTACGTTCAGCAAGCCCGCGACCAGACGGTTCGGGAAGTTTTTCAGCAGATCGTCCATCGCCTGTTCCGCTTTGTACAACGCATCCTGAACGCCCCAGTGAACCAACGGCAGGTCCGCTTCATTACGGCCTTCATCGTCATAACGTTTCAGTACCGCGGAGGCCAGATACAGCTGACTTAACACATCGCCCAGACGCGCGGAGATACGTTCACGACGCTTCAGACTGCCACCCAGTACGGCCATGGACACATCTGAAAGCAATGCCAGGTTGGCGCTCAAGCGGTTCAGGTGCTGGTAGTAACGTTTGGTCGCATCGCCGGTTGGCGTGCTGCTGGTTAAGCCACGTGTCAGACCAAGCCAGAAGCTGCGTACTTTGTTACTGCCAACGTGACCGATGTGTTTGAACAGCAGCTTGTCGAACGCATTCACATCGTTACTCTGTGCCGCAGCCATCTCTTCCAGAACATACGGATGGCAGCGAATCGCACCCTGACCGAAGATCATCATGCTACGGGTCAGAATGTTGGCACCTTCTACGGTAATGGCGATTGGCGCACCTTGATAAGCGCGGGCGAGGAAGTTGCTTTCGCCAAGCATAATGCCTTTACCGCCAGTGATATCCATCGCATCGATGATTGACTGCTGCCCGCGGTGGGTACAGTGATATTTCACGATAGCCGACAGCACCGCCGGTTTTTCACCCAGCATAATGCCGTAGGTAATCAGTGATGCCGCAGCGTCCATCACGTAGGCGTTACCGGCAATACGTGCCAACGGCTCTTCAATACCTTCCATCTTGCCGATGGAGATTTTGAACTGGCGACGAATGTGCGCATACGCGCCGGTAGCCATCGCGACCGATTTCACGCCGCCCGTCGAGTTAGACGGCAGGGTAATACCACGTCCCACAGACAGGCATTCCACCAGCATGCGCCAGCCTTGACCGGCCATTTTCGGACCACCGATGATGTAATCAATCGGTACAAACACATCTTTACCGAGGGTCGGACCGTTCTGGAACGGCACGTTCAGCGGGAAGTGACGACGCCCAATTTGTACGCCCGGCGTTGAGGTTGGGATCAGTGCACAGGTAATGCCGAGATCTTCTTCACCACCCAGCAGTTTTTCCGGGTCGGAGAGTTTAAATGCCAGACCCAGTACCGTCGCGATAGGCGCCAGCGTGATATAACGTTTGTTCCAGGTTAGGCGCATACCCAACACCTGCTGGCCCTGCCAGTCGCCCATACAGACCACACCGGTATCAGGGATCGCCCCTGCGTCGGAGCCTGCTTCCGGGCTGGTCAGAGCAAAGCATGGGATCTCCTGACCGCGAGCCAGACGCGGCAGGTAATGATTTTTCTGCTCTTCGGTGCCGTAATGTTGCAGCAGCTCGCCTGGGCCTAATGAGTTAGGCACGCCAACGGTGATCGCCAGGATCCCGGAAACGCCGGAGAGTTTCTGCAGAACGCGAGCCTGAGCATAGGCTGAGAATTCCAGCCCGCCGTACTCTTTCTTAATGATCATCGCGAAGAAGCGGTGTTCTTTCAGATATGCCCACAGTTCCGGCGGCAGATCCGCGAGTTCGTGAGTGATCTGGAAGTCGTTCGCCATGCGGCACGCTTCTTCCACTGGACCATCAATAAACGCTTGTTCTTCAGCGGTCAGATGCGGCTGAGGATAGTTATGCAGTTTTTTCCAGTCAGGCTTGCCCTGGAACAGGTCACCTTCCCACCAGGTCGTACCGGCATCAATCGCTTCTTTCTCAGTACGCGACATCGGCGGCATGACTTTACGGAAACCGCGGAACACCGGCGCAGAGATCATGGATTTGCGCATCGGCGTAAAGTTAAACGGTACGAGGATAATGGCCAGAGGAACCAACAGCCAGACTGACCACAGGCCAGCCACGCCAAGCGCAGCCGTCCAGGCGAGCAAAATTAAGCTGCTGAGGAATAAGCTCACGCGGTGATAAAACAGAACGCTGAGCAGAACAACCGTAGCGATAATACTCAAAATCATCATAACGAAAAGCTCCCTTGCTTGTAGGAGGTCTGACCACTTGTGATGATATGTTTGTAGTGGATGTAAATTCTTTTAGCAATGTGTTTACAAAATAATTACAACAAAGCTCACATTGTTGCTGTTTTAACCGGCACAAAAAATCAAAAGCGACAGCCATTCCTGTGGCTTGTACTTCTCGCTGGTAGCGCTATCCGGTACACTGCGTCTTGTCATTTACATTCATGCTGAAGGATATCCTCATGTACCAGGATCTTATTCGTAACGAACTGAGCGAAGCGGCGGAAACGCTGGCTAATTTTCTTAAAGATGACGCCAATATTCACGCCATTCAGCGCGCGGCAGTTCTGTTGGCAGACAGCTTTAAAGCGGGCGGTAAGGTGCTTTCTTGCGGTAACGGCGGTTCCCATTGCGACGCGATGCACTTTGCTGAAGAGCTGACCGGACGCTATCGTGAAAACCGTCCTGGTTACCCTGCTATTGCAATCTCTGACGTTAGCCATATCTCCTGCGTCAGCAACGATTTTGGTTACGATTATGTGTTCTCTCGCTACGTAGAAGCCGTGGGTCGTGAAGGTGATGTCCTGTTAGGCATTTCGACTTCGGGTAATTCCGGTAACGTAATTAAAGCGATTGCCGCAGCGCGTGAGAAAGGGATGAAAGTGATCACCCTGACCGGTAAAGATGGCGGCAAAATGGCGGGCAGCGCAGATATTGAAATTCGCGTGCCGCACTTTGGCTACGCCGACCGTATTCAGGAAATTCATATCAAAGTGATCCATATCCTGATCCAGCTGATCGAAAAAGAGATGGTTAAACCATAAGAAGATGATTGCCGGATGGTGGCTGAAGCCTTATCCGGCCTACATGAGCACCACGTAGGCCTGATAAGCGCAGCGCCATCAGGCAGTTCACGGTTTTAAGGTAGGTGATGTATGTGCGAACTGCTCGGGATGAGCGCCAATGTGCCAACCGATATCTGCTTTAGCTTCACTGGGCTGGTTCAGCGCGGCGGAGGGACTGGGCCGCACAAAGACGGCTGGGGTATTACGTTTTATGAAGGTAAGGGCTGCCGTACGTTTAAAGATCCGCAACCTAGCTTTAATTCGCCTATCGCCAAACTGGTACAAGACTACCCCATCAAATCCTGTTCCGTGATTGCCCACATTCGTCAGGCGAACCGTGGCGAAGTGGCGTTGGAAAATACCCATCCCTTTACCCGCGAACTGTGGGGGCGTAACTGGACCTATGCTCATAATGGACAGCTCAGTGGCTATAAATCGCTGGAAACCGGAAATTTCCGCCCGGTCGGGGAAACCGACAGCGAAAAAGCTTTCTGCTGGCTGCTCCACAAGCTGACGGAGCGTTATCCGCGCACGCCTGGCAATATGACGGCAGTGTTTAAATATATCGCGATGCTGGCAGGAGAACTGCGGGAGAAGGGCGTCTTCAACATGCTGTTGTCTGACGGACGCTATGTGATGGCCTTCTGTTCGACCAACCTGTTTTGGATCACGCGTCGTGCGCCGTTTGGCGTGGCAACATTGCTGGATCAGGACGTGGAAATCGATTTTAGCTCAGAGACCACACCCAATGATGTGGTCACCGTGATTGCCACTCAACCGTTAACCGGCAATGAAACCTGGCAAAAGATTATGCCAGGCGAGTGGGCATTATTTTGTCTCGGGGAGCGTGTAGTTTGATGCCAGTTGCGGCTGAACCACTTCGTGACTCAACGGCTTGCTGACGACGTAACGACCATCGACGACAGAGACGGTCGGTGGTTTACGTGTTTGTTCAAAGTAATCGTATCCCGGCTTTAACTGGGCCCAGAAATCTTTGTAATACGAGAACTTATGGCGCTGCATGTTGGCATCGGTCATGCGGAACGGGTAAATGCTAACCTGTACGCTGGACTGCCCGAACACCAGAGCACCGGTCACAAACTGGAAAATCTCATCAATGCCGTTGTCGGTCATTGCGTAGCAGCCGACGGAAACACAGGCACCGTGGATCATCAGGTACTTACCTTCATAACCGTGTGCGCGGTCATAGGCATTAGGGAAACCAATGTTAATCGCTTTATAGAAGCGACTATCTGGTTTCAGCTGTCCACGCTGAACGCTGTAAAACCCTTCCGGACTTTTGAAATCACCCTGACGCTGCTTCGGACCTAAGCCACCGGAATAATTACAGATCTTATAACTGTCGAGCAATTGATACTGTTCGCCCATCTTGACGTACAGATCCAAGGTTCGCTCTTCTTTGAAGATCTGGATATAAACGGGGGAGCCCATTAATTGCTGCTTATATTCTTTGCTGACAGGCGTAGTCGGGCTGCTGCTGCTCAGCAAACCGGCAAATGAAACGCACGGCAATAAAAGCATCGCAAGAAAAAATGCGATTTTACGCATACTGCTTATTCCTTGATAAAACGATCACACACGCCAGGACGGCAAAAAGAATCCCCAAATCGGATAAATCTGGATCTGGAGCGCTCACATTAGCACCAAGAGAGTTTTTCGCAAGTCTCTCGTGCGGCGTTTACACTTTAGTTTTTCTTTATACGGAAAAGTGCGCTTAAAGGCAGTCAGACACTGCCGTATTTTGCTGGTTACTGCGCTTCATTGGGTCTTAATCGTGCTGGATGGATAATGGGTCAGGAACGGCTCAGCATTAGGTACAACCAGACTTCTCACAACATAAAAATACTGTATACTTAAACAGTGACGTGGGAGACAAACGATGCGTAAAATCATACATGTCGATATGGACTGCTTTTTCGCGGCGGTGGAAATGCGCGACAACCCCGCCCTGCGTGATATTCCCATTGCTATTGGCGGCAGTCGAGAACGTCGGGGGGTCATCAGCACGGCCAATTACCCGGCGCGCAAATTTGGCGTGCGTAGCGCAATGCCAACTGGAATGGCATTAAAGCTGTGTCCGCATCTCACTTTATTACCTGGTCGTTACGAGGCCTATAAAGAAGCCTCCCGCCAGATTCAGGCTATTTTCTCCCGCTATACCTCGCTGATAGAACCACTTTCGCTGGATGAAGCCTATCTGGATGTGACCGACAGCACCCACTGCCACGGCTCAGCTACGCTGATCGCTCAGGAAATCCGCCAGACAATTTTTAACGAATTACAGTTAACCGCCTCTGCCGGAATTGCGCCGGTAAAATTTCTGGCAAAAATAGCTTCCGATCTCAACAAACCCAATGGGCAATATGTGATTACCCCTGCCGATGTTCCTGAATTTCTCAGAACATTACCGTTAGGCAAAATTCCCGGCGTTGGCAAAGTCTCCGCCGCTAAGCTGGAATCAATGGGATTACGTACCTGCGAAGATGTTCAAAAATACGACCTGGCAATGCTGCTCAAACGCTTCGGCAAGTTTGGTCGCGTGCTGTGGGAGCGCAGTCAGGGGATTGACGAACGGGACGTTAACAACGACAGGCTGCGTAAATCCGTCGGCGTGGAGCGTACGCTGGCGGAAGATATTCACGAGTGGTCGGAGTGTGAGGCGATAATAGAACGGCTCTATCCCGAACTGGAACGGCGTCTGGCAAAGGTTAAACCGGATCTGCTGATCGCTCGCCAGGGGATAAAACTCAAGTTTAATGATTTTCAGCAGACTACGCAGGAGCACGTCTGGCCGCGCTTAAATAAAGATGACTTAATTACGACAGCGCGCAAGACCTGGGACGAGCGTAGGGGAGGGCGAGGCGTCAGGCTGGTGGGATTACACGTCACGCTGCTGGATCCACAAATGGAAAGACAGCTACTGTTGGGGCTGTGACTCAGAACAATTGCCGGATGTCGGCGTAAACGCCTTATCCGGCCTACAAACCAGCGTGCAGGCCAGATGGCTACGTAACAACTTTATCCGGCCTACAAATCAGCATGTAGGCCAGATAAACGTAGCGTCATCCGACATTTAGCGCAGAATCTTACTTCGCCGGAATAGACTTCAGCAGTTCAGTCAGCAGCGTCCAGTAATGGCCGACGCTTTCGATATGAACCTGCTCATCCGGGGAGTGTGGACCGGTGATAGTTGGCCCGATGGAAACCATGTCCATATCTGGATACGGTTTCTTGAACAGACCACATTCCAGACCAGCGTGGATGATCTGGATATTCGGCGTTTTATTGAACAGACGCTGATAGGTTTCACGAACCAGGTGCATAACCGGAGAGTTAGCATCCGGCTGCCAGCCTGGGTATCCGCCTTTTGCCTGGGTTTTCGCGCCAGCCAGTTTACCCAGTGAATCCAGCATGCTCACCACGTAGTCTTTACCGCTGTCGATCAGGGAACGGATCAGGCAGTGAATTTCAACGTTGTCGTCAGTCATGGTGACAACACCGACGTTCAGAGAGGTCTCTACCACGCCTTTGGCGACGTCAGAGTTGCGGATTACACCGTTCGGGGTGGCGTTCAGCAGACGCACAAAGCTGTCGCGAGACTGAGCGGTCAGCGCGGCTTTGTCTTGAGCTACGGCATCCAGCAGCAGAGCCAGGTTCTTCTCTTTGGCTTCCAGTTCGTTTTTCAGGATTTCCTGATAGGTGTTGACCAGCGCTTTTAACGCATCAACTTTATCTGCAGCCACGGCGAGGGTGGCAAAGGCTTCACGCGGAATCGCGTTACGCAGCGTACCGCCGTTGAAATCAACCAGACGCAGATCCAGCTCTTCAGCGTGGCCCGCCAGGAAGCGTACCAGCAGTTTGTTCGCGTTACCGAGACCCACGTGGATTTCGCCGCCGGAGTGACCGCCTTTCAGGCCTTTTAACGTCAGCTTAAAGCTCTGGAATCCAGCCGGGATTGCTTCACGGGACAGCGGCAGGTTAGAGGTAAAGTCGATACCGCCTGCGCAACCCATGTAGATCTCACCTTCTTCTTCTGAGTCGGTGTTGATCAGGATATCTGCCTGCAGCCAGTTAGCCTGCAGACCAAACGCGCCATCCATACCCGCTTCTTCGGTCATGGTCAGCAGCACTTCCAGCGGACCGTGTACCACGCTGCCATCAGCCAGAACGGCCAGCGCAGACGCCATACCGATGCCGTTATCCGCACCCAGCGTGGTGCCACGGGCTTTCACCCATTCGCCGTCAATATAAGGCTGGATAGGATCTTTAGTGAAGTCGTGCACGGTGTCGTTGTTTTTCTGCGGGACCATATCCAGGTGCGCCTGCAGAACGACCGGCTTGCGGTTTTCCATGCCTGCGGTAGCGGGTTTGCGAATCAGGATATTACCGACTTGATCGCGCTCGACGTGGAAACCTTTCTCTTGGGCCCAGCTCAGAATGTGTTCAGCGAGCTGCTCTTCATGATAGGACGGATGAGGAATAGAACAGATTTTGGCAAAAATATCCCATAGCGGTTGCGGGGATAATTGAGACAGTTCAGACACGTTGAGTCTCCTTGGCGATGTCCTACAAAACTTGCTTGCAGGCCACGGGGTTAGCAGAATTAAAAACACCACAAGTCAGGCTTGCGCGATGCGATTGAGAATACCACTTTCTCCGCTGACGGCTAGCATAAAGCATGCAAAAAGAGGCGCGGATTCCGCGAAACACTGGTTTTTAGTGCGTCAGATCTCTATAATCTCGCGCAACCTATTTCCCCCTCGAACACTTTTTAAGCCGTAGATAAACAGGCTGGGACACTTCACATGAGCGAAAAATACGTCGTCACCTGGGACATGTTGCAGATCCATGCACGTAAACTGGCAAGCCGCCTGATGCCTTCTGAACAATGGAAAGGCATTATTGCCGTTAGCCGTGGTGGTCTGGTGCCGGGCGCATTGCTGGCGCGTGAATTGGGTATTCGTCATGTCGATACCGTATGCATCTCCAGCTACGATCACGACAACCAGCGCGAACTGAAAGTGCTGAAGCGTGCCGAAGGCGACGGTGAAGGTTTCATCGTAATCGATGACCTGGTTGACACCGGTGGGACCGCCGTTGCGATCCGCGAAATGTATCCTAAAGCGCATTTCGTCACTATCTTCGCTAAGCCGGCTGGTCGCCCGCTGGTGAATGATTATGTTGTTGATATCCCTCAGGATACCTGGATTGAGCAGCCGTGGGATATGGGCGTGGTGTTCGTCCCGCCGATCTCAGGTCGCTAATCTAAAAAGTTTTCAACGCCTGGCATTTGCCGGGCGTTGTTCTTTTTGTGCTGTGTCAGGTTACACTATGCCTTAGTGAGTACTCATGGAGGCTGCAATCATGTCACAGGCTAACCTCAGCGAAGTCCTGTTTAAACCCCGCTTCAAACACCCTGAAACGTCAACACTGGTTCGTCGTTTTAATCACGGCGCGCAGCCGTCCGTACAATCTGCCCTGGATGGCAAAACCATTCCGCACTGGTATCGCATGGTGAATCGCCTGATGTGGATCTGGCGCGGCGTCGACCCGCGTGAAATCCTTGAGGTGCAGGCACGTATCGTGATGAGCGAAGCCGAGCGTACAGATAAAGAACTCTACGATACAGTTATCGGCTATCGCGGTGGGAACTGGATCTATGAGTGGGCGAAGCAGGCGATGGACTGGCAACAGAAAGCGTCTATGGAAGAGGATCCGCAGGTGAGCGGACGCCACTGGCTGCATGCGTCTACGCTGTACAACATTGCCGCTTACCCACACCTGAAAGGCGATGAGCTGGCAGAGCAGGCACAGGCTTTAGCCAATCGCGCCTATGAAGAGGCCGCACAGCGATTGCCGGGCACGCTGCGTGAGATGGAGTTTGCTGTTACCGGCGGTGCGCCGATCACCGGATTCTTACATATGCCAAAAGGCGACGGTCCGTTCCCGACGGTGCTGATGTGCGGTGGCCTCGATTCCATGCAAACGGATTATTACAGTCTGTATGAGCGCTACTTTGCCCCGCGCGGTATTGCCATGCTGACGCTGGATATGCCGTCGGTCGGGTTCTCGTCAAAATGGAAACTGACTCAGGATTCCAGCCTGCTGCATCAGCATGTATTAAAAGCGCTGCCTAATGTTCCCTGGGTGGATCACACCCGCGTGGCGGCCTTCGGTTTCCGCTTTGGCGCTAACGTAGCGGTACGTCTGGCGTATCTGGAATCATCGCGTCTGAAGGCGGTGGCCTGTCTGGGGCCAGTGGTTCATGCGCTGCTTAGCGACCCGCAGCGTCAGGCGAGCGTCCCGGAAATGTACCTTGATGTACTGGCTAGCCGCCTGGGGATGCATGACGCCTCCGATGAAGCGCTGCGCGTTGAGCTAAATCGCTATTCATTAAAAGTGCAGGGCCTGCTGGGGCGACGCTGCCCGACGCCAATGCTTTCGGGCTTCTGGAAGAACGATCCGTTTAGCCCGGAAGAGGAGTCGCGTTTAATCACATCTTCATCTTCAGACGGTAAGCTACTGGAGATCCCCTTCAACCCGGTGTATCGCAATTTTGACAAAGGGCTGCAGGAAATAACCGGTTGGATCAATCAGAGATTGTGTTAAAAGTTTGCTAAATTTTATCGATTTGGTAAAACAGGTGCTTCACCTAAGGAGATCGTAATGACGTTACCGAGTGGGCATCCGAAAAGTAGATTGATCAAGAAATTCACCGCGCTTGGCCCGTATATCCGGGAAGGGCAGTGCGAAGATAATCGATTTTTTTTCGATTGTCTGGCTGTTTGCGTCAACGTGAAACCCGCCCCTGAGAAACGCGAGTTCTGGGGCTGGTGGATGGAACTGGAGGCGCAGGAAAAACGCTTCACGTACAGCTATCAGTTTGGTTTGTTTGATAAAGACGGTAACTGGACGGCGGTGCCGGTGAAAGAGACTGAAGTGGTAGAGCGACTGGAATACACCTTACGTGAATTCCATGAAAAATTACGTGGCTTGTTAACGACGCTGAATCTGGCGCTGGAACCTGCTGACGGCTTTAAGGATGAACCGGTTAAGTTAACGGCATAATGAACAGTGAAATGCCGGATGGCGGCGCAACCCAATCCGGCATTTTTTTATGCTATATCAAAACTGGTAGACCATACCGACAGCAACGATGTCATCATCGTTGATGCCCAGTTTATTATCGCTATCCAGCTGGTTGATTTTATAGTCAACAAACGCGGACATATTTTTGTTGAAATAATATGTTGCGCCCACGTCGATATAATTCACCAGGTCTTCATTGCCGACACCTTCAATATCTTTCCCTTTAGAAAGTACATAACCCAGTGACGGACGCAGACCAAAGTCAAACTGGTACTGAACAACCGCTTCGAAGTTCTGTGTTTTATTGGCGAAGCCGCCGGAAATTGGCGTCATATTGCGTGTTTCAGAATAGAACGTCGCAATATAAATATCGTTAGCATCATATTTTAAGCCGGTCGCCCAGGCTTCAGCTTTATCACCCGTACCACGAGTTTGCAGATTCTGCTGGTTGGTACGATCGGAGTTGGTATAAGCGCCGCTCACCGCGAAATCGCTGCCGCCAAAGTCATAGGTAACGGAAGTACCAAAACCGTCGCCGTTCTGTTTTTTCACATCACGATCCTGGTTTTTACCCTGGTATTGCAGGGTCAGATCCAGGCCATCCACGACGCCGAAAAAGTCGGTGTTACGGTAAGTTGCCAGACCGCTGGCGCGTTTGGTCATAAAGTTATCGGTCTGTGCGGAGGAGTCACCACCGAATTCCGGGAACATATCGGTCCAGGCTTCCACGTCATACAGCGCGCCCAGGTTACGACCATAATCAAACGAGCCAAAATCTTTTAATTTCACACCGGCGAAGGCCAGACGTGTTTTTTGTTGGTTAGAGTCGCTTTCAGCTTTATTGCCGGCAAACTCTGCTTCCCAACGACCATAACCGGTTAGTTGATCGTTAATTTGCGTTTCGCCTTTAAAACCTAAACGGATATAGCTTTGGTCACCATCTTTGCTGTCATAATCCGTCATGTAATGCATGGCTTTTACTTTGCCGTACAAGTCTAGCTTATTACCATTCTTGTTATACACTTCCGCCGCCTGTACGGATGCCGACGCAACAATTCCCATCACCACTAATGCCAGAGTGCTCTTTTTCATTTTCATTCCTGATTAAAAGTACGCGCTAATATTCACTGGGTGTGATCCCCGTTAAAAGACAGGAGGGTTTTTAACGTCTGGCAATGAACGTTTTATGACAAAGTAAGAATATTTTTAAAAAAGGATGTTTTTTTGTTTCTGTAATAAATGCGTCAAAATCTGCCGCTACGCTTGCTGATCCTGCGCAATAAAATTTCATGCTTTGTGCGCTGGTTGTTGGCAACCGGGGCCAGTCCTGCTAAAACGTTCGTTTGATATCATTTTCCCCAATTTTGAATGGCAGAGAATCATGAGTGACAGCCAGACGCTGGTGGTAAAACTTGGCACCAGTGTGTTAACGGGCGGATCCCGCCGCCTGAACCGCGCCCACATCGTAGAACTGGTTCGCCAGTGCGCGCAGCTCCATGCCGCAGGGCATCGTATTGTTATCGTTACCTCTGGTGCGATTGCCGCCGGACGTGAGCATCTTGGTTACCCGGAGCTCCCGGCAACGATAGCTTCGAAACAGCTGTTGGCGGCGGTCGGGCAGAGCCGACTGATTCAACTGTGGGAACAGCTGTTCTCGATCTACGGTATTCATATCGGGCAGATGCTGCTGACGCGTGCAGATATGGAAGACAGAGAGCGCTTCCTCAATGCCCGCGATACGCTCCGGGCGCTGCTGGATAACAACATTGTTCCTGTCATTAATGAGAATGACGCCGTAGCGACCGCTGAGATTAAAGTCGGCGATAACGACAACCTCTCCGCGCTGGCGGCAATTCTGGCTGGAGCCGATAAGCTGCTGCTGTTGACCGATCAGCAGGGGCTGTTCACCGCCGATCCACGCACCAACCCACAGGCTGAGCTGATTAAAGACGTACACGGCATTGATGATGCGTTGCGCGCCATTGCCGGGGATAGCGTCTCAGGTCTGGGAACCGGCGGCATGGGCACAAAACTGCAGGCCGCCGATGTCGCGTGCCGCGCCGGGATTGACACCATTATTGCCGCAGGCAGCAAGCCGGGCGTGATTGGCGACGTGATGGAAGGCGTTTCCGTTGGGACGCGTTTTCATGCTCAGGCCTCTCCGCTGGAGAACCGTAAACGCTGGATCTTTGGCGCGCCGCCTGCCGGGGAGATTACCGTCGATGAGGGCGCGACCGCAGCAATTCTGGAACGCGGCAGCTCATTACTGCCAAAAGGCATTAAAAGCGTGACAGGTAACTTTTCTCGTGGTGAAGTGATCCGCATCTGCAATCTCGAAGGGCGCGATATTGCCCACGGCGTCACCCGCTATAACAGCGACGCGCTGCGCCGTATTGCCGGACATCACTCACAACAGATCGACACCATCCTGGGCTACGAATACGGTCCGGTTGCTGTCCATCGCGACGACATGATCACCCGTTAAGGAACAGGCATATGCTGGAACAAATGGGCATTGCTGCCAAAGCCGCGTCATACAAGCTGGCGCTGCTCTCCAGTCGCGAAAAAAATCGCGTACTGGAAACCATTGCTGATGAGCTGGAAGCGCAAACGGAAAGCATCCTCAGCGCGAACATACAAGATGTTGAGCAGGCGCGAGCCAACGGCCTGAGCGAAGCGATGCTCGACCGCCTGGCGCTGACGCCGGCACGTCTGAAAGCGATTGCTGACGATGTGCGCCAGGTCTGTAATCTTGCCGACCCGGTAGGGCAGGTGATTGACGGCGGCCTGCTGGATAGCGGTCTGCGTCTGGAGCGTCGTCGCGTCCCGCTGGGCGTGATTGGCGTGATTTATGAAGCGCGTCCAAACGTCACCGTTGACGTTGCCTCCCTGTGCCTGAAAACCGGCAATGCGGTGATTCTGCGCGGTGGGAAAGAGACCTACCGGACCAACGCGGCGACCGTGGCTGTTATCCAAAAGGCGCTGGAAGCCTGCGGTTTACCCGCGGCTGCCGTACAGTCAATTGATAACCCGGACCGCGCGTTGGTCGCTGAAATGCTGCGAATGGATAAGTACATCGATATGCTGATCCCTCGCGGTGGCGCGGGTCTGCATAAGTTGTGCCGTGAGCAGTCAACTATCCCGGTCATCACTGGCGGTATTGGCGTATGCCATATTTATGTTGATGATACCGCGGAGATCGCCCCGGCCCTGAAGATTATCGTTAATGCCAAAACCCAGCGTCCAAGCACCTGTAACACTGTAGAAACTCTGCTGGTGCATCAGGATATTGCTGAGCGTTTCCTGCCTGCGTTAAGCCAAAAGATGGCGGATAGCGGTGTTACGCTGCACGGTGATGAAATCGTGATGCAGGTTCTGCATGGCCCTGCCAAACTGGTGCCACTAAAACCGGAAGAGCTGGATAACGAGTTTCTGTCTCTGGATCTGAATGTTGTGGTGGTCGAAAATATGGATGGTGCTATCGCCCATATTCGCGAACATGGTACCCAGCACTCGGACGCCATACTGACGCGCACGCTCAGCAACGCCAACCGTTTCGTGAATGAAGTGGACTCTTCTGCCGTGTATGTAAACGCCTCTACTCGTTTTACCGATGGCGGCCAGTTCGGACTGGGTGCGGAAGTGGCGGTGAGCACGCAAAAACTGCACGCACGTGGCCCAATGGGACTGGAAGCACTGACCACATATAAGTGGATTGGCTTCGGTGACGACACGGTTCGTGCATAATTGAAACTGGGTGATGCAATAATAGCCATCTGATTTAAAAGGCCATTAAGGCATCACCCAGTTAATTCTAACCTTCATCCCGCTGCCGTATTTTTTATCCTGTGTTTTTAACATCATCCGCACCAGTCTGGTTCTGACCTATGCATTCTCTGGCGCCAGAAAGGCGGCGTATCACAGAATTTTCCCTGCCTGCATGAATTTTCCTGGTCTTCGTTTCACGTATTGTTCCTATGGCCCGATCTATTAGAATCAATCTCATTTTTATGAGGAGTTGTTGCGTGAAATCGGATATTCACAAACTTAGCATTCCTGTTGTGCCGCTTGGCAACCCGTTTCCTCCCCGTCATTGTTCGCTGTGCCCAAAGGGAGCGACGATTGATCGTAATAATCAATACAAATTAATAGACAAAAGAAGGCGGTTTAAAGCTGGGGAGATACTCGCCCGACAGGATGAAACCGCGGATATGCTTTTTGTTATCCATGAGGGGTACTGCAAGTCCAGCGTGGAATGTGGCGATAACGTTTTTATCAGCCGCTTTTATGTTCCGGGAGATATCATGGCGCTGGATGCTGTCGAAGGGGGGAAGTACCTGACAACGATTAAGGCGGCAACGGCTGCGGAGGTTTGCCACATTGATATTGCGCGGTTGTTCAAGGTAGCAGATAAGGAGCCTTCGGTTGCTGCCGCAGTCATCAAGTTTCTCTGCAGGGACAATGGATTCATTGTTGAAAAACTGCGGCGCTATGCGAATAAACATGCTGAGGCCAGGATCGCGGCTTTCCTGGTGGAATTTTACGAGATGCATTTGCGCATCGGCAGGCCAGAAACGACGCTTCGCTTGCCATTTTCTCGGGACGAAATTGCCAGTTATCTCGATCTTAAAATTGAAACCGTTAGCCGCTCATTAAAATCACTTGAACAGCAGAATCTGATTACCTTACATAGGGTACGTACCGTAACAATTAATAGTTATCTTGGTTTAAAACGTTTTATCTAATTTTCTATTTAACGATAATCATTATCTCTCCTGATAAGCCAGGAATATTCATTTTATATGGAAAATTCCTGGTTTTAATTTTGTCAAATAATTATCAATTAGAATGTAGTTTCTGTAGGTGAATGATTTTTTTATAAGAATATTCCCGCGGAAATGGATATATCATGAGAATTTTCTTGCGGCGTTAAAAATTTAGCATAATTGCAACAAATAATAAGCATTATAGAGAAACTATGGAGGTGTTAATTATCTTTATGTTTTGTAAGGGTTTTGCTCTCGTGATATTTGTATGATCTTTTTGATATTTATCAAAAACATAAAAAAGATGAATTGTTTGATTTGCCTTATTTATTTGGGTGATAGTTCTGATTCACGGTGTTATTTAAGTAAATTAAACTTAGGAAACTTCTTAGATTATCGTTTTAGTGGGAAAATTCTTAGTCTTTTTGTAATTTTTGCGTTTCAGGGTTTGTTGAGATGTTACTTAATTCAAATGATAATTTTTGGGCGCGGCAATTCTGGCTCGCAATTAATGGAACCGCTGGAGTGACTTAATAATAAGACTCGGTGGTGAGTATGTTCTTAGGAGAAGATAAAAATGAAAAAATTATTATTAGTGACCTCTCTGGCGTCTGTATTTGTTGCGGCAAATGCAATGGCAGATGTCACTGCTTCTGCAACGGCCTCGTGGGACGCGACGGCAACAAAAGATACCACCAGCATGTTGGTCGTCACTCCGTTGAACTCTTTGACTTTCCAGTATGCGGAAGGTCTTAATGGCTTCAACTCCCAGGATGGCGCGTTTGATGTGACTATTCAGGGCCAGGAAACGGCAACTGATTTTGAACTGACCGCTCAGATTATTAGCAATACTCTGACCAACGCCAGTGGCGATGCGTCTACCCTGAACGTAGGGGTGGCATGGAATGGCACCGCGTTGACTAATTCATCAGATACTGTCCTGGTAAATTCCAGCTCGACTTCTGGTCTTGAAAGCCTGATGGCTGATGGCGCTTACAACGGTGCTGATCGCGTCAGCGATCAATCTAACTTCAAATTCACCATTGCGTCTGCGACTTCTGATGGTAGCACGCCGGTAACGGATTACTCTGCACTGCCAGACGGCTATTGGACTGGTGATGTAAAAGTACAGTTCAATGCAACCTGGACGACTCCGTCCGCCTAATAAATAAAGGTTCGGGAGGAGAAATTCTCCCGAATTTATCAGGAATGGTGTCATGAATAAATATTTACCGGCAGCAATGTTGGTAGGGTTGGTAATCTCTTTTTCCAGCTGGGCAATTAACGTCGGTGATATCACGTCGATAATGACTTCTACTGAGAGTTCATTATCGAAAGAAATCACTAATACGACAGATTCGGCTCGTTATGTCAGCGTATCGGTAAAACAACTGTCATCACCTTTAGCGGGCGGAGTCGAAATAAAACCCGTTAATTCCGGGGAATTACTCTCTACGCCTGCCAATCTAATTCTGCCTGGTCAGGCAAAGGATGTTTTTCGCTTCTTTTATAAAGGGCCAGTTGATGATGTCGAGCGTTATTATCGTCTGCAATGGATAGATGAGCCGGTCACCGAGAGCGCGGAAACCCGGGCCAATAAATTGGCTGTTGCGACAGCGTCAGCAGAAATTGGCACGATTTTGGTCGTTGCGCCGCGAAAAGAGCGTTTTGAATATAGCCGTAATGGTGATGTTATTAGCAATACTGGCAATGTTTCATTTCGAGTAATCGCCTATGGAGCTTGCAAAGATAATGCTCGCGATCAGGGACGGGGCTGTCGTGAACGTTATTACATTATGCCAGGTACAAAAATAAAACTGCAGTTCACCGACATTAGTAATAGCCGCTCACGCATCGGTATCTGGCACGGTAAGCAGTTTATTACAGTGAAGTGATGGTCAATAGCAGCCATCTGTACGGGATAAATAAAAATACCGGATTGTAAGGATGCATATGACAACAACATATATTGTTGGCGGTAGCATTTGTCTTTTTCTTGCGCTGATACCAGGAACTTCACATGCAGCCCCAGTAAAAGTGGGTAATTACGTTATTCCCAGTGCTTTCGCCCGTTCACTGGAGCAGGGAATGACGGTGCCGGTATATATACGTTACAACGAGACTGATGAGAAAAGTCAGCAAAAAATTGCCGATGCGGTGATTTCGCTTGTTGATGGCAATATTACAGTTAAAGCACTGACTCTTGCTGAATTGCCCAATAATGCTGTGTTATCCGAGAAAACCCGTGCGTTAGTGGAAAAAATCCGTGATGTAAAGTTTCACGATAATACGAATATTGAACTGTCAGATGATGCTCGACTGCAACTTAATGTCTCATCATTTCACCTGGAGATGATTGTCAGCAAAGATGCGTTAACTGAAGCGATTGTCGCGCGCAGTAGCTTGCTTGGACCTTCCAGCGTTGAAACTCTGTCTAACGTCCTGAACTACAACTTTGGTACCTACTACAACGATTACCGAAATGGCAGCAGTACCCGCAGCTATCTGACGATGGACAATACAACATCGCTGCGGGAGCACCACATTAATGTTAACGGTTCGTTTTACGGCATCGGTGACAGCAATGGTACCAGTAAACTTTATCGTGCGATGTATGAGCGCGATTATGAAGGGTATCGACTGGCGCTGGGGATGCTTGATACATGGAATGTCCAGTCTATTGCCAGCCTGAATGCGCTGAATGGTGGGAAAATTTACGGTGTGAGCTACGGTAACAAAGGAAGTACGGTTGTTGAGAATACCGCGCTTTCACTCACGCCGATTACCGTATTTTTGCCAGCCGCTGGTGAGGTTCATGTCTTCCGCGATGGACGTTTACTCAGCGTGCAGAACTTTAATATGGGCAGCTATGAAATTGATACCAGTCGCTTTCCGTATGGTGTTTACGACGTCACGGTAGATATCGTGGTCAATGGGCGGACAATTAATAGTCGTGTCAGCCGGGTTAATAAGATCTTTGCTCGCCAACAAGCTGCTGGAGTTGATCAGCTCTCATGGCAGTTTTTTGGTGGTTCGCTGGATTATGATCGGGTGAGCTATAAGCGTAACCACTATCAGGATTTGGGTAATGAGCAGACCTGGATTGCCGGGGGGGCCGCATCGGTGACGCTGGCGATATTGTCGGGGCTGGGCCTGAAATCAACGATCTACGGTTTTGACAACAATGCGGTTAATGAAACGGATGTCACGCTGAATGTGAATGAATACGTCAGTATTGGCAATCAGATGTTGGTAGCGAACGATTCATCATGGCGAAACATCAGTAACATCAATCTCAATGTCCCTGAAGGATATGGTTCCCTTTGGGCATCTCGTGAAGACAGTAAAATTGGCGATCGCTTGCCCATGCAGGAACGTGATAACTATTCCATTGGCGGAACTCTTAACCTTGGAAAGTTTATTCCTCATGGCGGCTCGCTCACCGTGAGCCAGACGGAGAATCGTTACTCAGGCAATAAATACCGTAATCTGGATTACAACACGACCCTTTATTCAGGCAGGTATGCCACGGTTGGGTTGCGTGCAGGTATTCAGCGTTATTACTACAACAACCGAAATGACGATGGGCGACAGGAACGTTATGTCAGCCTGGACTTATCGTTGCCGTTGGCGACCTGGTTGAGCATGGGCGTCTCCCGAGATCGCTATGGTAGTACCCAGGGTAATCTCAGTGCACGAAAACAGTATGCTGAAGGGCCGATTAAATCGGTCGGATTATCGGCATCAACGCGTCTGAGCGGCGAACAGTATTATGACAATAATTATTCGGTAAACGGCAATTTGAGTTATGACACGAAATATAACGCCGGCACCGTATCGGTAACGCGTTCTGCTGACAACTCCACCAATATGAACTTCTCTTCCCAAGGTTCTCTGGCGTGGGCTGGTAAAGACTTCGGTCTGAGTAAAGAGAGGCAGCGTTCTGGCGTTATCGTAAAAACAAATTTGACCGGCGAGGGGAAACTGGCTGCGAAGATTAATAACCGCAATTATCTTCTCAGCGGTAAATCAAATTTCATTGCACTGCCTCCCTATGCTCAGTACAAGCTGGAAATCCTCAATGATAAAAATTATGAGGACAGCTTCGATATTGTTTCAGGACGCAAACAGGAGTTGACGCTATATCCGGGTAACGTGGGTGTTATCAACCCTGAAGTGAAAAGCATGGTCACCGTATTCGGTCGCATTCGTTATCCCGATGGACAATTGGCTGCAAATACCGATATCCATAACCACATCGGTAAAACGCGTACGGATGAAAAGGGTGAGTTTGCTATCGATATCGATAAAAAGTATCCGGTTATTACGTTAATTTCTGCCAACGGCAGGGTATGTGAAGCCGATCTGGATCTGGAAAAAGCACGCGGCGCTGCGTGGGTTGGCGATGTGAAATGTGTAACGCAAACCACGATGGCACAGAGGTAATAAAATGAAAGTATTGATTAAATTAGCTACTGTAATCTGTGCCGTAGGGAGTTTTTCACCTGTGCCTGCGTTGGCGTTGAATGCAATCTCTTCGGGATCAGTCAGTAATAACTATTTGTTTATCGAAAATGCCATTGATAGTGAATACTTTATTACCCCATCGGCACTTGATCCGCGTTTCAGCGGGTCAAATACGTGGATAAAATACGGTACCTCTCAGGTCAGTCTCGGGTATTTAGGTTTTGTCGGCTGGACTGCGCCTGGATATTATTATCAGGACATGTGGATTGATAACTCCCCGATTAACGGGCCTTTCCGGGGAATCCGTTGTTATAGTGGCACTCAATGCCCATCAACCGGGTTTATTGCCGGATTGGGCACTGACAAAAACGGTTTTTATCATGCGCAGGTCGGCTCTGTCGCAGGCGTTATTGGTGGCGCCTACGGATTCGCTTCCCTGACCGATACTGCTTATGAGTACTTCCGCAATGTGCCAACCGGTAGCAGCGAAACCTATGTGTTCAACCGCTGTTATACTTCTGTAAATTATGATTATTCTTCCGGGCAACGGTGCAAAGACCAATCGACAGGATCATGGAATTACGTCAATTACACGTTAACTAAACGCGGTCATCTGTCACTTGTCTCGACTAACGCATTTCAGGAGCTTTGGGTTGCCAGCGATGGTACGCCGAGCATCACCAAAGACTCTGGTTATTGTGAACTTGGCGTGGTGGGCGGTACTGACGGTGTGATTTGCAAAATGGTGAGCTATAACTTGCAACAAACGGCCAATCTGACCGCCTCCTTGACGTTTCGCGCTTTTGTCGACACGGCGATGCTTGGTTTTACGCCCGGAGCGGCCACCGTGAAATACTCCGGGAATGGTGCAAACTGGTATAACTATGGTACTTCAACTGCTTATTACAACGTTTTTACGACATCTGGAGAATACATTTATATTTTTCTGTCAAAAGCATTTTTGAAGAAGCTTGTTGATTCAGGGATCAGCATTACCAACAGTCAGCCGTTTACCTTCGGTTTTTATAATGGCTTAACACCAGAGTCAGGACACTACCAGTTTACCCCTTCGCTACAGCTCAATATTGTGCCAAAGGAATATGGGATCAGTATTATCTCATCGGATAACAGCACCTCGGCAAGCGGCAGCGGCACAATTGGCGAGACTGCTCCGATTGAGATGGATTACACCGTGACGGTTTCGGGGCCTCGTCAGGCTGATAGCATTACCGCACAAGTTATTGGGGAAAGTACGACGATAAACAATGTGCCTTATTGCCTGTTCACCTCTACGCAAGGTGGGTTAGCTGTCCCAATTCCCGCCTTTCTTCAGTACAACAGTCAGTCGGGTGGCGTGGTACAGAAACGAAATAGCTGTAGTGAAGCGGCGATCAGCATGAGAGATGCGCAATGGCAACAGACGCCCTGGGACGCAAATAATACAGATGATGGAAGCTACTTTGCGACTGATTTAAAATTGCTTTTCCCAATGAATGATTCGCGTTCGATGTTGACCGTTTCCGGTGCGGATTGGGAAGGTGTTGTCAGTGCCAGCGGAGAGATAAAAGTGACGGCGAATTGGGTGGGCGTGACGCCATGAGCCACTGTCGTTTGGCGCTAAGATGGATATTGGTCTTGCTTTCCGGGCTAACGGTATTCTCCGCTCAGGCCGTCTACCTGGAGTCGACTATTTATGAGATGCCATCGGATAAATCATTTATCAGTAAACGAATCTATAACGATAGCCAGAAACAGAACGTGTACAGTATTAGCGCAGTTAAAATAGATAAACCGGGACCGGGAGGTGAAAACAGAAGTGCTATTGCCGAAGGCGAACTTTTGTTTACTCCGCTCAGTTTTTCACTGGCACCGCAGGCAAGTGAGTTTTTTAAGATTTTCTATCGTGGCCCGCAGGATGATAAAGAACGCTATTACCGAATACTGTTTCGTGAAATGCCGATAACGCTGTTTACCGAACGTAATCTAGGGAAAGGCGGACAGGCTCTCCCGGTGATCGCTATGGATACCATATTGGTCGTTCGTCCGAGGAAAATGAACCTGGCCTACACCATTGATGAGATAAACGGGACGTTGAAAAACACAGGGAATACTTTTTTCAAAATTATCGTACACCAGGGGTGTCACTCAACTGATGATGAAGCCACCATGCGTTATGTGTTACCGGGGGAAACCTGGCATAGTAGTGAGTTGAAAACAAAAAACCGGAAATTTATCGTAGCGTTACAGAAATATTTACCCGTGGGTCAGGGTTGCTCAAAAATTAATCATTAGAGGTGTTGGGTCTGAGCCAATATGCCCAGATTATATATTGGACCTATACTGTCACTAGCTTTATAAAACGTAGCATTAAGTTTAGAGTCGATGAAACAATATGTCGTGCATATTGCCGGAAATGTTTATGAATAGAAGATCTACGACATCCTCTCTTAGTTTGTCGGTCAGCATAAACTACGGTAATATGTTATTCTGTTGGTCACTGTAGTTATATGTTTTGTAAATTTTGTATTTATAGCTTTTTGTTTTGTAATGAAGTGAAAGTGAGTAAAGGGATTTGTACTGATTAAGAAATGGAGTTTTTTCTTTTTCAATTTTTAAATGGAACTTACGGTGTGATGAGAATACTCATATGGATAACTGTGATTATAAATTCTGAATTTACGTGATATGGCTTATGGATAAAGTTTTATCACGAATCGCCTTATGATTATTGGAGGTCGAAGGTGTTGTATATTCTCTCGTGAATAGAGCGAGGGACCTGCTATGCCATAAATTCAAGTTGGTGATAACTATGAATACGAAAAAAATTTTTCTGCTCAGTTATGATACTTTCCTTTTTTCAGGAATAAAAGCATGGTTACCAAATCTGGTATTGATCGATGCACGGACATTTATTTCTGGCACGCAGTCAGTTATGTCACAATATCCGTCCTGCTTGCTGGTGATCGATAACCGGTTGCCATTATTATTGGTCAAAAAATGGCTTCAGAGAAACAGTACACAGTTCATCAACATACACTGTATTGTTCTGCGGATGTGCGAAACCCTGCCAGTTAATCGGGGATATGAAGAATATTCCTTTATCAATGGGGGGGAATTGTCGGAGCAGTTGATCGCTCAATTAAAAGAGAGTTTATTGGCACCTAACAAAGTTGTGGAAGTCAATAAAGATTCACCGATATTTACTTTTAACTTGACTGAATTTGAAGAAGAAATGCTGTATTCATCATTCACAAAAGAAAAACTGCATGATTTCTGTATTGCTAATTCGCTAACAATTAAGTCAGTGTATCGATATCGGGATAAAATTACTGCTCGCCTCGGCTTTTCCAATTTTAATGAAACTGTTATCTTTTTAACCCGAAATAATTTATTAAATGAAGGTTCTATAATCAATAATAATGTGAATGGGGATGCAGTTTACACTGACGCATATGATGTTTCGGATACTAGTAGACTGAGTATGGCAATAAGGAATGAGGAGATCATTCCTTATTTTCAGCCCATCGTGAATATCAGGGGCGACGTTTGTGGAGTTGAGGTATTGGCTCGTTGGCCACAGGGACATAACTATGCTATTTCTCAGCGAGAGTTTATTCCATTGGCTGAAAAAAGTGGTTTAATCAATGAGTTAACTAGCTATTTAATGACCGCTGTTGCGCGCAATCTGGTCTCTGGAGGCGCGAGTATTAATAAAACTCTGTTCGTTTCTTTTAATGTCAGTCCGTCAGGTTTAAATAATCCTGTATTCTATTGGGAATGTCTTAATTTTATGGAGATAACGCAAGGTCTTCCGATAAAATTGATGATAGAGATAACAGAGAACCAGACGTTCACGATTACTCCTGCAATCAAAGAACTTATTCGCTCGTTGCGAAATAAAGGTGTATTGTTTGCTTTGGATGATTTTGGTACTGGATACGCTAATCTCTGCTATCTCAATGAGTTAGACCTGGATGTAATCAAAATTGATAAAAGCTTCATTAAGGAAATTAAAGAGGTTGATCAATATATCCCTATGCTCGAGTCAATTACTCACCTTTCAGGACTTCTGGGGTTACGTACGGTGGCAGAGGGTGTTGAAAATGACTATCAGCAACAATGGCTGGGAAAAAATAATGTTGACTATCTGCAGGGGTATCAGTTTCTACCGCCAGTGACATTTAATGATTTTATCCGGTATTACCAGCAGTCAGTAGATTTGTTTGAATCAGCGTCGGATTCACCTTTATCTACGTAATTCCTTTTTGACACGGTTATTACATATGAAGGGTAAAACCTTTAAACGAGTATGTGCTCTGAGCTGACATGGCCTGCAGCATGATTTTTTCCTGAACACCAGGGGCAGACGCCTCTGGTATGGGCGTCTTTGCATCGCTGCCTGTCTGTCTGATTAAGTAAAAAGTCCTATAGTGAGGTGTGCACCGTTTGTTTATGTATCATAAACGGGGTATTTATAGTGATATCAGCGTTAATCAAACAGGTACTGAGGTTTGCCCGTAGCCATGCGTCCTTTCCTGACAAAATTAAGAGTCTGGCTTCCACCACCTCTCATCCTGTTATTATTCCTCATCGCGGATGCGTTGACGGCGATACCGCGTTTCACATTTGGCGCGGTGACTATCGTGATAAGTGCATTGTTGGCTAGCGTCAGTCTGGCGATGATACTGCATACCGCGTGGCAGATGCGGAAGAAACGTACGACGCTAAACCCACTGCATGCAGAGAAATCGACCACGCTTGTTACTGGCGGATGTTACGCCTTGAGCCGCAATCCAATCTATCTTGGAATGAGTGGACTTCAGTTAGCTTTTGCTCTTTACGTCGGTAGCTTGATTGGAATATTGGCTGCACCGCTGTTTATGCTGGTGGTTGCCAGATTACATATTGATTTTGAAGAGGAACAACTACGAAAACATTTCGGGCCGGAATGGATACGCTATGAGCAGCGTGTTCGCCGCTGGTTATAGAATTCCCTTGCCGCGTACCAGGAAGCCTGTGACGACACGATTTGTGCGTAATTGAATGCGGATGATGCAAAAATAGGCGTTTGATTCGCAAGGCCATTGACGCACAGTCCGGTTAGTTTTAACCTTCTACCCCGTGTTCACATTCATGGGCACGTCCTTATCAGGGCCGATATAGCTCAGTTGGTAGAGCAGCGCATTCGTAATGCGAAGGTCGTAGGTTCGACTCCTATTATCGGCACCAACACAACAAATCCCATTAAAAACAATTACTTGCAGAGAATGCTGCTCTCAAGCTACGATCTTTTTTTAAGGGATTCAATGACCAACAGTTGCCGCTATGGTTAACAGTGGCTATTCAGGGATGTTAGCACGTAGCGGCCTGTAGTTGTAAAGCTCGAACAGGTACAAAGCGTGAACAGTCCCTATGAACCGCTATCAACTCGAAGCTAATGACGCTGCCAACGTCTCTAATCAATCCCAACACTTTTAACCGTTCCACACTTAGCGCGGTGTCCCGTTACAGCCTGTCGTGATGACACGCCACGGATAAATGAGCGAATGTTGGGAAGCCTAACCAGTCCGGGAAAGGGGCTGGCTCTGCCGTGGTGTTCACCGAGCCATAAATGATCGGTACTCGATAAGAGAGCGGTTAACTGACAAACTGATGATACGCCTTCGGCGCTTAATGTTGGTATGCCCAACACGGCGCTAAATGGTTGCTATTGATCAAATTTAGAAACTTTCAAATTACCAATGATTCAACGACAAATGTATAATCCTTTGGAAATTAATGAGTTCACTGGTGATTGAAATGTCTGATGATGGATCTAAAAGTAGCAACGTCGCTGATATTGCTAACGCTGTGGCAGCAGTAGCTAAAGAAGTGCCAGTTTATCAAGATGCCCTTCAGCCAGCAGCTCAGGAGGTTGGAAAAGCGCTTGGGACTGTTGCTAAACTCGTAAATGTTGCCTTAGCCCCGGTCAGTGCTTTGGTTTGGGGATACGATCAAATTCGTGAGTTTACTGCGACTAAGGTAGCTGAAAAACTCAAGGGTGTTCCCCCTGAAAAAATTGTCACACCTTCCCCAAATGTTGCGGGACCTGCGATTGAGGCATTGCGATATACAGGACATGAGGAATCATTGAGTGAAATGTATGCTTCGTTGCTAGCCACTGCAATGAATAAGGATACAATAGAAAAAGCTCACCCTGCATTTGTCGATATCATCAAACAATTGACTCCCGATGAAGCAAAAATTGTTCGTGGGTTTGCTGCTAGGGGGACACCAAATCCAATTCTTTCTATTTTAGCCAGCCAGCCAGGCACTCCAATGGCTAATGGGCATACAACTATATTTAGGCATTTTTCCCAAATTGGAGAAAGGGCTGGTTGTGAACATTTGCAGCTTGTACCGGCTTATTTAGATAATTTAATCAGAATGGGATTATTTGAGATACCGAGTGGCTGGTCATTTACAGATAAAGAATTGTACTCACCTCTTATCGAACACCCCCAAATTATTGCTTTACGTGATGCGTGCAAGAGAGCGGGGCGAGAGACAGAATGTAGAGAATTGGCGTTACATGTTACCGATTTTGGGCATCAATTTGCATTAGCGTGTTGTCCTCCAATAGTTGTCAGTATGCAGGCTGCCACATCTTGAAAAATAATAATTAATGTCCAGACGACACACTCTCGTTTAAAACTATGGGGCCTTATTGATAGGCCTCTTTACTTTTCGTTATCAAACGTCCTCACACTGGGGCAATGCTTGCTGCTCGTTCTGTAAACAAAATCGTAGATGGAATTGGAATAGCGGCACAGCATCCCGGTGGTGGTCTCAGTCTGTTCAGTCAATTGCATGGTGATTTTTCCTGCATGAGCCGCCAGCGGCAGCAGAGTCAGCACACTAAGTAAGGTTCTCTTCATCATTATCTCTTGTTGGCTGAAGTCGCATTTTTCCACGCAGCCGGGATTTGCTCCCATCGCTGACGATACTTTGCTTTAACAAGTGGAGAGGGATGATCTGATTGTGCAACATCAAAACCACGAGCCTTTAAACCTTTTTTTGCTTTCTGGGCCTGTTTGCCTACTAATACTATGGTTTTTAGATTGGGTAACAATGGAAGTAGTCCATCCAACAGTTCGATGCCGTCGAGGACATGGAAGCCCTTAAATGCTCTCTTGTTATCCCATGCAGGAATAGTATTCCATAACAGCGTTCGCTTTCTATCCAGACCTATACTCTGCATAAAGCAGAAGATTGCTTTGGCTGTGTCATCGTTATTATCACGTGAGATAAAACCGGAACCACCATTTCTATAGTCAGTTTTAGGGCCTGGTTTCTCTAAGAGAAAAATGAATTCGGCGTTGATACCTCCATCCAGAGGATCGAAGTCAGGGACGAATACACCATTACCCAGCCTTTCACGTAGGCTTTCAGCATACGCGGTCAGCGGCAGCATATGAGGAGCCGTCAGTAAGCTTTTCCTGGCGAGTACATTTGGCGCATATCCTAGCGATTTAGGTTCTGTCGGAAAAATTAATTCATTAAGCACAAGCGCCCCCGCAGGTATCCGTCTCTAGTCGTTCCAGTTTATATCCTCCTGCTTAAAATATCGCTGTCGCTCTATTTGATCTGCTAGACCGACAATCTCACCCGTCAATAATTCCTTGTCTTCTTGCTGAAATATCAGACATCCCTGCCGCATTTGTTCAGATCGATAATTTGTTAAAAAATGGGCCTATTTAACATAATGTACGTTATATACACCAGGTGATCATGTAAATAGACCCGTTTTAGTTCCAGGCATTTTTTGAGATCCCGGCCAAATGATTGTGTTGCCGATATTCCTCCGGCGTCATATTGTTCAGTGATTCATGCGGGCGTTCACAGTTATATTCTGACACCCATCTTTCCGCGATTTCCCGCACTTCATTCAGCGTTCTGAACAGATAAAAATCGAGTATTTCTGTACGGTATGTTCGGTTAAAGCGCTCAATAAAAGCGTTCTGCGTCGGCTTACCCGGCTGAATAAATTCCAGTTTTACTGCATGTTGCTCTGCCCATTCAGCCAGTGCAAGTGAGATAAATTCCGGACCATTATCCATGAGTAGCATGACCGGATAGCCGCGATTTGCTGCGATCCTGTCGAGTACACGGACCACGCGCAAAGCTGGCAGATTCAGATCGATTTCAATCGACAATGCCTCACGGTTAAAGTCATCAACGACATTGAACGTGCGAAAACGACGGCCACAGACCAGAGCATCATGCATAAAATCGACAGACCAGCTCTGGTTCAGCGCTTCCGGTGTAGCCAGTGGCGAGGGATTACGCACCGGCAACCGTTGTTTGCCTTTACGGCAAAAATTCAGCTTCAGCAGACAATAAATACGATGGATCCTTTTGTGATTCCACGGGTATCCCTGCCGCCGCAGAACCTGGAAAAGTTTTGGAATACCGTACCGTGGGTATCGCTCTGCCACTGCCTGCAACGCGACAATAACGGGTTCGTCACGCGTGGTATCCGGACGGTAATGGTAAACCGTTCTGCTCAGGTTCAGACTCCGGCAGGCCTGACGGATACTGAGTCCAAATGTCGTTATCAGATGAGTGACCAGCTCACGCTTAAAGGCTGGTTTTAAAGCTTTTTTTCGATAACGTCTTTCAGCGCCCGGTTCTCAAGGCTCAGGTCGGCAAACATCTGTTTGAGACGTCGATTCTCGTCCTCAAGATCCTTGATCTTTTTAATATCAGAAGCCTCCATGCCGCCGTATCTGGACTTCCAGTTGTAGTAGGTGGCTTCAGAGATACCGGCCTCCCGGCAGACATCTTTAACGGTTCGTCCGGCTTCAACCGATTTAATTACAGCAATGATCTGATGCTCAGTAAAACGGGCTTTACGCATAGCGATCTCCTTTGTTGGCAGAGTGATTATGCCGGAGGGTCTCTAAATGTGAATGGCACGATTATGCGGGATACTTACACCCCCTTTGCAACCATCCTCGAGCCTCTTTCAGATCGCTGTTCCAGTTTACCCGGAAGCTGGCGTTCAGATTGAGTTGTCAAAAGTTGTCACCCACCGGCAATGCCAGCGGGGATTTTTGGCTACACGCGCTCTAAGTTACAGTTGCTTTCAAGTGACACTTTTGTAGAAGAGTTGTATGCCTTATCTAAAATCACACCTTTAGTATGAATCTATAGAAGATTTTTACGTGATCTAAAGCCTATAATTCATTGAATTTTATGAATATTATTTGTTTTGGGTAAACAGGGCCTTGCTTTATCGTATTACTTGATTCCGCTACATACATCCTTGTGAAACTGGGAAATAGATTGTATGTTATTTGTGTGAATAGGATCTTTTAAAGTAAATTCTGACTATATTTCAAGTAAATTCGGTTTATATGGAGATAAATATGGATGCTATGTTAAATAGCCTTAAGCTTGCAAATTCAGCTAACGAATTCATAAGCGATGAAACGTATGAACGCCTCAAAAGATTGATTTCAACAGGTAATGCCATTGTATTTGTAGGTGCAGGTTTTTCAAAAGAATCAATAAACATAATTGGAAGCACCCCACCTTTAGCGAAAGATCTCGCTTTGCGAATTTCAAATAAGTCAGCAAACTATTTAAAAGAAATCGGTGCCGACTCTCATTATATTGAAGAAATTAAGCAATGTGATGATTTAATGGTGGCTTCAGATTTCTTTCTTAATAATATCCCTCAAAAAGACGAACTTCTACAATTACTTAAAGAAAATTATACAATTAAAGATGTTACGCAAGAGCAGATGGATATCTTCAGCATGAAGTGGCGAAGGATATACACTACAAACTATGACAATGCTATTGAACTTTCTTTGATTAAATCAGGAAAATCGGTCACTCCTCTAACGCTCGAAGATGCACCAAATCAGTACAAGTCAGCTGAAGATATCTGCCTCCACATTAATGGAAGAATTGAGCGTTCAAAAGAAAGCGATCTTGATTCTGCTATAAAACTGACAACATCATCCTATCTATCTCCGGAGCAGTTCCTAACATCGAACTGGTATAGGCAGTTTAAAGCCGATATAGACAATGCAAGTGCTATAGTTTTTCTTGGGTATTCGATGTATGACATTGATATTCAGAAAATTTTCTTTAATGATTCCTCTATTAAAAGTAAAACCTTTTTTATTACTAGGGAAGGCACCACCAAATTCCAAAATTATAAGTTAGCCATGTTTGGGGAAGTGATAAATATTGGTGTGAACGCCTTTTCTCATATTGCTGCCAAGTGCATTGAAGAATCACATCAAGACAAAGAAGTTGGTTTAATAAATTCTTTAGAGCTCTATATTCCTGGGGAGGAACATGAGGAAATAAGAGATAGTGACATCGCCAATTTTATGATCTTTGGGAAAGTCAACGATCGATATATAGATGAAGTCACTCTCAATGATAACATGCAAGACAAGATAATTTTACGTGAAGAAGTTAGTAAGATTATTTATCATATTGAAACAGAACATGATATTTTAATTGCCAGCGATTTAGGTAATGGCAAAAGTATAATGACTCGAATGTTAATGTCGAAATTATCAAGGAAAGGATATCTGTGTTTTTATTATTTATATAATGAATTTAGCTTCAGTAAGGACATTGAACGATTATCCAGGTTGGGTCAAAAAGTTATTATTTTCATAGATGATTATAGTAACTGCATTGATGATACTCGTTATGCCATAGAAAATCGTATGGACAATATACAGCTTGTACTGACCACGCGTCATTTTGGCTATGAAAATACTAAGCAACATTTACTAACGATGGATATGAGCAGTTTTAAAACTCATAGCGTCGATTATTTATCAGATTCCGAAGTTGATAATTTCGTACATATAGTTGATCACTTGGGGGGATGGGGCGAAAAAGCAGGGCTATCTAGGCATGAAAAATTATCAGAACTTGATGAAAATGCGAGGAGCCAACTTTCGTTCTTGCTATTATCGATCCTCAAATCGGAAGCCATACAATCTAGAATTCGAGAAATATCTAATCTTGCACTGAATGAAAAAGAATATAAAGAAACAGTTTTTGCCATTCTATTATTAGATGTCATAGGTCTCCCATTGGTAAGATCTTTAATTTCAGATGTGGCGGTCAATGAAAAAATTTATAGTGCGGAGTTTACCGAAAATGAAGGCGTTAAAAACTTATTCATCATAAGTAATGGCATGGTTAAGACTAAATCTAGCACGTTGTCTAGATTCCTAATAGCGAATATTTTTGAACATAAATATGTTGTTAATCAACTACTTAAAGTTATTGAGCACTTGTATGTTATTAATAAAGATGCAAAAGATAATAGATTACAAACTTTGATTACTTCTTTACTGAGATTCTCTATTATTGAAAAGTTTCTCCCACAAAGGCGTGTGGAAATAAATTATTTTTATGAGAAAGTTAAACATATTATCCCTAATCTAATAAATGATCCGCATTTCTGGGTGCAATATGCAATGTCCATGATACCATTCAAAGACTATCCAAGTGCTGATAGATATTTAGCCACTGCCTATTCCTTGGCTGCAAGAAAAGATAACTATCATACAAAAAACATTGATACACAGCGTGCAAGATTACATCTTTTGGTCTCTCTTACAAAAACTGGGAATGAAGCATTCCTTGAGTTTGAGGCCGGTGATAACCTTATACGAATTATACCAAATGATATTTATAAATACCGTCAGGTGCTTAGATATAGGGACATATATGAAAAAGTTTACCCAACATTTAATGCTAAACAAAAGGTATTTTATGAGCATGCTGTAAAACGTATTATAAAAGAATCAGAAAGCCCTGAGTTGGTTGAGGATTTAACTTATAAAATTGGTGTGAATTGGCTTGATAAGTTGCGTGGCAATTTAAAAATGATCGTGGAAAACATACAGGAAAACAGACCTAAAGGTAAAAAATAATTCTTGATTAGAGCCTGTTTCTTACAGGCTCTAATGTTTTAGTCGGTTTAGAAGAAACTAATCTTAAGAAAATGCGTTGACTATATGGAACAAATCATTGGGGGTACTTTTGGGGGTATCACTCTCGTCAATGAAATAAAAATCATTAAAAAACAACAGAGTTTGTTTTATGTTTCGTTCCTATTATCACCATTTCAAGCTCTTCCCAAGTCTACCGAAATCAACGCAAACCCCGTTTACTGCGGTTTTCAGCTCGCATATTATTTTCCGGGTAACCTGCACCACGTTCTCCGCATCGCCATTCTTGGTTGGTAGTTCAGAGCCCGTTAATCAGGCCTCGTCGAAATGGCTGATAATATCGAGCGGCCCTGTGCCAGGGCCGATTCGTTTACTGAGCAGATTCAGCAGGATGTAAATGCAATACGCTTTAAGCCCTCTACCGCTTTTTCGAGGTAGGCGCGTGGGCATCCCATGTTCAGGCGGATAAAACCATTTCCAGCAGGACCAAAGCCATTTCCCATTGAAGGCGCAATACCGGCAACATCAAGCATTACCCATTTGAGCTGCTCATCATCCAGTCCAAGCGCTTTGCAATCTATCCACAGCAGATACGTTGCCTGGGAAGGAACAACCCGAGCCCATGGGAGATATTCATCAATTTGTTGAATAAACCAGCGTCGATTTTCAGCCAGATAGCCAAGTAAATCGTCTAACCATGGTGCGCCATGTTGCCATGCAGCCGTACTCGCCTCGACGGATAGCGCATTAAATACATCCAGTCCATGCGCATCCAGACGGCGTAAAAAGTGTTCACGCAATGCCGGTGCCGGTATCAGAAAATTAGCAATACGCAATGTCGACAAACCAAACGTTTTACTGGCTGAAGTAGCTGAAATTACACGCGAATGCCAGCGTTCTCCCAGATGCAGAACTGAAGTAAATTGTTCTCCAGGAAGCAATAAATCTGCCCATATCTCATCAGACAGCAACGTCACATCATAGGTCTCGCATAGCGTAAGTAGCTGTTCCAGCTCTGGTGCAGTCCAACAACGACCGGTTGGATTATGCGGATTACATAAAATCATCAACGGCGGACGTTCAGTCCGGAATAACATTTCCAGGTGAGCAAAATCCATTTGATAACCGGTAGCCGGGTCCTCATTCAACGGATTTTCCAGCAGCTGTCTGCCGTTCAGAGAGATAATTTTAGCGAATGAACCATAATAAGGCCCCTGAACGACCACGCCTTCACCGGGTTGACTCAGCATTTGTACGAGTAGCGATAATCCCGGAACAACACCTTCAATACTGCAGATCCACTCTTGCTTGATTTCCAGCTGATGCCGGGTTGAGAACCATGAAATTAATGAATCAAAGTAGCTTTGTGGTCGTTCGCTGTAACCAAAAATACCGTGCCCTACGCGGTGAGTTAAAGCCTCCTGAACAGCGGGCGGGCAAGTAAAGTCAAAATCAGACACCCACATGGGCAACAGTTGATGTGTATCCTCGCCGAAATATCGCGCCATAAAGTCCCATTTCAGCGAGGCGGTATCGTGGCGATCGATAATCTTATTAAAATCCATTACATGCTCTCCCTATTCTGTTGCCGTGATATTTTTTTCTGTTTCTGTCACTGAAGGCGCCTTCGCAATACCGATTCCCGTGAAACCGTAAATCAAGGCGAAGAAGATTGAGGCATAGCACTGAATCGCCCATGGCAATAAATCCAGCGTGCTCACTCCTAATGTCGTGGCCATATAAACTCCGGCAGCTGTCCACGGCAACAACGGCTCAATAACGGTGCCAGCGTCTTCAATGGTGCGGGACAGATTTTTGGTATCCAGTCCCATACGACGGTATGCGTCTTTAAACAGTTCAGCTGGAACCAGAAGAGCCAGCTTGCCGTCGCTTGTGGCTCCGGTCACCAGAAGGGTGGTACCAATGGTTGCCGCAATTAACTGACCGACACTGTGAATGACCGTCAGTAAGCGGTTAATGATAATGTTGAGCGCGCCGGTTAACGTTAAGGCACCGGCAAAAGAGAATGCGCAAAATACCAGAAGGATAGTGCTCATCATTGAGAACATTCCGCCGCGGTTCAGCAGGCGCGGAACATCAGCAATAATGCCCTCACTCCCTTGCGGGAACATAGTAATGTTGAATCCATCTATAAAGGCATCCAGTCCCTGCTTGATGCTGAGTCCTTGCATGACAACGCCCAGAATCAGGGCTAATACGCATGCACTCAGCATTAAAGGAATGACCGGCTTTTTACGAATCGCGCCCCACAACACAATAACCGGCGGCAAAATCAGAATGATATTGAAGTGGTATAGCGACTCCAGAGCGTTGACAATATCGGTAACCCGTTGCGGCGTGGCGACCTCGCCGAGCATATTGCTGTGGCCGGCAATAAGATAAACCACGGCGGCAAGCAGAAAGCTGGGAATAGTGGTCCACAATAAGTGCTGGATATGCTCGAAAAGGGTGGTATCTGCAACAATGGCCGCAAAGTTGGTGGAGTCTGACAGCGGCGATATCTTGTCACCGAAGTAAGCGCCAGAAACAACGGCACCTGCCGCTGCTGCCATCGAGACATCCAGTCCGGCGGCAACGCCCATCAATGCTACGCCAACCGTTCCGGCGGAACCCCAGGAGGTTCCGGTACACACCGATACGACGCTGGTCAAAAAGAAGGCGGCGATGAGAATGTATTCGGGGCTGATGAGTTTCAGTCCCCAGTACACCATGTAAGGAATGGTGCCGCTGAACATCCATGTACCAATCAGTCCGCCAACACAGATAAGAATCATGATAACTGGCATTGCTTTGGCGAGTTTATCAACCACCGAATTAATGATGTCTTCCCAGCAATACCCTTGCCACCAGGCCATGCCCGCGGCGACTGCAGCAGAACATAGCAACAAGGGCTCAATACGTAGCCCCATGATGCCGTAGCCAATAATTAGCAGCAGTAGCATGGCTAAAATAGGGATCACTGCCAGTCCAAATGAGAGTGTTTTTTTCTGATTTTGAGAGGCATTCATTCATGAATCTCCAGTCTGTAAGGTCGCTCAAGAGTAGAGAACACCCTTTTGCCTGACTGTGATCGCTCATTGGCCCTCATGTAAGCGATTACATGAAGACGTTAAACTTGAAGTCGATCACAATTCAGGGGCTTGACGATTTACGCATTGATTTCAGAGAGAGGGGGAAGAACAGAATCGCGGATCACTAAATCCGCAGTGAAACTATTCACGCTGGGACGCTGAGTTGCGCCCTTAAAAAGCTGTATCGCCAGCTGCGAAGCGCAGCGAGCCATGCGCTCAACGGGATAATGCATTGTTGTCAGTGCGGGGTAGAGATAGCGAGCCATCACCACATCATCAAATCCAACGATCGAAAGCTGCTGCGGAAGTGTAATTCCCTGCTGATGGAGGATGCGCATAATCCCGGCGGCCATTACATCATTAAAAGTCACCGCTGCGGTGAAAGGAATGCCGCAATTAAGCAGCTGGTGTGCAGCGCGTTCGCCACCCTCTTCATTGAAGGGCACGCTAATCACCCAGTTTTTATCTGGCGTAATGCCATATTCAGCCAGCGCCTGGCGATAACCTTCCAGCCGCTCACGGCGATCGATAATCGGTAAATCACTTGTCACGCAGGCAATACAACGGTGCCCCTGTTCCAGGAGATGTAGCGTGGCTGTTTTAGCTGCTTGACTATTTTCCAGCCACACGCAGCGGTTGGCCATCCCGGCAATATAGCGGTTCACGACCACCATGGCAGGAAAATGAGCGGCATATCTCAACAGTTCCTTTTCAGAAAGCCTACTGGCATGGACCACAATAGCTTCACAGCCCTGGTTTATCAGGAAATCGAGTCCTGATTTTTCCATTCCTTCATCGTGGCCACCGCTGCATACCATCAGCCGAAATTGCTGCTGGCGTGATACTTCTTCCACGCCTCGGGCAAGCCTGGCAAAAAAGGGATCGGCAAGGTTGCCGGTCAATAACCCGAGCATGTCACCGCTGCGTTTCGCTAATGCAATAGCGGCGGCATTGCGATGATAGTTCAGTTCGCGCATGGCTTTTTCAACACGCTCACGCGTCACGGGTTCAACCCATGCGGTTTGATTAATAACACGTGAAACTGTTGCGGTGGACACTCCCGCTAACTCTGCAACATCCTTTATCGTTGCCATGCTGGCTCTTTACCTTTTTGATTCTTAAGAATTTGCTTATCGCTGGTTTTTTTTCCTTATCTTATTCAGGTTGGGGGGATTTGTCACCGAGACATCCTCTGAGTATATCTACTCAGAGGTTTATTTTTAGTACTGAATAATTAAATACTATCCTGAGTATTATTATCCTTACATTTGATATTCGATCATCCCGCTCTTTTTGGCCACCCAGTCATACAGACGTTGTCCACGGAGATTGGTTTCATGCGTATGCCAGTATAATCTTGACGCGTGGTGTTTTTTGGCTTGTTGTTGGACATACTCGATAAGTTGTTTACCGATGTGTTGACCGCGTACATCTTCGCTAACAAATAAATCTTCGAGATAGCAATAATTTGATTCTGCCCAGGTTGAGCGGTGAAAGAGATAGTGCACCAGTCCCACTATTTTCCCATTATATTTGGCTACAGCACAATAAACAGGTTCGCTCGGGGTAAGGAAACGCTCCCACGTTAATTTTGTTACTTCATCTGAAATTTTAGTGCGATAAAATGTTTGATAGTTTATCCATAAAGGAAGCCAGCTGGCGTAGTCTTTTTGTTCTGCACTTTCAATAGTAACGGTATTCATGTTAATCATATATATCCTGATATTTTATACGAGTAATGTGTTAGTATGATGATACTAAGAACTTTATAAATTCTCGTAAAGAGACACTTTCGATATATTGATAGGATCCACTTTTAGTATAAAGGTTAATACAATGAAGAAAAACAATGCGCCTTTATTTCAAGGATTTGTTTTAGGAAAAGGCGCGGTTAAGGAGCAGGTTTACCACATCCTCCGCGATCACATCCTCGAAGGGCGATTGCCGCCAGGAACAAAAATGCCGTCAACCAGGGCATTGTCCGAGATGATGTCAATTTCACGAAACTCAGCGATCGCCGGTTATGACAGGCTATTAGATGAAGGGTATATCCTGACCCGTAAAGGGTCTGGAACATATGTCTCACATAATATTCCGGATCGGAGTATCAGCAATATCTATCCAAAGATGGCGTCGGGGGACGTCGTCTCGCCTGGTGAACAGGTTCATAGCCGAAATAATCCTGTTCGCGATTTATGGTCAAATGAGTATGAAGGGCGCGGCATGAACCGCCTATTTGCGGTTGGTGTCGGGTGTACGGATCTCTTTCCGCATGCGTTATGGGGAAAGCTACTGCAACGTGTCTGGAGACAATCCCGGCATCAACTGGGGGCTCACACTCATCCTTGCGGGTACCTTCCTTTGAGAAAAGCGGTTTGCCGCTACATTAAAACAACGCGTGGAGTGAACTGTAACGAAGATCAAATAATCATCGTAAATGGTATTCAACAGGCATTGAACATTACTGCGCGAGCATTGCTAACGGCAGGAAGTGACGTTTGGCTGGACGACCCGGGTTACAAAGGCGCTCGCGGAGCCTTCATGTCTGTTGGCGCGATGGTGAGGCCGGTACCGGTAGATAGCGAAGGAATGAACGTCCGCTATGGTATTGATCATTTTCCTGACGCTAAGCTGGCCTATGTCGTCCCGTCGGATCAATATCCATTAAGTGGAACGTTGAGTTTATCCCGACGTTTTGAGTTGCTGGAATGGGCGAAGTCGAATCAGGCCTGGATATTTGAAGATGACTATAATAGCGAGTTCCGTTATGCCGACCGTTCTTTACAAGCCCTGCAAGGATTAGATCAGAATCAACGCGTAATCTACGCCGGAACATTTTCTAAAATGATGTACCCGGAATTTCGTTTAGGTTTTTTAGTTGTCCCGCCGGGTTTACAAGAACAGATTATGGTGACGAAATATTTCTCCGATCTTGGCACCAGTTATCTTGAGCAGGCTGTGATGGCGAGTTTTATAGAGGATGGTCACTATGCCAGTCATGTGCGCCGAATTCGTAAGACATGCTATGAAAGAAGAACTGCGCTGGTGAATGCTATTCAAGAATACCTGGCTGATAAAATGATTGTGCAGCCTTCTGACTCTGGCGTCCATATTGTGTGCTGGCTACAAAACGGATTAACCGGAAATGAAGTTGAGGAGCAAGCCAGATTACTAGGGATGGGAATACTATCACTAAGTCGTTATTACCAGAGCGATGTCTCACGACAGGGGATTTTGATTGGTTTTGCAAATCATCCGGTAGAGGCAATTGTTGATGGGATTCGCCGTTTGGCTCAGGTTATTTAAATTATAATTTATTCCGCTATTAGCATTAATGCAGTAAATACGTTTCTTTCGCTACGTGTAAAAATGCAGAGCCTGCTTTTTGTACAATTAAATAGTGTGGATCCGTTAAAAACACGCATTGTGGTTCTTTTGGGCCGCTCAGTTTGATCATACCCTGCGCTGGTTTAGTTCTGTTTTGTAAGGGGTACAGATATGCCGGGCGTCTTTAATCAATTCCAACAACCCGTAGGTATGACTTTGTCTGACTGGAAAGGCGCACCCTTTCCACAGGCTCAGCAAATTACAGGTCGCTATTGTAAGCTTGAACGCATTAACGCCAAACGCCATGCAAAAGAGTTGTATGAAGCGTACTGAGAATCAAGCGATTGTCGTGACTGGACATATCTGGCGGTCGGACCTTTTGAAACTTTTGATGCCTTCCAGGTTTATTTAAAAAAGGCGGAAGAACAGACAGATCCGATGCATTTTGCTGTGATCGATTTAACCAGTATGAAACCTGTTGGTACGTTTGCTCTTATGCGGATTGATCCCGCAAATGGCGTGATCGAGGTTGGCCATGTTTCCTACTCCGTACGCATGAAACGTTCGCGAATCTCAACGGAAGTCATCTTATTGCTTTTAAAGTACGTTTTTGAGGATCTGGGCTATCGCCGTTTTGAATGGAAATGTGATGCCTTCAATGCGCCTTCCCGTGGGGCGGCGGAGCGCTTTGGCTTCAGTTTTGAAGGCATATTTCGTCAGGCTGTCGTCACGCGGGGTCGTAATCGAGATACCGCATGGTACTCAATCATCGACGGAGAGTACCCAACACTCCGTCCTGCCTACGATTTGTGGCTTGATGAGCGTAATTTCGATAACCAGGGACGGCAGATAAAGCGCCTTGGAGAGCTGATGGAAAGGGGATAAAAGCTCCCCGAATAAACCGGGGAGCCAGAAAGCGTAGCGTACGCGCAGAATTATTTCTGCCGCGACTCCAGCCAGACCAGCGCCAGCGTGGAGAGTGCGCACATCAGCAGAATGCCGACAAACCAAAACAGATACCACATCGTACGGTCCTCCCTAGTAAAGTTCGTGATTGTGGCGGCGGATCGTTTCTACATTGATTCGTCCCAGCATTTTGTAATAACTCCACACGGTATAAAGCAGAACGATTGGTAGAAAAATCAGCACAATAACCAGCATGATACTGAGCGTCATCTGGCTGGAGGTACTGTCCCACACCGTCAGGCTGGAGAGCGGATACGCGCTTGAAGGCATCACAAACGGAAACAGGGTGATTCCGGCGGTGAAGATCACGCAGGCCTGGGTCAGTGAAGCGCACAAAAATCCCCATACGGCCCGACGTTGCCCGCAGGCATAGATCGCGAGCATCGGGAAAATCATGCCAAGCAGCGGAATAATTAACAGCAGTGGTGACTGATAAAAGTGCGCCATCCACGCGCCCGGTGAGGTAGTTACCATTTTTAATAGCGGGTTGGAGGGACCATTAGGATCCTGGCTAAGCAACACATAGCCGTCGATCCCCGTCCATAGCCAGTAACCGGCTAACAGAAAGCAGAGCACGACCAGCATCGCGCTGCGACGGGTAGCAGAAAGCGCGCGTTGATGAAGAATGCCGTCGGTTTTCAACTGGAGCCACACGCCCCCTTGCAGAATAACCAGCATCAGGCTTAATGCACCGCATAGCAGGGCAAAAGGAGAAAGCAACTGCCAGAAGGTGCCGAGGTATTGCACATGAAGCTGCGACGTGAACACAAAAGGCACCCCTAAAAACAGGTTGCCGAATGCGACGCCGAAGATAACCGGGGGGACCAGGCTCCCGATAACCAACCCGGCGTCCCACATGACGCGCCAGCGTGCATTAGCAATTTTACCGCGATAATCAAAGGCCAACGGGCGAAAGAAAAGGGCGCACAGCACCAGGATCATCGCTACATAAAACCCCGAAAATGCGGCGGCATAGACCCGCGGCCAGGCCGCGAATAATGCACCGCCCGCCAGAATGAGCCACACCTGGTTACCTTCCCAGTGCGCCCCGACGCTATTGATTAACACCCGACGCTCATCATCGTTACGCGCGATCAGCGGCAACAGGCAGCCGACCCCCATATCAAACCCGTCAGTGACCATAAAGGCCACCAGAATGATGCCAATCAGCAGCCACCAAATGAGCCGCAACGTTTCATAATCCAACATGATTGTCTCCTTTATCCCTGTTGTTGCGCTGGTTGCTGGTTATGCATTGCATCTGGGCCAAGGCGCGCGTATTTCTGCATCAGGTAGACTTCGGCAATTAAAAACAGGGTGTAAAGCGTGAGAATGAGTCCCATGGAGAAGGCCAGTTGGCCTGCGCTTAACGCGGAGTGGGCGTACCAGGTCGGCAAAATATCCTGAATCGCCCACGGCTGACGGCCAAACTCCGTCATAAACCAGCCAGCTTCGATGGCAATCCACGGGAGCGGCAGGCTCCACAGCGTCATGCGCAGTACCCAGCGATGCTGGTCGATACGCCAGCGTAAGGTCTGTATCAACGCAATCGCCATCACCAGTAGCAGCAGCGAACCGCATGCAATCATAATGCGAAAGCTCCAGAACACGGGGGCCACTTGCGGAATGGCGCCGCGTTGCGCGGCCTGATATTGCGCTGGTGTAACGTGGTTCATATCAGGCGCGTAGTTCGCCAGCAGGATGCCGTAACCCAGATCTTTCTCCACAGCGTGAAAAGCGTTCAGTACCTGAGGCGTGCGGTTACCTTTGGCAATTTCCTGCATCAGTAACCACGCCTCCCGGCCTCGCTGCAGGCGGGGGAGCGCGTCCGCCATCAGGTTTTTCAGCCCCGGAACCGGCGTATCTAAAGAGTGGGTCGCCAGAATACCCAGCAGGGCCGGTATCTTCACCGCGAAGGCGTTACGTTCTTGCTCCTGCTGCGGCCAGGCGATGACATGAAAGGGCGCGGGGGCCGGTTCGGTTTGCCATTCGCCCTCCATTGCCGCCAGTTTTACCGGCTGGAGCTGGGCGACCTCATAGGCTGAGCTATCACCCAGTTGTAGCGTGCCGAGGATAGCCAGCGTGCCAAAGACGGAACCCACCGCCAAGGAGCGCCGGGCGAACTCGCGATTGCGACCACGCAGCAAATACCAGGCGCTAATAGACATCACAAACATGGCGCCGGTGACATAACCGGACATCACGGTATGCACAAATTTTACCTGGCTGACGGGGTTAAAGACCAGCTCGCTGAAACTGCTCATCTCCATGCGCAGGGTATCAATATTAAAGTGAGCGCCTGTTGGATATTGCATCCAGCCGTTAGCGTTGAGGATCCACAGGGCCGAGATATTGGAGCCAAATGCGACCAGCCAGGTCACCAGCAAATGCTGGTACTTGTTTAAGCGCTGCCAGCCGAAGAAGAACAGCCCGACGAAGGTGGATTCAAGAAAGAAAGCCATCAAGGCTTCCATCGCCAGCGGAGCGCCAAAAATATCGCCTACATAGTTGGAATAGAGCGACCAGTTAGTACCGAACTGAAACTCCATGGTCAGGCCGGTTGCCACGCCGAGTGCAAAGTTAATACCGAATAACTTTCCCCAGAAACGCGTCATGTCGCGGTAGACTGTTTTGCCGGTCACCACGAACAGGGTTTCCATGATGGCCAGCAAAAAAATCAGCCCCAGCGTCAGGGGAACAAACAGAAAATGGTACAGCGCGGTCAGCGCAAACTGCCAGCGCGATAGGTCAATGACGTCCCACATGCTAACTCCATCAGGCATTAGAGAGTGAATAGGTAAGGAAGAAAACGCCAGACCCGCAGTAGAAAAGTACGCGGGTCTAAAGAGGGGGATCAGGCAGGCGGGCCGGATGCCAGCCAGCCGCAGACTTCATTCAGGCGCTCGAGCGAGTCGAGCAGATCTTCCGGTGCGGCCAACACCAGTTCCGGCAACGGACAGATCTCATAACTCTCAAGCAGAAGCCCTTTCAGGGTATCCAGACAGCGAACATGCCAGACATGGCGCAGCGCCGTGGCGTCGATTTGGCTCTCGCCGTAGCCGATGGTGCGGATTTGAATGTGCCCTTCGCCGCACAGGCGGGCAAGGAACAGGCGATCCGCGTCGCTAATCGGCAGTTGGGTGAGGTTAATGCTATGGGGTTGCGCTGCCGGATCGCGCACGTGCGCCAGCAGTTCCTGGGCCAGCGTCAGGCCATTCATCAACCCATCTATAGGCGGAGGCAGCAGGCTATCGTCCGGCAGCGTATTGATTGTTGCCGCCTGCCACAGCGCCCGTGGTGCGCTGCCTGCTTCCAGATGTTCCTGCCATTGCCCCTTGTTATTCTGACTACGCACCCGCCAGATACCGCAGAAAATCGACTCCTGAATCTCGCTCGCCCTGCCGTCAGCATGCTGAATGCGCACGGAAACTTCGCCTTCGCCAAGTAGCGTATTCAGAAAGGTGAGATCGTCTGCATTGAGCGCGGATAAATCCCATCCCAGTACGTCCTGTTTAGCGGGAATTCTCTGGGTGAGCTGGTGGCGCACATCGGCTAACAATGCCATCACCGCCGGGCTGTGCGGGCAGTTTTCCAGTGTTGCCATGCTGGGGTCGCTGTTGACCTGGCAGGTGAGGGGCAAGGGGTTCATGCTGAAGCTGTCATCACCCGGCTGCGTTCCTGGCCCCAGCAGATGAAAAAAGGAATCGCTCATCATGCAGACTCCGGCGGTATACGTTCTTCAACGAAGGGACGCATCAGGTTGAGCAGGTCGGCCCACGGGTGGATACCGCTGAGAATGCCGCGCAGCTCACCCTGGGTAAACACCAGGGTAGCCGGAAAACGGAACACGCCAAAGCGATCGCCGATCGCCTCGCTGTGTTCAAGATCCGCCATGGCGATGTGCCAGTCAAACTGGGGAAACTCGCGGAGCAACTCGGCAATCATGACCGGGTTATCGCTGACTTCCGGTGTACGGCGAGGATCGCTACTGAGCAGGATCACGCCATCACGCACGCGGGTTATCCAGTCATCCAGTTCAGATGCGCTCAGCGGTTGCCAGCCCTTAGCCAGCATTCGCTGCCATAGCGCAGAAAACGGTTGGTCATTCAACATGTTAATTATCTCTCCAGCGTTACGCGATACTGGCGAATACGCACGCCTTCATAGTTTTCCATCGACAGACAGTCATAGTTCAGGCAACGTGTTTCATCGCTTGTTTGTGGCGCAATGCCCCACGCGGCCAGTTGCGTAAGCGCGGCCTGTTCTGCCGCCGGGAGCTGAGCGCGCGCGATGTCGGTCAGGCTGCCGCCATAGTCGTCCAGCTGTACCGGTTGTAGTCCCACCAGAGCGATGTGCGCGGGGAGATGGCCGCGAATATCCGCCAGAGCCAGCACTTCAGAGAAGCTGTTCTGATGCAGACTCATTTTTTTGGCGCTGAGGTAACTCGGGACTTTGTCTCCGGCGTAAGTTTGCAAGGTTCCCGGCTCAAGTCCGTAGTCGATGGCGTCAAGCAGCAGCAAATGGCTGGCCTGCTCAACGTAGCCCAGCAGATTCAGTCCCTGCGTGCCGCCGTCAACAATCTCTACCGATTCTGGCCAGTGATAATGGGCGTACAGGCGCTCAGCGAGGCGAATACCAAACCCTTCATCTGCCCACAGCAGGTTGCCTAAGCCCATCACGATGACGTTAGGTTCGCTCATGACGCCTCCTTATCGTGCTGACCCTTGGGAAATTTATGGCTACGAAAGCCGTTAATCATGGTTGAGATGACGGTCTCGTCAGACATGATGTCCTCACGAATCGCCATATACACATGGCCTACGATGAAGGCGGCGATGAACCACATCCCTAACCGATGCCAGCTGTGGATATCGAGAGAGTTTCCGCCGGTCCAGTAGAAAAACTCCGTCACATAGCGGAAAGGGGTAAAAATGGCGTACTGGCTATGTTCGCTGTATAAGGCAAAACCGGTGAGGATCATAAAAACGGAAAGCAGGAAATAACCGCACATCGCCGCCTGCGCGATGGGGTTATGACCGATATCATCTCCCGGTTTTTTTTCCAGAAACAGATACCAGCGCACCACCGAAAACGCACCCTGCCACCAGCTGCGACGCCAGACCGGCACGATAAACAGCTCGCGTGAATAGCGATTACCAACGAAGGCCCAGTAAATGCGCATCAGCAGTATCACTGTGAACACCATGGCGGCGGCGAAATGTACCAGTCGGATGTCGCCCATGTAGAACAGATAAGTGGCCTCACCGCTGACCGACGGCAGCGGTCGGCCAATGAAGTATCCGGTCACCATCAACACCAACATGCAGCCCACCGTCAGCCAGTGCCACAAGCGTACTGGCGCTTCAAACACATAGTGGCTGGTGGCGGTATCACGCGCCTCCCCGACGCGTGGGGATGTTTTTCCAGTCATCGTTCCGTTCCTTAACGCTTAGCGAACCTGGACGGCGATAAGTTCGCTGCCGTCGTCGCCGAGTACGTGGGTTGAACATGCCAGGCAGGGGTCGAAGCTGTGCAAGGTGCGCAGGATCTCCAGCGGTTGATCCGGTATCGCCATTTGGGTGCCCATCAGCGCCGCCTCGTAAGCGCCAATTTGTCCCTTTGGATCGCGCGGGCTGGCATTCCAGGTGGTCGGCACCACGCATTGATACAGGTCGATCTTCTGGTCGCGAATCGATGCCCAGTGGCCTAATGCTCCGCGCGGCGCTTCGGTAAAACCGATCCCGCGACAGTGCTGCGGCCAGCTTTCAGGCTCCCACTTTTCGGTATTTGCGGTAGCCAGATTGCCGTTTTTCAGGTTGGTCATCAGCTTGTCGAAGAAATATTGCAACTTGCTCACGGCCCACTGCGCTTCGTGCGCGCGACACAGAATACGTCCCAGCGTTGATTGCATACCCGACAGAGGCAGCTTGAGGGCGGACATCATGCGGTCCACGGATTCAATCGTGGCGGCATCACCTTTGTGATAGGCAATCAGCGTACGTGCCAGCGGCCCAACTTCCATAGCGTGTCCCCGCCAGCGCGGGGCTTTAATCCACGAATAGCGTTCCTGTTCGTTGAGCTGCTTGATATCGGTATCGCTGCCTTTGACATCGCCCGGGTTATACCAGGGTTCAGTAATCCCTTCGAACGGATGACGACCTAATTGATCGTCCGGATAACGATACCAGGCATGATCGACAAACTCCTGAATTTGCTGCTGATCGTCCAGGTCCACCGGCATGACGTTGTTAAAATCACCGTTAATCACCGCACCGCCAGGCATCAACAGGCTCTTCGCGCTGAAGTCATTGGCGATATCCGGGAACGCGCCGTAGCTTAAGACGCACTTATTAGAAAGCCCGGTGCCAATCTGGCTCCAGGGTTTATTGAACTGGCCGATAGCCAGCGCGTCAGGCACCATGACGTTGTTGATGAAGTCGGCGGTGCGGGTGATGATCGACTGCACCAGGTTCAGGCGTTCCATATCGACTGCGCCTACCGCGCCGCTCTGATCGATATTGATAGCGCACGGCATCCCGCCGACAATCCAGTTCGGATGCGGATTCTTACCGCCAAACACCGTATGGATTTTGATGATCTCGCGCTGAAAATCGAGCGCTTCCAGATAGTGGGCAAAGCCCATCAGGTTGGCCTCTGGCGACAGCTTGTACTGCGGATGTCCCCAGTAACCGTTGCGGAAAATCCCCAACTGACCGCCTTCGACAAATTTCTTCAGGCGATTTTGAACGTCAAAGAAGTAGCCTGGAGAAGACATCGGCCAGGCTGAAAGGCTTTGTGCCAACTGCGATGTGGCGCGCGGGTCTGCTTTCAGGGCATTCAGTACGTCAATCCAGTCCATTCCGGCTAACTGGTAAAAGTGCACCAGATGGTCGTGGCACCACAGCGTCGCCAGCATAATATTGCGAATGATGTTGGCGTTGTCGGGCACCTTGATGCCAATAGCATCTTCAATGGCATAGACCGAAGCGAGCGCATGTACGCCGGTGCACACTCCGCAAATTCGTTCGACAAATGCCCAGGCATCGCGCGGGTCGCGCCCCTGTAGAATGATCTCCAGCCCGCGGAACATGGTGCCGCAGGAAACCGCGTTGGTGATGATGTTCTGCTCATTAATGTTCACTTCACAACGCATATGGCCTTCAATGCGCGTGATGGGGTCGACAACCAGGCGGCGACCGGCATTATTGACCGTATATCCCTGGGTTTGATACGAATTGCTCATGCCTGTTTATCCTTATTGTCTGGAGACTGTTGTCCGGCGTCGGCTAGTTGCTGTTTGTGGCGGTGGTGTTGATTGACGGCGCTGGCGACTGCGTGAACACCGACACCGGCCGCCACGACGCCTAGCGCGGTGAGGCCAACGGTATCGGCGGTTGAATGCGTCCCCATTTGTGGAATATCAACCACGCGGCTGTAGAACGAACCGCGATCCCAGAAGCCGTTTTCCGAACATCCCAGACAACCGTGGCCGGACTGGATGGGGAAGGAAACGCCACCATTCCAGCGGGTGGTGGAACAGGCGTTATAGGTGGTTGGCCCTTTGCAACCCATTTTGTACAGGCAATAGCCTTGGCGGGCGGCGTCATCGTCCCAACTCTCAACGAACTCCCCGGCGTCAAAGTGGGCGCGGCGGTAGCATTTGTCGTGGATACGCTGACCATAGAACATCAGCGGACGACCCAGACGGTCGAGTTCAGGCAACCTTCCAAACGTCACCAGGTAGGTAATGATGGCGCTCATGACATCCGGAATCGGCGGGCAGCCGGGCACTTTCACGATCGGCTTATCGGTGATCACCTTATCGATTGGTGTCGCCTGGGTGGGGTTAGGCCGGGCAGCCTGCACGCAGCCCCAGGAGGCGCAGGTTCCCCAGGCGATAATCGCGCTGGCACCTGCCGCGGCTCTTTTTAGCTTTTCAATAAAAGGACGCCCGCTGCTGATGCAAAACATCCCTTGCTCGCCCAGTGGAGGATTACCTTCGACTGCCAGAATATATCGGCCGTGGTAGCGGCTCAGAATGTCTTCAAATACCTCTTCGGCCTGCGTTCCGGCGGCGGCCATCAGCGTGTCGTCGTAATCGAGGGAAATCAGGGAGAGGATGACGTCTTTGGCAAGTGGGTGAGAGGAGCGGATAAATGATTCGGTGCAGCAGGTGCATTCCAGCCCGTGGATCCAGACTACCGGGATCCGGGGTTTGTTCTCCAGCGCCCATGCAATTCTGGGCGTCATTCCGGCTCCCAACCCCAGCGATGTAGCGGCGAGGCTACAATATTTGAGAAAACTGCGTCTGCTTACGCCTTTGCGACGCATCGCCTGATAAAAGGTCTCCTCGTTATTCGTATTCATAACACGCGTTTCTTCCCCCGTTGAGTTCTGGCGCATGCCGCCAGCGATATCTAAAAAAGCGTATCCGATCGGAAGGGAGAAACAATGCAAAGAGTGTGGTTATGTCCTATTGCGGTATTTTCGTACCTGTTATCTGTTTTTCGCTTTCCAGGAATAAAAAAACGCACAGGGGGGACCGCCCTGTGCGTCGGGTTTATCGCGGAAGAACTTAAACCCCAAGGCGATCGCGTAAGCTGTAATATGCCGCCCCCATGGCGGTAAACGGAATGCGCAGGCTGCGGCCTCCCGGGAACGGGTAGTGCGGCAGTTTGGCGAACGCGTCAAAGCGCTCGGCATCCCCACGCAGCAGTTCGGAAATCAGGCGTCCTGCAAGGTGAGTACAGGTCACGCCGTGGCCGCTGTAGCCCTGCATATAGTAGATGTTGGTATCAAGACGGCCGAACTGCGGCATGCGAGACAGCGTTAACAGGAAATTACCGGTCCAGCGGAAATCAATTTTTACCCCCTGTAATTGCGGGAAGGTCTTCAGCAGTTTCGGCATCACCAGACGCTCAATATCATCCGGATCGCGAGCGCCATAGACTACACCGCCGCCGTACAGCAGGCGGTTATCGCCGGTCAGACGGTAGTAATCGAGCAGGTAGTTACAATCTTCCACGCAGTAGTTTTTCGGGATTAGCGAGCGCGCCATCTCCGCCGACAGCGGTTCGGTGGTTAATACCTGCGTGCCGCACGGCATACTGCTTTTTGCCAGCGCAGGCTCCAGTTTGTCTCCGAGGTAGGCGTTGCCCGCGACGATCACAAAGCGGGCTGTCACCTGACCTTTTTCAGTGCTGATCACTGCAGGGCTGGTGTGCTGAATACGGGTGACTGGCGACTGTTCGTAGACGCGTCCGCCGTTCAGACGAATGGCGTTAGCTTCGCCAATCGCCAGGTTCAGCGGGTGAATATGACCACCGCTGTGGTCGAGCAGCGCGCCGACATAACGATCGCTGCTGACTTCGCGACGAATTTCACTGCTGTCTAACAGTTCAAGCTGCGTGTTGCCGTAGCGTTCCCAGTTCGACTTCTGCTCTTCCAGCGTTTCCATCTGTTTGTGGTTCAGCGCTACAAACAGCCCGCCGGGACGATAATCGCATTCGATCTGATAACGCTTGATGCGTTCGCGGATGATATTGCCGCCTTCAAACATCATTCCACCGAGCATTTTAGCGGCGTCCGGGCCATAGGTACGTTCGATAACGTCGATATCGCGACTGTAGGAGTTCACCAACTGACCGCCGTTACGTCCGCTGGCCCCGAAACCAATACGCGCGGATTCCAGTAGCACCACGTCGTAACCCATTTCCGCTAAATGCAGGGCGGAGGAGAGTCCGGTATAACCACCGCCCACCACGCAAACATCACAGCTAACCGATTCGCTAAGGGTCGGAAACGGTTCGTACTGATTGGCGCTTGCGGCGTAATAACTGCTGGTATGTTCAGTCATGATTAAGACTCCAGGGAGATCCAGATGGTTTTCAGTTCGCTAAATTTTTCCAGCGCATGCAGGGATTTATCGCGTCCGTTACCGCTTTGCTTATAACCGCCGAACGGCACGGTCATATCACCGTCGTTGTAGTTATTCACGAAGACTGAGCCGGCTTTCAGGCGACGGCTCATACGGTGGGCGCGCGATAAATCACGGGTCCAGACTGCGGCGCCGAGGCCGTAGTCACTGTCGTTGGCTAACGCCAGGGCTTCGGCTTCACTGCTAAAACGGGTGACGACCAGTACCGGGCCGAAGATTTCATCGCGGCTGACGTGGGCCTGCGGTGCGGTATCGACAAAAATAGTCGGACCGATAGCGGCCGGATGTACGTGGCTGCGGCCATCCAGCGCCAGCATGCCTTGCGCTTCACCGTCGCGAATAAAACCGTGCACGGTGTCGGCATGCGCATTGTCGATAAGCGTGCCCATCGTGGTTTCCGGATCCAACGGGTTGCCAGGCTGCCAGTTTTTCGCCTGCTCTTTCAGCAGGGCGATGAACTCGTCGGCAATGCTCTCTTCCAGCAGCAGACGCGTACCGGCGATACAAACCTGGCCCTGGTTATAGAAGATACCTGCCGCTGCATTAGCGGCGGCTTTCGGCAGATCCGGACAGTCGGCAAACACGATATTGGCGCTTTTACCTCCGGCCTCCAGCCAGACGCGTTTCATGTTGCTGTCGCCAGCGTCTTTGAGCAGTTGCTTGCCGGTACGGGTCGAGCCGGTAAAGGTGATCACATCAACATCCGGATGCTGTGACAACGCCTGGCCCGCTTCGTGACCATACCCGCTAACAACGCTGAGAACGCCATCGGGCAAACCTGCTTTTTTAGCCAGCGCAGCCAGGCGAATGGCGGTCAGCGGTGATTTTTCGGAAGGCTTGAGGATCACGCTGTTGCCCGCTGCCAGTGCCGGGCCGAGTTTCCAGCAGGCCAGCAGCAGGGGAAAATTCCACGGTACTATGGCCGCAATCACGCCCACCGGTTCGCGCACAATCAGTGCCAGATCGTTCACCGAGGTGGTGGCAACTTCGCCATAGACTTTATCTATAGCTTCGGCATACCAGCGGATGGCGCGTGCCGCGCCGGGAATATCATCACGCAGGCTATGGCGAATCGGTTTACCGGTATCGAGCGTTTCCAGTAGCGCCAGCTCCTCGTGATGCTGCTCCATTAAATCGGCGAGTTTGTGCAGTACCGCTTTGCGCTCTGCGGGTGAGGCTTGCGACCAGTCTCCGCGTTCAAAGACGGTACGGGCTGCGGTGACCGCGCGGTCCACATCCGCTTTTTTACCGCGGGCGACTTTAGCCAGAGGACGTTGTCCTGCCGGATCCAGCGTAATAAAGGTTTCGTTATCGGCGGCGGCACAATATTCGCCGTTAATAAATAAACGGGTCTCTGGTGAATAATGGCTGGCTTTCTCACGCCAATATTTAAGATTCTGAAATTTCATAGCTACTCCTTTTATATCAATAAGATAAAGTTCGTTGCTGATCTTTTTCAGGCAAAATCAGGCTGCACGATGCCCCAGGGATGTACCCTGTTAATGCGCGTTTTTTAAGAAGGCCTGAGAAACTCAGGCCGCTACTTATTAGAAAGTGGTGGGAGTGTGGGCACTGATGATGCGGCAGATCCCTGCCGAGGTGTTGCTGAAACTGTGTGGTATGCCAGTGTTAATGGCATAGCTTTGTCCTGCAACAAGAGGATACGTTTGACCGTTGATGGTCAGTATCACTTCACCTTCCAGTATTGTGCCAATCTCTTCACCCTGGTGTTTAATTCTCTCCCCGGTTGTCGTACCTGGCTGATAGGTTTCAAACATCATTGCCAGCGTACGATTCGGATTTCCGTTGTGTACCAGCTTCATGGATACTCCCTGACTCCCGATCTCAATCAAATCATCCTGATTGATAACCACCTGCGGTTCGTCAGGCTTTTCCGGTTCCGCGAAGAACTCGGAGAGCGACAGCCCATATACTTTCAATAGCTTTTGCAGCGTACTGATGGCAGGACTGACTTTATCCTGCTCTATGGTGCTGATGGCGCTATGCGTTAACCCAGACAGTTCGGCGGCACGACGCTGCGAAAGACCCAATTGCTGGCGGATCTCTGACAAACGTTTACCCGGCGCCAGGCCGTCATCGCTCATAATTGCATTTCCTTAACTGTAGTGGTCAGAGTCGCTGTTTTTCAGCGAGGTGGTTCTGACAAGCGGTGATAAAACCTTCAAGTAACAAACGCGACAGGGCGTATTCGCTACTGTTCCATTCCGGGTGCCACTGCACGCCGAGCGCGAAAGGATGGTCATGGACGCTGGCAGCTTCCACTAATCCATCCTGCGAGCGTGCTTCCACGCGCAGCTGCGGGCCAAGGGTTTTTGCGCCCTGACCATGCAAGGAGTTGACCCAAAACGTGCTGCAACCTGGTATTAACTGAGATAGCAATCCTCCCTGTTGAACCTGGACTTCATGAGATGGCGCATATTGCTGCTCCACCGGGAGTTCCGCATCTTCACGATGTTCCAGGAACTGTGGATGATCGCACAGGCGACGATACAGAGTCCCGCCAGTGGCGACAACTAATTCCTGTAAGCCCCGGCAGATGGCGAAAATGGGAATGCGCCTTTCGAGCCCGGCGGTAATTAGCGCCATGCTCAGAAGATCACGCCCGGGATCGGCGTCAGACTCATCGCCATTTTCACCATAGAGGTGCGGCTGCACATTGCTTGGGCTTCCTGGCAGGAAGATACCGTCCAGTTTTGGTAACAGCGCGTTCAACAATTCGGGTTCCGCAAGCGCATGGGGAAGCGCTATCGGTAATCCACCGGCATTTAATACCGCATTCAGGTACTTTTCTTGCAGAGTCTGGGTCTGGTGACCCTTAAGCCTGTTCCTACACATCACTACACCAATAACTGGCTTGTCAAATATATTGCCCATGATCGACCTCACGTTTTGGAATAAATTATTGCCAAACGGTTCCTTGTTGTGCCATTCCGTTCATTATTTTCTCAATCTAGCAGCGGAATAACCTTCTAGCAAACTTAATTTAACATTTGACAAACAATTTGTTTGCATCCAGAGTCGAAGGGTGGACATTATATTTAACAGTTAAATCACAGAACAGCTTACCAGGCCAACGGCGGTGAATCATGGAAACCAATATCGTAGAAGTTGAGAATTTTGTTCAGCATTCTGAAGAGAGACGAAGTAGCGCGTTTGCGCGCGAAGTTAAGCAGTATCTGGAACGCTATCCTAATACGCAGTATGTGGATGTGTTGTTAACCGACCTTAATGGCTGTTTTCGCGGTAAGCGCCTTCCCGTTGCGGGATTGCATAAGTTAGAGAAAGGCTGCTATTTCCCGGCATCCGTTTTCGCGATGGATATTCTGGGCAATGTGGTCGAAGAGGCGGGATTAGGCCAGGAGCTTGGCGAACCGGATCGGACCTGTGTACCCGTGGCAGGTACGTTAACCCCTTCGGCTGCCGATCCGGAATTTATTGCGCAGATGATGCTGACGATGCTGGATGAAGATGGCGCTCCCTTTGACGTTGAGCCGCGGAACGTACTAAACCGACTCTGGCAGAAACTTCGCCAGCGCGGTCTGTTCCCCGTCGTAGCGGTAGAGCTGGAGTTCTATTTACTCGATCGTAAGCGCGATCCCGAAGGTTATCTGCAGCCGCCATGCGCGCCGGGAACGGACGATCGTAATACCCAAAGTCAGGTTTATTCGGTTGATAACCTGAACCATTTTGCTGATGTGCTGAACGATATCGATGAACTGGCCCGTTTGCAGCTGATCCCGGCTGACGGCGCGGTGGCTGAAGCCTCTCCTGGGCAGTTTGAAATCAACCTCTACCATACCGACAACGTGCTCGACGCCTGCGATGACGCGCTGGCGCTGAAACGTCTGGTACGGCTGGTGGCGGAGAAACATAAGATGCATGCCACGTTTATGGCAAAACCTTATGAGGAGCATGCCGGTAGCGGGATGCATATCCACATCAGCGTAATGAATAACAAAGGTGAGAACGTGCTGGCTGATGCGAATGGCGATGATTCCGCGTTATTAAAGCGTGCGCTCGCTGGGATGATTGATCTGATGCCCGCATCAATGGCGCTGCTGGCACCGAATGTGAACTCCTATCGCCGCTTCCAGCCGGGGATGTATGTTCCGACCCAGGCGTCCTGGGGGCACAACAATCGTACGGTGGCGCTGCGTATTCCCTGCGGCGACCGTGATAACCATCGGGTTGAATATCGCGTAGCGGGGGCTGATGCCAACCCGTATCTGGTGATGTCGACCATTCTGGCGGGGATCCTTCACGGTCTGGATAACGAATTGCCGTTACAAGAAGAAGTGGAGGGTAACGGTCTGGAGCAGGAAGGGCTGCCGTTCCCGATTCGCCAGAGCGATGCACTGTGGGAGTTCATGCAAAATGACAGTCTGCGTGAACTATTGGGTGAGCGGTTTAGCCATGTGTATCACGCCTGTAAAAACGATGAGCTTATCCAGTTTGAACGTCTGATAACCGACACTGAAATTGAGTGGATGCTGAAAAACGCCTGACCGTTGTACAGGTCATTGAAAAAGAAGTCGCATCATGCGGGCTGAGCGGAGCCAGCCCGTAAAAATTGCAGGAATACCTGCCATTTCCCGGATGTCGCGTAATGGAGCGCGGGCGACAACGGGTCTTCAGATAACCGACAGAGTTTGTGACGAGGAAATGTGATGATGCCAATGTTTAAAAACCTGCCCCGCGTGAGTATTCATGGCTCCCGCAGTAAATACGGACCGCATCTGTGCCGTACCACATTGACGCCTTTTTTATGCCATTCCTCCCCGACACGACCCAGGTCTGCTGTACCCACGTTTCGAACGCAGAACTGGACTCGTAGCGGGGAGGAAAACTATGTCGACTAACTCTTCTGCAGATCATTCTGTCCAGCCAGGCAAAGCACAGCTGCGTAAATCCCTCAAGCTGTGGCAGGTGGTGGTGATGGGGCTGGCCTATCTCACGCCGATGACGGTGTTTGACACCTTTGGCATTGTTTCGGGTATCAGCAATGGCCATGTTCCGGCCTCCTACCTGCTGGCCCTGGCGGGAGTACTGTTTACCGCCATCAGTTATGGAAAGCTGGTGCGCCAGTTTCCACAGGCCGGCTCGGCCTATACCTACGCGCAAAAAGCGATTAATCCGCATGTCGGGTTTATGGTCGGCTGGTCGTCACTGCTTGACTACCTTTTCCTGCCGATGATTAACGTACTCTTGGCGAAAATTTACCTTTCCGCGCTGTTCCCGGGGGTTGCGCCATGGATTTGGGTGGTGATGTTCGTCGCGATCCTCACCGCGGCCAATCTGAAAAGCGTTAATCTGGTAGCGAACTTCAATGCGCTGTTTGTACTGGTGCAGGTGGCGATCATCGTGGTGTTCATTTTCCTCGTGGTGCAGGGGCTGCACAAAGGGGAAGGGGTTGGGACCGTCTGGTCGCTGCAACCGTTTATCAGCCAGAATGCGCATTTGATCCCGATTATCACCGGGGCGACCATTGTCTGCTTCTCGTTTCTCGGCTTTGATGCGGTAACGACGCTCTCCGAAGAGACGCCGGATGCTGCGCGCACCATCCCGAAAGCTATTTTTCTTACCGCGCTGTACGGTGGGCTGATCTTCATTGCCGCCTCGTTCTTTATGCAACTGTTTTTCCCGGACATTAGCCGATTCAAAGACCCGGATGCGGCGCTGCCGGAGATTGCGCTGTACGTCGGCGGCAAGCTGTTCCAGTCTATTTTCCTGTGTACCACCTTTGTGAATACGCTGGCTTCAGGTCTGGCGTCGCATGCCAGCGTTTCGCGCCTGCTGTACGTGATGGGCCGCGATAACGTCTTCCCGGAAAAATATTTCGGTTATGTCCATCCAAAATGGCGTACTCCCGCGTTGAACGTCATCATGGTCGGGATTGTGGCGCTGTCGGCCCTGTTTTTTGACCTGGTGACTGCCACGGCGTTGATTAACTTTGGTGCGCTGGTGGCCTTTACGTTCGTTAATCTCTCCGTGTTTAACCACTTCTGGCGTCGTGAAGGACGCAAGCATACCTGGCAGGAGAAGCTGCACTATCTGGTATTGCCAATGGTCGGTGCCGCCACGGTTGCCGTACTGTGGGTGAATCTGGAGGTGACATCGCTGACGCTGGGACTGGTATGGGCCGGGTTAGGGCTGGTGTATCTTGCCTGGCTGACCGGACGTTTTCGCAAACCGCCGCCGCAGTTTGACGCCGCGAAATCTGAGCGCGCCTGGGAGTGATGGAAGCTGAATAGGCCGTAGCATTCGGCTGAGTTGAGGTAAAAATGAAACACGGTATGTCGCGGCAAACGGTCGCGGCATACCTGCTTTAATTAATATACCGCTTGTTTTAGGGAATAAAAAAACCGGCACGGGAGCCGGTAAGTGGATCAATGTAGGAATATCATTATTATTATAATTACTGAACTATAATTCAGCCAACTCTATAGGAACGGGTTTCCCTATATGGTATCCCTGTAACCAACCAATACCCATCGTAATTAGCATCTTTTCAATTTCCTCATTTTCAACAAACTCAGCGACTACTTCCATGTTTTTGAGTTTTGCTACTTCGCAGAAGGATCTGACGGCGCATCGACTAAATTCATCGGTCAGTATGTTACGGATAAAGGAACCATCAATTTTCAGAATATCTGCGTCTAACGTTCGTAGTCGTGAATAGCTTGACGCTCCTGTGCCAAAATCATCAATAGCAATTTTAGAACCGGCTTTACGTAGTGCTCTCAGAACATCAGTGACATTTGCGTTGTCAATGATATCTGACTCAATGACTTCAAAAATTATACGTTCAGGTGCTATTGAGTATTTTCTAAACAATGTGAAAACATTATCAAGAAAATCAATTTTATTAAGTGAGTCTGGTGTCAGATTAATGGAGAAATGACTGTTCGGGTCAGATTTCTGCCGTGACTGTATAAAACGAAATGTTTGCTCAATAACAGTGATATCTAGCGCAGGAAGTAATCCTGCCTCGCGAGCAACCGGTAGGATGGTATCTGGAAAGATTAACTTACCATCAACCATTTTTATCCGAATAAGTATCTCGTGATAACGTGTCAGTCCCGTGGTTGAAACGATCGGCTGAACAACCAGCATCGTTGATACGATGGGTTGAGCCATAAGCTCAAACGACTTTCTGTCAATTGCTTTTTGCAACATATGGCGAATGATCGCCTGACTGACAATTTTATCACCTGGCACTTGCGGGCTGAGTAACAACGGTTGCCCCTGCATTAACGAGATGTAGCTTTGGGTATTAAGATGCTTAATTGCTTGAGATAAATTTTTAATCAGGTTTTTCTCGGTGGTATATGCCACACCACAAGATAGCCCTAATTGGTAGTCCTTCCAGATAAAACGAAAAGAGTTTAGCTCTTTGTAAAAATCAGGAATGTCAGGGACAGCATTAAGGCGTAGAATTATTCCATGACCTGGTGCGTAATAAATATCACCTGTACCCTTAATCAATTTACGTACATATGCGCTTAGCGCTTTTACAAATTCAAAACGGAATTCTATTCCGTGAGTTTGCTCCAGCGTATTCAACTCTGTACAACGGATGTAACACAAGCACTCTGTTGCGTGTTTACGGATGTCCATTTGCAGGGCCTGAAAGTTAGGCAGTCCAGTGTTAGGCTCTGATCTAAAAAGTTGTTTGAGGCGGCGGAGATATTTTCGGTTATGAACCACAAGTACACCGGTAACAACAATCGTAAGAGAAAAGACAAACACTATCGTGGAGGAAATCACGAGACTATGTAAATAATTATCATAGTTAGCAGGCGGAATATAGCTGTTTATATAATATCCCAACAGGATGAGCATTGTTACCCATACAGGGGATATCAAAGCATGGCCAATGCAGATCACTCCCCATAGCATTACTGGAAGTAACCACAGTAATGAATAGTCTGTAAATATAAGAATATCTTCTCTGATGACGATCAAAGCGGACATAATGCAGAGTAACAGCACCAGCCATAATACTTGATACAGAATAGGAGGGCCGGATTTTATCAGCGCCTTTACTTGTCTAATGTATAGAATGCACCATGCAGGATTTTGAACGCTTCTAAGCAACAGATAACAAAAAGGGATGCCAGTCAGGCAAGAGTTCATCAGCCACTGTAAGTTAATTAATGTTTGTAGTGTAAAAAGGTTTGCGATCGGTGCAGAGGCTGTGTTCGATTGGAACCAGTGATCAATTGAGATGAATAGTAAGGCGTTGCAACACACGAGCCAGACAATACGCAGGGTTGTAAGCTGGCTACGACCAAAGCTAACCGCGCCTCGTTTGCCTGTCGAGAAAAAGTAGAGTGTCTGGCTAATGAGAGCAGCTAGTAGCTGAGCCGTTAGCGTGAATACCGAAGATAAAGAGTAAGAGTAAAGCGCATACAAGAAAAAGGCAGCCAAAATTGGCAGCGCCTTTTGCCGGTATAAAACCAGCAATGCAGAAATGAGAGGTAAAGTGAGATCGTAAAAATGCAGTGTTATACCCGCAACATCCTCTTGCTTACTGAGATGACCAGCGACCAGCTGTAATGCAAAAAACGCGATGCCGACACAAAAATAGTCTCTAAATGTATTAATGAAATTTATATTTTCCGTTTTTCTTAGCAATATCATCATTTGCAATTCTCAGTGAGTTATCACCGTTCTCGATTTAAGTCATCTACTTAAAACAGGTTAGATTTAGGGCTTAAAATGTGTATTTTTGGATGTTTTCGCTAATTGAAAACCATTCTAAAATATGTTATATGAATTTTTTAAATGTAATCCTCGATAATTTCACTGTGTTTCACAACGCAGGGGAGAACAATCTTTGTAGCTGTACTGATAATAAAAATTCCGTTATTAGCCACTATTTAAGACAGAATATACGATCGATAATAACGATCAATATAAATTTTTTGATAGATTTTATCGATAGGTTTGGTAGATCATAAATACCATGAAAGATCGATGAAAGCTATTAAAGTGTTATCTTTTAATGGTATTTATTTCATAAATGTTAATTAAGTGCTTTGTTTATTAAAATTTAACCTACGGAGGCATCTTTCTAAGGGAATCATTCTGTTATTGTCAGGAAAGTGAGTTTCCCCCACCTTCCCACAACACACTCAATTGTTAATCATTAACGAGGCTGCTGCTGTGTCGCGCAGTGAATACCGCCGCCACCGGCAGCGATACCGTCGATATTCAACTGAATAATTTCACGATCGGCAAACAGCTCCTGCAAAATAGCGTGGGTATTACGATCGGTGCGCTTATCGCCAAATTGCGGTGCAATGACGGCATCATTACACAGATAAAAATTGATATACCCTGCGGTGAAATCATCGCTCGCATAAGTCTGGCGGATGGTAGAAGGTCCTTCCAGCGTGACGACCTTCAACCGTCGGCCTTTGGCATCCGTGGCGGCCCGTAATATATCCAGATGACGCCGGGTAATCGCGTAATCAAAGGACGACGGATCCTGCTCAAGACCAGCCACCACCGTACCCGGATGCGTGAACCTGGCATAAAAATCTGTATGGCCGTCGGTAATATCCTTGCCGGCAATACCCGGCAACCAGATGATTTTCTCCAGACCTAGCAGTCGCTTAAGTTCTTCTTCGCATTCGGCTTTGCTGACGCCAGGATTACGGTTGGAGTTAAGCACGCAGCTCTCGGTAATAATCGCCGTGCCTTCGCCGTCCACCTCAATACCGCCACCTTCCAGTGTTAGCGCTGAGCGAATAAACTCGGCCTGAACGTAATCAGTAACGAATTCAGCTACATCGGCATCTCGTTCGTGCTCTTGCTTATTGCCCCAGCCGTTGAAATTAAATCCCACTCCGCCGAGCGCGCCGCTGGCGCTTTTCACAAATACCGGCCCGGTGTCGCGGATCCATAGATCGTCTATTGGGTGCACCAGAAGATTGACCGACGGCCCGCACAGACGCGCGGCGAGTTCGCTGTCTTCTTCGCGTACTAACATATTCACGGGTTCAAATGCGGCGATGGTTTTGGCAACTAACGCCAGGTTTTTCTGCACCACCGGTAGCAGATGAGGCTCCCAGATCTCCGCACTGGCACCAAACGCCATCCAGGTTGCCGCATGCGGTGCGCCTTCATCTGGCATTTGCCAGCGGCGGTTCTCTGTTGCGCGGGCAAGTTGGCTAAAGCTGAAGCCCGTCATACCGGCGAGTAGCATACTCGTTGAAGTCACCAGGCCTTGTCTGACGAATGAACGTCTTGTCATCATAGGATTAACCTTTGCGTATTTTTACCTGATATCAGGTGATTAAAATAATAATAGATAATAAATATTCTGCGTATTTTAAATATTGAATAATAAATAAAGTGAACTCTGGTAAATTTCACGCGGAATATAACATAAGAGATATACGTTGCAATCTCTTAGTTTTATATAATGAGTGAAACTGGCTACTATTAAAATTTCTCAACTATATATTTATATATAATTTATATTTATCTGCATGAACATATGTCACGCCGTTGACTCTGAGGCCTCGTCTGACGGACCTTGCCGTGGATTGTGATCTGGCCGATTGTTCTGTTGTATTTATTAATGCCATGAACCGTGTGGGCTATAGTAAAGATGGCCGTTATTTCTCATCATTAATAACCGTGAGTGGGGGAAGTGAATGAAGAAGATACTGATGCTGGTCGGAGATTATGTCGAAGATTATGAAACGATGGTGCCTTTTCAGGCTTTGCAAATGCTTGGGCATCGTGTGGATGCCGTCTGTCCGGATAAAAGTCAGGGTGACTACGTTCAAACCGCCATTCACGACTTTGATGGGGCGCAGACATACAGTGAAAAGCCGGGGCATCGTTTTACGTTAAATGCGAATTTTTCCGAGGCGCGGGCTGCGGATTACGACGCACTGTTGATCCCCGGCGGGCGTGCTCCGGAATATCTTCGACTGAATCCGGATGTTATTAAGCTGGTGCAAGATTTCAACACTGCCGGTAAACCTATCGCCGCAGTTTGTCATGGGCCCCAACTGTTAGCGGCGGCGGGGGTGTTAGAAAACCGGACCTGTAGCGCTTATCCGGCCTGTGCGCCCGAGGTTCGTCTGAGCGGTGGACATTATGCCGATATTGGCATTGATCAGGCCCACGTTGATGGCAATCTGGTGACGGCACCAGCATGGCCCGCGCATCCGCAATGGTTAGCTAAATTTGTTGAAGTATTAATGAAGTAAGTGATGATGCGATGAAAAAGTCGGTATAACCTGCCTGGCTATACCGACAGGACATATTACCTCTGTATGAGTGCGAACACGCCCCACCCGATATATTCCCGGGTGAATGCAACGTGGCGTACTGGTGAACTTCTCAGTTGCTCTCTGACTTTGGCGGCAAAATCATCGTCCGGATTTGCCTCCAGCCACCGGCGCATCGTCAACCATTTTGCCGCCTCGTATCTGTCCCAACCTTCCTGGTCGGCCAGTACCATTTCAACCACGTCATAACCGAGCAGGTCGAAAGACGAAACGCGTTCTGGCAGAGAAAGAAAATCGGCTACTGAAGTCGCGCCGCAAGCCATAGCGATCTCCTCCGTTGCGGGCATCTGACGCCAGTACGGTTCGCCGATGAGCAGGATCCCGCCTGGTTTGAGACTTTGTTCCAGTTGTTTGACCGTTCCGACAACGCCGCCGGCAATCCAGGTTGCACCAACGCAGGCGGCAATATCGAATTTTTCTTCGGCGATATAACCTGTTGCATCGGCATGAATAAAACGCACGTGCTCAGTGACGCCCAATTCACTTGCCCGCAGGGTGGCTTGCTCACTGAATAACTGGCTCATATCGATACCAACGCCGGAAATTCCATGATCGCGTGCCCAGGTGCACAACATCTCGCCCGAGCCGCTGCCGAGATCCAGGATGCGGGTTCCTGGGGGCATCCGTAAAACCTGACCTAACGTCGCATATTTTTGCGCGGTGAACGGATTATGAATGCGATGTGCGCTTTCGCTGATCGTAAAAATCTTCGGGATATCCATCTCTCTCTCCTTAGCGATTATCCAGTTGGGCGCGAACGTTGTTCAGCCCGGTGGTATTGATGCGGTAGGGCTGACCATTAACGGATTTGATCAGCTTTTTCGTTCTGAGTTTTTTGAATACGTCGAGCGTGCAGTCGCAGAGCAGTAACCCTTCGCGGCTATAGCATTCGACGGAAGTGACGCGACCAGATGCATCGCGGACGTGAGCAATACGGCCACCTTTGGCGAGAACGTGTAAGGTACGTTGTTCCTGACGGGATAAATTCATACTGGAAAACCTGTTTAATCATCATGTGTAAAACGTGCAAACACACAGCGGTGTCCGCATTCGATTTCGGCGCATTGATAACCAGTCCGGCCTGAAAAGGTCGGTAAGCTGATTATCTGATGATTACATTCTCCAGCATCAAAGCCTCGGGTTGAGTTGATAGGTATTTATCTGCTGAATCATACCAGTATGGGCAAGTAGGGGAATCGTCCTGTCGGGAAAATGTGATCTATGACGAAAAATTGCGTTTAGCTTATTTTATAATTTTTTAACTCTCGTTAGCTGAGCTGTGTATGAATATATTAAATTTATTGAACATTCAGACATCGTCAGTAGTGGTATTGGCCGTAATGATGTGTTGTTAGCCCCAGTTGCGTAATACTATAGATTAGTGATGTTTAATTTTCCCCTATCCTAATTTTGTTTTATTTGATAAACATGTCTTTATTATAAAAAGGATTTTTAATGGTGTTTTCTTTTAATTCTTTTTAAGAATTTTCTTAACGTCATGAAGTGTGTATACTCAATCCAGCAAGAAGCTCTTCTGTTATCATCAAAACTATAAAAATGTCCTTAACACCCGTATTACCTCTGCCCTGAATCTCTTCTCAGGGGAGAGGTTTTTTTTGCCTGTGTATAATTTTGATAATCGTCATAAATAGATAATTTAATATTATTGTTCTTGTTGTTTTGCATTAGTGATGACGAAAGATTTTGTTCTGTGAACCATACGGTAATGTTGAAATAGTATCGCTATGAATCTATTTCATGATGAATAGTGTGATTTCATCTTTATTTGTAGGGGTATTATATAGTTTTTCTTATAACTGTCTGTTTTTAAGCGTTATGTTAATTCTCGCTTTTGAAGTAATTGTGATTTTGTTCACGGATTTTATTGCGTTAAGTGGCTATTTGTAGAGAGGTGCAAACGGTTGCATGTTGCTGTTACAGCATTCGTTCATTAAAAAAATATAGCGATGGTATGTCTTGTGTCGGTGTCGGGGGCAAGAATCTAAATGATTTTTATTATCCCTTAGGCATACGAATGCCGTTTATGACTTCTGTTAGCTTAACACCATGGAAAATGTAGTAAAAACAGACAGGGAATATGATTTTGTCAATCAAATGGAGTTTTTAATTACTGGCCTTTTTTATCTTCCTTTATATAAATCGTTGTCGTAACACCCATAAAATCAGCGTTCTGGGATGAGCGCTGATTTTATTTTGTTCTCAGATTATTCAACCCACGCTGTATGCAGGTCTTCTCTTGCAGTACCTCGTAAATGATACATTAAAGGATCTCCTGGAATGGATATTGTTGAACGCTTTATTAACTACACGAAAATCAATACCACGACCTCAAGGGAAAATGGTGCTAATGGGATAATGCCTTCTTCACCTGGTCAAATGGAACTGGCAAAACTACTTGCAGTAGAACTTGAAGCATTAGGAATGGAAAACATTGAGGTCAGGGATACCGCTATTGTGACCGCGACCTTACCTGGAAATACCGATGACACGATCCCTGTCGTTTCCTTTTTTGGTCATCTGGATACCAGCGCGGAACAGACCGCGGACACAAATGCGCAACGTCTTCACTACAGCGGTGGGGATTTGTGTCTGAATCAAGAGCTGAATATTTATCTGCGTGAAAGTGAATTTCCGGAACTGAAAAATTATGTCGGCGATGACCTGCTGGTGACGGATGGTACCAGTCTGCTAGGGGCTGATGATAAAGCCGCCATCGCCGCGATTATGAATGCTCTGGAGTACCTTGTCGCGCATCCGGAGATTAAGCATGGGCCGGTGAAGGTCGGTTTTGTTCCTGATGAAGAGCAGGGATTACGGGGAGCAAAAGCGTTTGATGTTGCTGCGTTTGGCGCTGATTTTGGCTATACCCTGGACTGCTGCGGCATTGGAGAGTTTGTCTATGAGAACTGGAACGCGGGTGATGCGGAAATCATCTTTACCGGCCAGTCCGCGCACCCTATGTCGGCCAAAGGTAAGCTGAAGAACTCTCTGCTGATGGCGCATAAGTTTATTGCGATGCTGCCCGGAGGAGAGGCGCCTGAGTATACGGAAGGACGCGAAGGGTATTACTGGGTAAAACAGCTTCAGGGTAACAGCGCCCGTACGGTACTTAAGCTGGATATCCGGGATTTTACCGAAGAAGGGTATAAGGCGCGTATGGCTTATATCCGCCAGCTTGCCGTCAGCACCTGCGCGCTGTGGGGAGAAAACAGCGTGGTCTGTCATTTAACCGATCGCTATGCCAATGTGTTCAATAGCTTGCAGGGCGATGCACACTACCCGATTGATATTGCGTTACGCGCGTATCAGAAGTGTGGCATTACCCCGCAACCTGTCGCTATGCGTGGTGGGTATGATGGCGCAGTGCTATCGCAGAAAGGACTGCCTTGCCCGAATATTTTTACCGGTGCTCATAACTTTCATTCAATTTATGAATATCTACCGGTGCGTTCACTGCGAGCCGCCAGCGATGTGGTGGTAGCGGTCATTGAGGAAACCTTTGCTGAGTTCGCGCAGAGGAGAGCTCAGTCATGATTCAGGTGTTAATTGCCCTACTGGTTATCGTGGTGGTCGCGCGTCTGATACTGAAAGGTTATCGCGCTGAACCCGTGCTGTTCATTGCGGGCCTGGTGTTGATGATTTGTACGGCGTTAACCGGATGGGGTTCTGTATTACCGAAGGGCGTCGCCAGTACGGGGATTTCATTTCTCGATCCTTTCGAGGTGATGCGCGATCTCTTTAGTACGCGTGCTGCCGATCTCGGCCTGATGATTATGGCGCTTATGGGATTTGCGCATTACATGGATCATATCGGGGCAAATGAAGCGGTTGTGCGGGTCGTGACGAAACCTTTGCGCGCGCTGCGTTCGCCCTATGTGCTTCTATTTTTCTCCTATCTGCTCGCCAGCCTCCTGCAGTTGGCTATCCCATCCGCTACCGGGCTTGCCGTATTGCTGATGGGGACGATGTTCCCCATTATGCTGGGGTTAGGGCTTTCTGCGGCCTCGGCTGCTGGGGTTATTGCCACCTCGCTTGGTGTGGCGTATACCCCGACGGCCATCGATGCTATCAGGGGATCTAAAGCGGTCAATATGGATGTGGTGGAATACGTTGTTTACCACCAGGGACCCGCAGCGCTGGCAACCGTGCTGGTCGTCGGCGTCTGCCATTTCTTCTGGCAGCGGCATTGCGACCGTAAAGCGGGGACGCTTCCACGGGAAATCGGTAGCGCTGAGGTGACTGATTCAGGAAAAGCCCCGGCTTTTTATGCGCTTCTCCCGATGCTTCCGATACTGATGGCGGTGGGATCATCGGAAATGTTCGTCAGTGGTATTAACTTGAATATTATCACCATTGTGCTCATTTCGATGGCTGTCTGCATGTTGATTGAGTGGCTGCGGGTGCGTGATTTAAAGTCAGTATGCGAAGGATTCAGCCATTTCCTTAAAGGCATGGGCACCGCCTTTACCGGGGTGGTTGGGCTACTGGTTGCGGCAGGTGTTTTTGCTCACGGGATTAAAGTTATTGGTGCCATTGATCAATTAATCCTGATGGCGGAGCACGTGGGATTACCTCCATTTGCTATGGCGGTGGTATTTGCGCTGGTGACACTGGCGGCAGCAATTATTATGGGATCGGGTAATGCGCCATTCCTTGCTTTCGTTGAGCTGATCCCGCAAATCGCGGCAAGTATGGGCGCTAACGCTGTTGCCATGATCCTGCCGATGCAGCAGGCATCACATATGGGGCGGGCAATTTCACCGGTTTCCGGCGTGGTGATTGCCGTTTCCAGTGGGGCGAAAATAACGCCATTTGATGTGGTTAAACGTACCGCCGTACCGTTGATTGTGGGCTTTGTAACGCATACCCTGATCATCGGTATTTTCTATTAACTTCGTCTGTAATAAGCAAACTTCCGGCTTGCTGAATGCCCGGTAGTTTGCTTTTTCTGTTTACAGGTCTCATCACAGAAGGTGATATTGATTACTGGTGATTATTATTAACCTTTATCTTTATCGCATTATTCTTATTAGTCATTGTTGAGCTACCCCGGATTAATGATTAATAAGTATGATGTATTATATTTGCACGTTTATTACATAGGGATAAGTTAATCTGGATCATATTTTGGCGATTTTAGTTGTAGTAATTTTTTAATAGAGTAATACAAGAATGACGTGGAATAACAATGATGATTTATTTGGGCAGGTTTAAGTGGTAAGGGATTCTGGAAGAGTTAGTACGTTACGACATCATTATCAGGATGATCTTGAAGCCTTTACCTGGAGTGCGTTAGTCGCAATTGGTATTGCAATAAAGGATCATAAAATCCACTCTAAAATGTCAGAGCATCTATTCATTATGCATTGGCTGGCTATTGCCAAAAAAAGAAAAATCTTTTCGAAGAGCATTGTCAGTGAGCTTCAGTGGTTAATTGATGAGGGGAAGAAAAAAAGCCTCAATGCACAACTTAAATTTAAAATAGAATATTTGTACGCCACATCGAGTGGTGATGTGACAATGCAAAACGACTATTTTAAATTTACTCACACGATTGAAGTGTTGAGAAATAATGGATGGGAGAGCTTTTTGCTCACTCCGGAGAAGTGGCAAGGCCTTCATGAAAGTATTAAGGTCAGAAAAGGTGACTTTATTTTTATGGATGACACCCGGCTTCAGGAGTGCTTTGGCGTGCAGGGCGAGATAGTCAAACCTTTCTGTATTCGAGTGTACGGCGATATTGAGTTTGCAAAGTTAACGTTCATCAAACATAACCTTCCGGTTGAATTTGTGAAACATATTTCGAATGAGTTTTATTACTTCAATTTTCTTTCTGTTAAGTAATGCTTAACTGATATGGGGGACAAATTTCTGTTTGTTCAAAGAGTGTATTGATCTACCTGTGAAATTATCGGATATATACCACACGCAAAGGACAGCGAATGTTTACTCGAAAGTTAGTGATTACAACCGAATGGATAAGGTTGTCGGATACGCCAGACAATGTGTCCATTTCTTTTCGGGGCGTTCTTGAGATCGGTGAAAGCACGGTTGTGCCGGATGGCAACACACCTCTACTTCGCTTAGAAAATGAAATGGCACCTGTCGCCGTTGATGCATTGTCATGGGTGAGGGTGCCAGTTGAACGCCGGGAAAATGTTATCGTCTATATTTTCTGAATCCTGGTTTATAAATCCATTAATAATGTTAATGTCGATTTGTTCTTATTTTATTCCTCCCGGTGCAAGATGAGATGTCTGGCTGAACAATTCGTTGGGGATCACATCGCGGGTGAGAGCATTTGTAGCGCGTGTACATTATAAATAATGCCAAACACCGCCACCGCGAGTAGAAACAGGGAGGAGATAAAAACGCTGCGTCTGGCAAACCGCTCTGGCATCCAGCGTTTGAAAACTATGATGTAAAAAGACAGCACCGTAACATCAAAAATAACCCACACCAGCGTTAGCGTCAGAATGCTGGTGGTGAAATCTTGCGTAATGGCAATGAACTGGGGAAAAAACGCTACGAAAAACAAAATGTCCTTTGGGTTAGCGACCCCTGTCAGAAATCCATGGATAAGCCCGCTGTTATCGCGTTTTGGCGCACACAGTCCGGGGTTTGAGTCCCTGGCCCGCAGGCCGTTAATCGCCATCACACCGATATACAACGATCCCACAAGACCCAGTACGCCAAGCCATATCGCAGAGATTGAAACCACACCAGCTAACATCAGTGCAGCCAGAGCAATCAATACTAAAGAAGCGCCGTTAGTGCCAATCAGCGTGAGAAAGGCCCGGCGATAGCCGTGCTGCGACGCGGTGGTGGTAATCAGCGCCACGACAGGACCCGGAGTTAACAACAGGGTTACTACGCTGAGGCTATAGGCAGCCAGTAAAGTGAAATTCATACCTGATTATCCTGATGATATTTTCCATCAGTATTCCGCCTGCGTGGCGCATTGAAAAACGAATAAAACTGCGCTCTACTGTGAGTAAAACTCAACATAGAAGCTGAGAATGACGCTACCTCCGTTGTATGCCCTGAGGGCTTTTGAAGCCGCAGCCCGTCTGGGATCGTTCAGTAAAGCCGCTATTCAACTTAACGTGACGCCGGGCGCGGTAAGCCGTCATATTCGCACGCTGGAGGCATGGTTTGGTTGTGAGCTATTTGTCCGCAGCGGCCCGCGTATCGAGATAACGCCTTCTGGCCAAGGGCTGGCGCAGCAGTTGACGGCTGGGTTTCAGAGTCTGGAACACGCGTGTCATGCCTTTCGCAGCAGCAGTCATGAGCTACGGCTGAAAGCGCCGTCTACGTTGACGATGCGTTGGCTTCTGGACGTGCTGCGTCATTTCCGTGAAGCGCATCCGACCCCGGTTGTCGAAATTTCCAGCGTCTGGATGGATACCGATTCGGTATCCTTCGGTCGTGAACCGTATGACTGTGCGATCCTGTTAGGGAATGGCCATTTTGGTGACGATACCGACAGCCGGTTGCTGTTTCAGGAGTGGCTTATCCCGGTGTGCTCAACCGCACTGCTGGTGCAGGCGCAGTGCGATCTTTCTGCCTGTGAACTGATTCATCCCTCAGCGGATCGCCGTGACTGGCGTCGGTGGCTGCAACGCACCGGGAAGTTTCCGGCGTTGAATCTTGCGCGAGGCAAAGTGTTCGACACCCTGGAGCAGGGCAGTCTTGCTGCGATGAGCGGTCATGGCGTGTCCGTTGCCGACCTGCTGTTAAGCCTGGCGGCCATTCAGGCAGGGATGTTGGCGTTACCGTTTAAAGATGCGGTAGCGACTGGCGAGGGCTACTACCTTGTCTGGCCAAAGACTTCAACACGGCTTAGAAATATTGAGCTGCTGTATCGCTGGTTAAAAGAGGCTGCGCCGTGTGTCTCCTCGACAGATCTAAACTGGCTGGATTAATCTGTTTATTCTGCTAACTATCCATATTGATAATAGTTCTCATTATTATTGTCGTGATGCGCAGGTAATGGTAATGTTGCTTCAGTTATAAACCGTTAATCCCATTTCCTGTGCAGAAGACAGCATGAACAATACCACCGCCCTGAATGCCTCCGGACGCGTCGCTCGCACTTTCTCCGTCAGCGAGTTTATGGATTTTGGTGAGCGCTACGGGATCGATTACCGCTTTCCCCAGTTGGCACAAAGGCCGGATTTACCGTCTGGCAGCCCTGTTCTGCAAGGTGAGGTGGAGGAGATGACTCTCCCATGTGGGATGTGCGTGACGCACTCCGACGTACAGGTATTGCAACCCTACGAAACCACCTCTCGTCACGACAGCCCTCTGTATATGCTGGTGGTACTGGAAGGCTGCGTGATCCTGACGCTTAACGGACAGGAGCACGTGGTGCGCTCCGGCATGGCGTTTAGCTCACGCTTGAGCGAGCACCAGACGATGCGTGCCCGTCATCATGCTGATTGTAAACTGCGGACATTATCGCTTGGTTTGTATCCCGACGGCGCGTGTCGCACGGGGTTGCTCGAATCGTTGATGCGTGAGTGGGAAAGATGCCAGACGCCAACGCTTATCTGGCAGGTGCCGGGGTTTTTACTCAGCGGACTGCAGTACGCGCAGCAGAGCACGATTAGCCATGTTTCTCGTCAGCTGATGCTGGAAGGGCTGATATTACAACTGTTCGGTCATGGCCTCAGCGTGTGTCAGGTCGAGAGCGGTAAACGTCTTGCGGCGAGCGGGGAGCAGCAGCGGCTGGAGGTCGTTCGCCGACTGCTGGAGCAGAGTCCCGAAAATGACTACACCCTTAATGACCTGGCACAACGCGCAGCGATGAGTCCCAGTAGCCTGCGCAGTAAGTTTCGCGCAGCCTATGGCTGTTCGGTATTCGACTACCTGCGCGATTGCCGTCTGGAACGTGCGCGCGGCTATCTACTGGAAGGATATAGCGTACAACAGGCGGCCTGGATGTCGGGTTATCAGCACGCCACCAACTTTTCTACCGCTTTTCGTCGCCGTTACGGCTTTTCGCCCGGCGATTTGCTCAAACTTTGCTAATCCATATTTGCGTTTTACGCACGTGATTTCCTGACAATTTGGCACTGCGCATAGGCAACCTGGCATTCGGCATAGCTATCTCCGTCAGCAAAAAGGTAATAATTCTCACTTACAATTAGACATGCCTTTGGAGATATTCATGTTCGCGAAGACTCGCTTGGCGCTGCTGGTGGGATGGGTGACCGGCAGCGTGGCTTTTCCTCTACTGGCGCAGGAAACAACAAAAAACGATACGGTGGTTGTCACCTCGCAGATGCAGAGCGGGGCCACGAAGCTTGCCACGCCGGATATTGAAACGCCGCAGTCGGTATCGATCGTTACCCGTGAGCAGTTTGAAGAGCAGGGCGCAACCAGCGTGCGCCAGGCCGTCAGCTATACGCCGGGGGTGTACAGCAATCAGATTGGCGCCTCCAACCGCTTTGACTACATCGTGCTACGTGGCTTTTCTGACGGTAGCCTGGATAACGTCTATCTCGATGGTCTGAAGATGATGGGCGACACCAACTCACACAGCTCGCTGGTGGTCGATCCGTGGTTCCTCGAAGATATCGAAGTCGTACGTGGCCCGGCTTCCGTACTGTATGGCCGTTCCTCCCCGGGTGGCATTGTGGCGCTGACCTCACGTAAGCCGTCGTTTGATGCGGGCGGTGAGGTGAAGCTGTTTGCCGGCAACAATAACCAGCGCGGCGCGGCGTTTGACGTCACCGGGGCACTGGATGATAACGATCGCGTGGCGGCGCGACTGAGCGGGATGACGCGTTACGCGGACTCGCAGTTTGGTCCATTGAAGGAAGAGCGTTACGCGCTGATGCCCAGCCTGACATGGCGTATCACCGACCAGACGCGTCTGGATCTGATGGCATATCTGCACCGTGACCCGGAAGGCGGTAGCCACTCCGGTCTGCCGTATGACGGCACCGTGGTTCCGCATTACGGGCAAAAGATCTCCAACACCTTTTACGAAGGCGAGGATGATTACGACAAATACGATCGCCGTGAAAACATGGTGGGCTACAACATTGAGCATATGTTTGATAGCGGTTGGTCGGTGCGGCAAAAGCTGCGCTATCTGCATACCGACGTTGAGCTGAATCAGGTGTATGCGGCGGGCTGGCTGAATGAAACCGAGCTTAATCGCGGTTACTCCGGCTCCGATGAAAAAATGTCGGCGATTACGCTGGATAACCAGCTCGACGGCAGCTTTGATACCTGGCAGGTAAACCACCGTCTGCTGGTGGGGATCGACTATCAGGATCGCAGCAACAATACTACCGGTTACTACGGCGCTTTCCCGCCGATTGACGCTTTTAATCCAGTGTACGGCGCGAAGCCTGATTACATCGACATGTATGCGCGTGAGAAACACAAGCTGCGCCAGACGGGTTACTATTTGCAGGATCAGATGTCATGGGATCGCTGGCGTATTACGCTCGGTGGTCGTTACGATCAGGTCAGCGTTTCTAACATTGATAAGATCAAGAATACTCGGAGCGATCTGGATAAAAACAACTTCAGCACCCGCGCCGCGTTGCTCTATTTATTCGATAACGGCTTTGCGCCGTACGTGAGTTATTCCACTGCCTTTACGCCAACCAGCTTTGCCGATGAGAACGGCAATCTGCTGGATCCGATGAAAGGCAAGCAGTGGGAAGCCGGGCTGAAATATGAGCCGGAAGGACTCAACAGCCAGTTCAGCGCATCGGTATTCCGTATCAATCAGACGAATATCGCCACCAAAGAAGAGCCGACCGATCCGTACCGCTCGATTGGGGAAATTGAATCTGAAGGGGTGGAGCTGGAGGCAATTAGCCAACTGACGGATAGCTTCCGTTTGCAGGCGGCGTATACCTATACCGACATTCGCTATAAGAAAAGCAGCCCGGAAGAGCAGGGCAAGCGCGCAGTGTACGCCCCGCGTAACCAGGCCAGTACCTGGCTGAGCTACGATGTGAAAAGCGGTCCGCTGGACGGTCTGACGTTGGGTTCAGGCGTGCGCTACGTTAACGGTATTACCAGCGATCGCCTGAATACTCACACCCTGCCGTCCTACACGCTGGTGGATATGGTGATTGGTTACGACTTAACGAATATCGGCATTAAAGGGTTGAGCGCGCAGTTGAATGTTAACAACCTGACCGACAAGCGCTACGTTGCGGCCTGTAACTCGCTCTCATACTGCTACTTCGGCGCCGAGCGCAGCATTGTCGGCAGTGTGTCCTGGAAATTCTGATGTTTTAGCCGGATGCGGCGCTGGCGCCTTATCCGGCCTACGGTAGCGTGTAAATCGTAGGCCTGATAAGCGCAGCACAACAGGCATAGTGGATTGCGGTTATTGTGTAAAACCGTTCTGCAGACAAATCTGCGCGCTGGTGCTTTATCCGGCCTACGGCAGCGTGTAAATCGTAGGCCTGATAAGCGCAGCGCATCAGGCATAGTGGATTGCGGTTATTGTGTAAAACCGTTTTGCAGACAAATCTGCGTGCTGGCACCTTATCCGGCCTACGGCAGCGTGTAAATCGTAGGCCTGATAAGCGCAGCGCATCAGGCGTTGTGATTGCGGCTATTGTGTAAAACCGTTTTGCATACAAATTTGCGCGCTAGTTCTCAGAGTAAAGGCGACTTTGTCTGGGTACTGGCTGTAATAGTTATGCTCTTCTTCCAGCCCTTTTGCCTGCGCCAGACGTACCGTTTCCAGCGAGCAGGTACGGTAGATCAGGTCTTTATTCATATTGGTCTGCTTCTCGCGCTGTTTATCTGCGGACAGCGCCAGCCAGCTTTCGGACAGTGAGTAATCATAGACTACCCGATTTCCTTTCGCCTGCACGTTCTCAATGGTAATGAATTCGTCGATTTTCAGTCTTGGCTGCCCACGCATTTTTTTCTTATCTTCTGCGGCGGCATATTGGGCCAGCGCATGAATATCCATACTGGCTATTTTCTGTTTATAAGCATCTACATAAGCGGTAGGTTGCTGATAATGCTGAGCGTAAGCGTTTCTTAATTCCCCGTCGCTCATCGTACAACCCGCCAGAAACAGAGGTAATAGCAGTGCCAGTTTTATTTTAGTCATGATGTTATCCCGTTCATTATTTTGATCCCAGTCGCCCATAACAAAATAGAAAAATTATTACAGATGATATTTAAGGTTGTATAAACGAGAGCGTGATGGCACAAGTTCAATTGTCTTAAAATGGCAAAAGACGCGGGAAACCCTGCCAGAATTGGCAGGGTTTTGAACATACTGATAAAAAAATTAATGGCCGATCATCTTTGCCTTCGGGATCAGCTGGAAATACATATGATCGGGCACTGGCGTATCCCAGACATTGGCATAAACGGCATAACCAATAGTGGCAAACAGAATGCCCAGCACCAGTAGCGTCATGGCAACACCTGGCAGCGTCCTCTGGCGCCATAATGATTTACCACCGTTGCTTTGTGCTCCAGGCGGAGTCTGCAGTGAAAAGCTCAGCGTTGAGGCTACCGGGCAGGATTCAACGCAGGTCATGCAGCCAGTGCATTCCACGGTACGCACCTGAATCAGTCTGTCGACCGGGATATTCGACGGGCAGTTTTTCGCGCATTTTCCGCAGTCGATACAGCTGTCAGCGTTACGGCGGATTTTAAACGGTGAGAGTAATGAGAACAGGCCGAGCAGCGCACCATAAGGGCACAGATAGCGGCACCAGGCATTGCGAATAAACAGGCTCAGGACGCTGATAACGATAACAAAGATGAGCGTAGCGGAGCCAATATGGCGAAAGAAATCGAGCATCTTCACGTCGATAATCATGCCATAGGCCGACATTAGAAAATACTGAATCCCCTGCGCAGGCATCGACAGGGCGATATACAAAAAGAAACTCAGCAACAAATACTTCAGACTGAGCAGCGGAATATCCAGCCAGCGCGGCAGCGTGAAGTTGCGACCAAATACTTTTTTCCCCAGATTGCCGAGCCGTTCGGACAGCGTGCCCACCGGGCATAACCACGAACAGAAGGCTTTTTTTAACAACAGACTAATCAGGATAAACGCAACTAACAGCAGCATGGAGGCGGCATGGATAGGCGGAAGAAAACCAGTCTCCAGCGTATAGCGGATATTCATCAAACCCGCGATTGGTAGCCATCCCTCAATACCACCTGGCCTTGGAATATAGACGCTGGTGCCGGCGGTTTCGAAATAGCGGACCCAGTAATAGAACGTTACGCCAATATAAATATTAATAGCCAGCAGGAGAAACTGGGTGGCTTTTCGCCAGCTGCTGGCGTTGCGCCAGTCATTCCACGGCAGTTTGCCTCCGATCGTGCCAGGACGGCGCTGCCAGCGCGTTCTTTTCTTCCCGTTCATGATTTTATACTATCCCTCATATTTCCCCTTCTGCATTCAGAAGGCGTCATCACCGGGATATGCTAGCGCTATTCAGATTTGGTGTATTTGATTTGCATCTTATTACGTGGCTGTTATTTTCATCATGCCAATATGCCTGAATAAAAATAACAGCTCGATATTTATCGCAAGTCAGATAAATACCCTGAACGGGGTATTTATTTCTCTGCAGGGCAATGGTTATTCCTGATAAACCTCAACGCGGTCGCGACCATTACTTTTTGCCTGATAAAGTGCGCGATCGGCTTTATCAACCAGCTGTTTGTAGTCGGGATGATAATCATATTCGGCAATACCGATACTGACGGTAATAGAAAACGTTTCTGTCGCAGAGGCTGCCATGCGCATCCCGGCAATTTTCATACGCAGCGTTTCCAAAATGATACTGGCCTGCGATTCATCTGACTCGACGAGCAAGATCATAAATTCTTCACCACCGTAGCGGAACACGTAATCGCTGCTACGGATATGATCATAAATGACCGCTGCGACATTTTTGAGCGTCAGATCGCCGGTATTATGCCCGAAGTTATCGTTAATTTGCTTGAAGTAGTCGATATCCAGCATCGCCAGGCTAAAAGGCTTACGCGCATGTAACGCCAGCGAGATTTCGCGTCGCATGATGGTCGGAATAAAGCGGCGGTTAAGCAACTGGGTCAGCGAATCTTTACCATTTTCCTGCTTAACCAGCGCCTCAAACATCGAAGCGAGCAGGAAATGGATTTTTGCCGACAGCTGGCGAACATCCTGTAATAAGCTCATCCGCTCGGGTTCTGTCGGCTGATGCTGAGGTGACAGGGTGGTCGTCAGACGGGTGTCGATCTCTGCAATTAGCGATTCCATTTCTTTGAGCAAATTGCTGTTGCCAAGAATATGTTTTCCCTTATGTGAGAACCACATACCAAAATCAGAGTTCGCCAGAAACACCATTTCACCGAAAGGCATTCCGGTGGCAATGTTATAGATAAACTGGTTTTCCCAGTCGGTAAATGAGCGAATTTGCCGTTCGCGCTCGACGTTAACGTCATCGTAAATGGTCTGCAGGCGATACTGCTCCTGCGTATGCAGGGAGTTTTGGTGGCTTGGGGAATAGGAGACGGTCATGGCCTCCAGCGCAGTATCCATTGCCAGGCTGCTGAAACAGATAGCATTGCTCAGCAGGGAAGACGAGTGGTCAGCTTTGGTTTTCAATACTCGATACAGCTCATCCTTGAGCTTACGCGCGCCGCGATTCACCAGATCGATGGGCAGGCCGATACGGGCATGCACCACGCCAATTTCTCGCTGTTTGGCCAGCAGCTGTGAGAGATCTTCGTGCGCGCTGCCGAGCACGCTGCGTAACCAGTCAAACATACTACCGCTGAGGCGGGTACTGACCTGTTCTGTATTAAGGAACAATGCGCTCTGGGCATGGGAGAGCATATAGTCATAAAAAACGGTCACTAAATGGCGGATCTCTTCATCGCTTAACGATGTGAGGAGCGTATGAACGTCAGGCGATGTTTGTCGTATCAGCGCCTGCCATTCCGTAAGGAGTAATGTGTCGTTTACCGGTTCAACCTGTTCCATCTCACTGCCACTCAACCTGCGATTAAAAATTCAGGCGGTATTACGGACAATTACCTCACGATGGTCAAGTTAAACTCTCTTATCGATGGCTAATACCTTCATAAATAAGTCTTAGCGCGAAGACACCTATTATTGCGCCAATTACCCGGCTGGCAACCCGTTGGATGCGACCATACGCCCGTCGCACGGCAGGCAAAGAAAATGCCTGGCTGAGAAAAATACGCCAGATAACGGAAGACAACACAATGCCTGCCCAGGCCATCAGTCTGGCCCACGTAGGTGTGTCTGCGCTTAAGGTGACCGAGAAGATACTAATAAAAAACAGTACAGTTTGTGGGTTCGATAAATCTGTTAGTAATCCACGGCGGAAAAATACATACCAGGGGGCGGAAAGCGGCTGCTGTAGCGTGGGCATTTGCGGCGTGGCCTGATGGCGGATGCTGTTCCAGGCAAACCACAGCAGATAGGCGCCGCCGACAATCTTAATCAATGAAAATATCTCTTCACACTGGGTGATTAGCGTTGCCATACCAAAGAGCCCAAGGCCGGAGTAAAACGCATCACCTAAGGCAACACCCAGACCGGTCATCACACCTGCGCGTCGTCCGGATGCCAGGCTAGTTTGTACCACCACGAACAGATTTGCGCCGGGGTTAAAAAAGGTTAAAACAAACAGGCTGACGGTGAGTACAACGGCGTGCAAAGGTTCCATAGACAACGTTTCCATTAGTAAACACGGGAAAGACAGCTAACACTATAATTTTAGTGCGCACGTCATTCTGCGTATTCACTCACACTGCGCGTTGAAAACGCAGCGCCGCTGCGTTTTGCGTATTTAACGATTAGCAAAATATCTTTATATTTCCGCCTGCTCTGGATCTTTTTATCAGCCTGAACTACTTATTAATCATCCTTGACTCGCGTGTCGAATGTTCAGGGGGCGATGATGGCATATATAACAAAACCTGGAGCTTTTATATGAAAACTGGATATAAAGTACTTATTGGTGCGTTAGCTTTAGTTTTTTCCAACGCCTATGCTGCGGAATTTATGACAAAACTTGAGTTTGAAAAGGTTGAGTCGCAGTACACAAAAATCGGTGATATTTCAACGAGTAATGAAGTTTCTGTTGCAGATGCTAAAGAAGAGCTGCTGAAGAAAGCTGAAGAGAAAGGCGCTGATGTGGTGGTATTAACCTCCGGCCAAACGGATAACAAAATCCATGGCACAGCTAATATTTACAAGAAAAAATAACACGCTGCTGTAAAAAATACGCCACCCGTCGGTCATTGCACCGGCGGGTTTTCTTTTAATCTGCGCCAGAACGTGGTTCTGCTAATGCCGAGATAGCGTGCAGCCGCGGTTTTATCACCATTGAATTGTGCCAACACCTGCTGCGGCGTCAGCAATGAAGATGCTTGCGGTGAGCCAGCAGCAATGGCCAGTTCCGGTAATAGCTGTTGTAAAAAATCCATATTCAGCTCCGGCTGCGGCTCGACGCTTAAAAATAGCGCCAGGCGCTCCATCATATTACGCAGTTCGCGGATATTCCCCGGCCAGCCATAATTCAGCAGCGTCGGCTGACTTAATCCCAGCCCCTTGCGTACTGGCTCAGAAAACGGCACGTCCAGTTCCGCCAGCGATTGTTTTAAAAAGCTTTCCGCCAGCGGCAGGATATCGGGCAACCGCTCGCGTAGCGGCGGTAGCTTGAGGCGTAAAATGCTCAGGCGATAAAACAGATCGGTACGAAATTCCCCCTGTTTCATCTCCTGCTCCAGATTACAGTGTGTGGCGCTAATCACCCGGACATCGACCGGAATCGGCTGATGTCCACCGACCCGGGTAACCTCTTTTTCTTCCAGCACGCGCAGCAGTCGGGTTTGTAACGGCAGCGGCATCTCGCCTATCTCATCAAGAAACAGGGTTCCGCCGTGGGCGATTTCAAACAGGCCCGCGCGACCCCCTCGGCGAGAGCCGGTAAAGGCGCCGTCCTCATAGCCGAACAGCTCCGCTTCCAGCAATGACTCGGTGATTGCTCCGCAGTTGACGGCAACAAACGGCGGCGAGGGTTTACCGCGTCGATTCTCCTGACGGGTGAAAAACTCACGGTGAATGGCCTGTGCGGCCAGCTCTTTACCCGTTCCTGTTTCGCCCTGAATGAGGACCGGCGCACGCGAACGGGCGTAGAGCATAATGGTGTGCCGCACCTGTTCCATCTGCGCAGAGTGACCGCGCATATCACCCAGCGCGTAGCGGGTGCGCAACGTATCGCCAGAGGCGTACTGACCGTTTCTGCGCAGCGTCAGGCGAGTCATATCCAGCGCATCGACAAAAGCCTGGCGCACGGTGGCCGCCGAATAGATAAAGATGCCGGTCATACCTGCTTCTTCTGCCAGATCGGTAATCAATCCCGCACCAACCACTGCCTGCGTACCGCCGGCCTTCAGTTCGTTGATTTGCCCACGGGCATCTTCCTCGGTGATATAGCTGCGCTGTTCAAGCTGCAAATTGAAGGTTTTTTGAAACGCGAGAAGCGCAGGAATGGTTTCCTGATAGGTAATGACGCCAATCGACGAGGTGAGTTTTCCCGCTTTTGCCAGCGCCTGTAGCACGTCGAATCCGCTTGGTTTAATCAGGATCACCGGAATCGATAAACGACTTTTCAGATATGCCCCGTTGGAGCCCGCCGCAATGATGGCATCGCAACGCTCGGTAGCCAGCTTCTTACGGATATAGGCCACCGCTTTTTCGAAACCAAGCTGAATGGGGGTGATGGTCGCCAGGTGGTCGAACTCCAGACTGATGTCGCGAAACAGTTCAAACAGGCGGGTGACCGAGACTGTCCAGATAACCGGTTTATCGTCGTTCACTCGCGGCGGTAGATGCGTATCTGCCATAACTAACCCCAAAAATTAAGGAACCGAGTAGTAGGGTTTAGTTGTGTTTCATAAATGTTGCAATGAAACGTGAAGGAACGTTTCATGAAACGATAGCTGACACGCTTTTGTGCAACAAAAATAGAAGTATTGGATTTAATGTATTGTTTTAAAAGATAAAAAATTAAATTGAAGAGAAAATAAGCTCCCTGGCATACCCCTTGCTTTAGAAATATCAACGAACGATAACAAGTTGATAACAAGAGGACGGGATATGTCTCTACACTCCCCAGGGCTGGCGTTTCGCGCTGCGCTTACCAAAGAAAACCCATTACAAATCGTTGGCACCATCAATGCCAACCACGCTCTGCTGGCTCAACGCGCCGGGTATCAGGCGATTTATCTCTCCGGCGGTGGCGTCGCTGCGGGCTCGCTGGGGCTGCCGGATCTCGGTATTTCTACCCTTGATGATGTGCTGACTGATATTCGTCGCATTACGGATGTTTGCCCGCTGCCATTGCTGGTGGATGCGGATATTGGTTTTGGATCGTCTGCATTCAACGTGGCGCGTACCGTCAAGTCGATTTCCAAAGCGGGTGCTGCTGCGCTGCATATTGAAGATCAGATCGGCGCCAAGCGCTGCGGTCATCGCCCGAACAAGGCGATCGTCTCGAAAGAAGAGATGGTCGACAGGATCCGCGCAGCCGTTGATGCGCGCACCGATCCCAACTTTGTGATTATGGCGCGAACCGATGCACTGGCGGTGGAAGGGTTAGAGGCTGCCATCGATCGTGCCCAGGCGTATGTCGAAGCGGGCGCTGACATGCTGTTCCCGGAAGCCATTACCGAACTTGCGATGTACCGCCAGTTTGCCGATGCGGTACAGGTACCAATTCTCGCCAACATTACTGAATTTGGCGCCACACCGCTGTTTACCACCGATGAACTGCGCAGCGCGAACGTTGCGATGGCGCTATACCCGCTGTCAGCTTTCCGCGCCATGAACCGCGCGGCGGAGAAGGTTTACAACGTGCTGCGTCAGGAAGGTACGCAAAAGAACGTTATCGACATTATGCAGACGCGCAACGAGCTGTACGAAAGCATCAATTACTACCAGTTCGAAGAGAAACTCGACGCGTTGTACACAAAAAAGTAACCGTCGTAGGCCGGATAAGGCGTAGCCGCCATCCGGCAATAAATTAGTACCCTACATATTACAATAATGACGAGGACAACATGAGCGACACAACGATCCTGCAAAATAGTACCCATGTCATTAAACCCAAAAAATCGGTTGCGCTGTCAGGCGTCGCTGCCGGAAATACTGCCTTATGTACCGTGGGTAAAAGCGGTAACGATCTACACTATCGTGGCTACGATATTCTTGACCTGGCACAACAGTGCGAATTTGAAGAAGTTGCGCATCTGCTGATTCACGGGAAATTACCCACCCGCGATGAGCTCACCGCCTATAAAAGCAAACTGAAAGCGCTGCGCGGATTGCCCGCTAACGTGCGCACCGTACTGGAAGCGCTGCCTGCCGCCTCGCATCCGATGGACGTGATGCGCACTGGTGTTTCCGCGCTGGGTTGTACTCTGCCAGAAAAAGAAGGACATACCGTCTCCGGCGCACGCGATATTGCCGACAAACTGCTGGCATCGCTCAGTTCTATCCTCCTGTACTGGTATCACTACAGCCATAACGGCGAGCGCATTCAGCCGGAGACCGATGATGATTCTATTGGCGGTCACTTCTTGCATTTGCTGCATGGTGAAAAGCCATCACAAAGCTGGGAAAAGGCGATGCACATTTCGCTGGTGCTGTACGCCGAACACGAGTTTAACGCTTCTACCTTCACGGGGCGTGTGATTGCGGGAACTGGCTCTGATATGTACTCCGCGATTATCGGTGCGATTGGCGCACTGCGTGGGCCGAAACACGGCGGAGCGAATGAAGTATCGCTGGAGATCCAGCAACGCTATGAAACGCCGGATGAAGCCGAAGCGGATATCCGTAAACGCGTTGAAAATAAAGAAGTGGTGATTGGCTTTGGTCACCCGGTTTACACCATCGCCGACCCGCGCCACCAGGTGATCAAGAGCGTGGCGAAACAGCTTTCTCAGGAAGGCGGTTCGCTGAAAATGTACAACATCGCCGACCGTCTGGAAGAGGTGATGTGGGAAACGAAAAAGATGTTCCCTAACCTCGACTGGTTCTCGGCAGTCTCTTACAACATGATGGGCGTCCCCACTGAAATGTTCACACCGCTGTTCGTTATCGCCCGCGTCACCGGCTGGGCGGCGCACATCATCGAACAGCGCCAGGACAACAAAATTATCCGTCCTTCCGCCAACTATACCGGCCCGGAAGATCGCGAATTTGTCCCGATTGAAAAACGTTGCTAATGCAAAACCTCTAAAGATAAAAAAACAGGAAATGTACCCTATGTCTGCACATATTTCGAACGTCCGCCCTGAATTTGACCGTGAAATCGTTGATATCGTTGATTATGTCATGAACTACGAGATCACCTCGAAGGTGGCGTATGACACCGCGCATTATTGCCTGCTTGATACCCTTGGCTGTGGCCTGGAAGCGCTGGAATATCCGGCCTGTAAAAAACTGCTGGGGCCGGTTGTACCGGGTACCGTCGTCCCGAACGGTGTGCGCGTACCAGGTACCCAGTTCCAGCTCGATCCGGTGCAGGCGGCGTTTAACATCGGTGCGATGATCCGCTGGCTGGACTTTAACGACACCTGGCTGGCCGCAGAATGGGGTCATCCTTCCGATAACCTCGGCGGTATTCTGGCGACGGCTGACTGGCTGTCGCGCAATGCGGTGGCGGTGGGTAAAGCGCCGTTAACCATGAAAAAAGTGTTAACCGGAATGATTAAAGCCCATGAAATTCAGGGCTGTATCGCGCTGGAAAACTCCTTCAACCGCGTCGGTCTGGATCACGTCCTGCTGGTAAAAGTCGCCTCCACGGCGGTGGTTGCCGAGATGCTCGGCCTGAACCGCGATGAAATTCTCAACGCCGTCTCGTTGGCGTGGGTCGACGGTCAGTCGCTGCGTACCTATCGTCATGCGCCGAATACCGGCACGCGTAAATCCTGGGCGGCTGGCGATGCCACCTCACGTGCTGTACGTCTGGCGCTGATGGCGAAAACCGGTGAAATGGGATACCCGTCCGCACTGACAGCAAAAACCTGGGGCTTCTATGATGTCTCTTTCAAAGGCGAATCTTTCCGCTTCCAGCGCCCGTACGGTTCGTACGTGATGGAAAACGTGTTGTTTAAAATTTCCTTCCCGGCAGAGTTCCACTCGCAGACCGCGGTAGAAGCGGCGATGACGCTGTACGAGCAGTTACAGGCCGCAGGTAAGACCGCTGCCGATATCGAAAAAGTGACCATTCGTACGCACGAAGCCTGTATCCGCATCATCGATAAAAAAGGCCCGTTGAATAACCCGGCGGATCGTGACCACTGCATCCAGTACATGGTGGCTATCCCGCTGCTGTTCGGACGCTTAACGGCGGCAGATTACGAAGACGGCGTGGCGCAGGACAAACGCATTGATGCACTGCGTGAAAAGATTAACTGCTTCGAAGATCCGGCCTTTACTGCCGATTACCACGACCCTGAAAAACGCGCCATCGCGAATGCCATCACGCTTGAATTCACCGACGGCTCACGCTTTGAAGAAGTGGTAGTGGAATACCCAATCGGCCACGCGCGCCGTCGTAACGACGGTATGCCGAAGCTGGTCGAGAAGTTCAAAATTAACCTGGCGCGTCAGTTCCCGACCCGTCAGCAGCAGCGCATCCTGGATGTCTCCCTGGACAGAACTCGTCTGGAGCAGATGCCGGTCAATGAGTATCTGGATTTGTTCATTATCTAAAACCCGACTCATCAGGCGTAAGTTCAACAGGAGAGCATTATGTCTTATAGCGAGTTTTATCAACATTCTATTACACAGCCGGAGTCGTTCTGGGCCGAACAGGCCCAGCGTATTGACTGGCAGCAGCCGTATACGCAGGTGCTGGACCACAGTAATCCGCCGTTTGCCCGCTGGTTTTGCGGCGGCACGACCAATCTGTGCCACAACGCCATCGACCGCTGGCTGGAGAAACAGCCTGACGCGCTGGCGCTGATTGCTGTGTCATCAGAAACCGAAGAAGAATGCACGTTTACCTTTCGTCAGCTGTATGACGAAGTGAACGTCGCGGCGGCGATGTTGTTGTCGCTGGGCGTACAGCGTGGCGATCGGGTACTGGTTTATATGCCGATGATCGCCGAGGCGCACATTACGCTGCTGGCCTGCGCACGTATAGGGGCGATCCATTCGGTGGTGTTCGGTGGTTTCGCCTCGCACAGCGTAGCGGCGCGTATCGACGACGCCCGACCGGTGGTTATCGTGTCGGCGGATGCCGGGGCGCGCGGCGGCAAAGTCCTGCCGTATAAAAAGCTGCTCGATGATGCGATCGATCAGGCGCAGCATCAGCCGCGTCATGTGGTATTGGTCGATCGCGGTCTGGCGAAAATGGCGCGGGTAGAGGGGCGAGACCTCGACTTTGTCGCGCTGCGCCAACAGCATCTCGGCGCGCGGGTGCCGGTTGCCTGGCTGGAGTCGAACGAAACGTCCTGCATTCTCTACACCTCCGGGACAACCGGTAAACCGAAAGGCGTGCAGCGCGACGTTGGCGGCTACGCGGTCGCGCTGGCGACCTCGATGGACACAATTTTCGGCGGTAAAGCGGGCGGCGTGTTCTTCTGCGCATCGGATATCGGCTGGGTGGTTGGGCATTCGTATATCGTGTATGCCCCACTGCTGGCGGGGATGGCGACGGTGGTTTACGAAGGGTTGCCAACGTATCCAGACTGTGGCGTATGGTGGAAAATTGTTGAGAAGTATCAGGTCAGCCGGATGTTCTCTGCCCCAACCGCCATCCGCGTGCTGAAGAAATTCCCGACCGCGCAAATCCGCAATCACGATCTCTCCTCGCTGGAGGTGCTGTATCTGGCGGGTGAGCCGCTGGATGAACCGACCGCCAGTTGGGTAACGGAAACGCTGGGTGTCCCGGTTATCGACAACTACTGGCAGACTGAATCCGGTTGGCCGATTATGGCGATCGCTCGCGGGCTGGACGACCGCCCGTCGCGGCTGGGTAGCCCAGGCGTGCCGATGTACGGATATAACGTGCAGTTGCTCAATGAGGTGACCGGTGAGCCCTGCGAAGCGAATGAAAAGGGCATGCTGGTGATTGAAGGGCCGCTGCCGCCGGGCTGTATCCAGACTATCTGGGGTGATGACGCGCGGTTTGTGAATACCTACTGGTCGCTGTTTTCTCGCCAGGTGTACGCCACCTTTGACTGGGGTATTCGCGATGCGGACGGCTATTACTTCATCCTTGGCCGTACGGATGATGTCATCAACGTGGCCGGGCATCGGTTGGGGACGCGTGAGATAGAGGAGAGTATTTCCAGCTATCCGAACGTTGCCGAAGTGGCTGTGGTCGGCGTGAAGGACGCGCTGAAGGGGCAGGTCGCGGTCGCGTTTGTCATTCCGAAACAGAGCGACAGCCTTGAAGATCGCGACATCGCACATTCGGAAGAGAAGGCGATTATGGCGCTGGTGGACAGTCAGATTGGTAATTTTGGCCGTCCGGCGCACGTCTGGTTTGTGTCGCAGTTGCCGAAAACGCGCTCTGGCAAAATGCTCAGACGGACGATCCAGGCGATCTGTGAAGGCCGCGATCCTGGCGATCTAACGACCATTGACGATCCCGCGTCGTTGCAGCAAATCCGTCAGGCGATTGAAGAGTAACATCGTGTGATGCCCGGCGGCGCAATGCTTACCGGGCCTTTTAGTATTGTAGGCCGGATAAACCACGTGAGTGGTGCATCCGGCATGACGACTTAAAGTAACGGATCCACTTTATAATTTTGGTAATAGTACTCTTTATCTCGTTCATTAATGGTTCTGAGAACTCGACAGGGAACCCCCACGGCCACGACATCTGCCGGAATGTCTTTTGTGACTATACTCCCCGCGCCGATAATGGAATTATCGCCAATCGTTATGCCGGGATTGATCACTACGTTACTGCCAATCCATACGTTATTGCCGATGGTGACCGGAAAGGAAAACATCTCTCCGGATTTCCTTAATTCATGGTGCACAGGGTGACCCGTTACCGTGATCGTGACGTTTGGTGCAATTAAAACGTTATCGCCGATGGTGACCGTGTAATCATCCACAATGGTAAAGTTAAAATTGGCGTAAAAGTTTTTGCCAATGTGAATATTGCTGCCGTAAGAGAAATAAATGGGGGGCTCAATCCACGCATTTTCTCCTACGGAGGCAAATATTTCGCGAATCAGTTTTTCCCTCTTTTTAATCTCAGATGGACGCGTGTGGTTAAACTCATACATTAACTCCTTTCCGCGCAGTCTCTCTTCCGGCAGCCCCTCGCACATATCAGTAAACAGCTTGCCTGCTTTCATTCTGTCTCTCATAGACATGCTCATCGAAGATATTCCTTCTTGTTATTTGTCTTCAGACTTGTTTACCTGCCGGGGTGAAAACGCGGGAAAACGGCCCCGGCCCGCTAAGGGTAAATACGGAAATCAGCGTGAAGCTCAGCGCAATAATCCCCAGCACCAGATAAGCTCCCTGGAAACCAATGCTCTCATACATTTTTCCGGCCAGAACTGACATGAAAATCATGGCTAACTGTTTGAAGAAGCAGAAACACACCAGGTAAATTGTGGCCGAGAAACGCACTTCAAACTGACTGGTGATGTATTTGAAGCAACCGACAATCAGGAACGGTATCTCGAACATATGCAGCGTTTTGAGGATCACGACCTCCAGCGCAGTGGTGGCGAATGATGAACCAATGATCCGCACCGACATGATCGTACCGGCCAGCAGCAGGGCGTTCTTTCCGCCGATGCGGTTCACAATCAGCGGCGCAAAGAACATGATCGAGGCGTTGAGTAATTCTCCCATCGTTGTGACGTAGCCAAACACGCGGGTACCCTGTTCGCCGGTGGCAAAGAACGAGGTAAAGAAGTTGGCGAACTGCTGGTCAAATACGTCATAAGTGCAGGAAACGCCGATCACGTACAGGGAGAGGAACCAGAGTTTCGGTTGTTTGAATAACTCCAGCGCCAGCTTCAGGCTGAATGCCGAGTTGTTGGCGCCTACCGCATCCGCGACTTTTGCTGAAGAGGGGGCATCTGTTTTTGAAAAGAGCAGCAGCAATGCCAGAATGACCGCACAGCCAGAACCTAACCAGAAGACAAACTGGTTATTGATGGTGAACATAATGCCGGCAATCGAGGCGCACAGCGCCCAGCCCACGCAGCCAAACATGCGCGCGCGACCAAATTCAAAGTTGCTTCGGCGGCTGGCCTTTTCAATATAGGCTTCAATCGCCGGAGCGCCGGCATTGTAAATAAAGCCAAGGTAAATCCCGCCGACAATTGAACCCAGTAAAATATTAACCTGCAATAATGGGCCAAATACGTAAATAAAAAACGGGGCAAACATTACCAGCATGCCGGTAATTACCCACAGCAGATGTTTACGCAGACCAAGCTTATCGGACAGTAGTCCGAAAATTGGCTGGAATAACAAAGAAAACAGTGAGATACAGGCGAAGATGATGCCGGTGTCGCCTTTACTGATATGGTTTACATCGTGTAACCAGATAGGGAAGAAGGGGAAATACGCACCCATAATAAAAAAGTAAAAGAAGAAGAAAAAGCCGAACATCCAAAAGTTAGTGTTTTTTAAATAATACATAACAGACTTCCTATAAATGCGGGCAGGTATCAACCTGCCCTGCTTATATTATTATTTTTGGCCCCAGACGAACTGGAAGTGGTAGCGTCCGGCGCTTAGCTGGAATTCCGGCGACACGGAAGGACTCCACGAATCATCGCCGCCGACGCCCATATGGAAGCCATCAATATTGAGCCAGGTGCCCGCCTCAGGTTGCAGCAGATGGCGGTGGCTGGTTTCCATCAGTTGCTGCTGGCTAAAGCGGCTGATGTTGAACAGGAAGTCTCCGCGCCACTGGTGCGCGCCGTAGTGCAGTTCACGCGTGCCGCAGCGCAGACCGTTTTCGCCCGGGAAAACATACGGGGTGTACATCTCATCAAGCGACAGATCCCAGCGATCGAAACAGGCGGCGCCCAGACGGTCCGGGTAGTTCTCATGCGGGCCGAGACCTAACCAGTTCACTCGCTCCGCAACTTGCGCCAGCTGGCAGCTCAGGCCGATACGGGCCGGATGCGGCGTACCGCTGGCAACGTCGACATCCACCGTTATTTGCATTTCACCCTTGCCGTCGATGCGGTAACTTTTTCGGCTGACGAACAGCGTTTCACCCTGATACTGCCACGCATGTTCGGTGGCGATCAGTACCGCATTGCTCAGCGTGTCGGCAGCACAGTGCAGTAACGTTGCTTCGACCTGATAATGACCGGCAGCCTTCCAGCGTTCAATCCAGGCATTAGGGTCGATGCGGGTTGATTCGCTCACACCGATATCGTTATCCAGCGGTGCGCGGGTGAACTGGTCGGTCAGTGGGGTTAACAGTTGGGCTTTATCGCCAATCCAGTACTGTGTCAGCAGGCCAGACTGACGGTCGAATTGCCAGCGCTTGTTATCGTTCTCAACGGTAAAGATGTTTTCGCTAACGTTAAGCTGTGGCGCGAAACAGTGAGTTGGCTGCCGTGCCAGACTGAGTTTTTCTTCCAGCTTCCACTGCTGCCAGGCGCTGATATGCCCGGCGTCTGACCATGCGGTTGCCTGAGGTTGTTCTACGCGCACTGTCAACCACAGCTGGCCTGCGGTTTCCGGCATCGGGACATCAGGCAGGGTAATCACCTGGCGGCCCTGTGGGGCGATATCCAGAACGATTTCTCCGGCGGCCAGCGGATTGCCGTCCTGAGCAATCGACCAGTGCAGAACTTCGTTATCGCTGCGGCGGAACAGATATTCGCTGGTCACTTCAATCTGGCGTTCAGCGCCCGGCAGTAACGTGAACTGGAAGAACTGCTGTTCATGTTTGGCCTCGTATAACGCCGGATGCGGAGTGCGATCGGCGAACACCAGTCCGTTCATGCAAAACTGACGATCGTTAGGCGTGTCGCCAAAGTCGCCACCGTAGGCTGACCATGCCTTGCCGTTATCATCATATTTAATCAACGACTGATCCACCCAGTCCCAGACAAACCCGCCCTGCAGGCGCGGATACTGGCGGAACGCTTGCCAGTATTTGGCGAAGCCGCCAAAACTGTTGCCCATGGCGTGGGCGTATTCACAAAGGATCAGCGGACGCTGCTCGCCGGGCATCGACAGCCACTTTTTAATCGACCATTTGGGGACTGCGGGGAAGGGCTGATCCTGATCTACGCGGGCGTACATCGGGCAAATAATGTCGGTCGCCGCGGTATTTGCGCCGCCGCCTTCATATTGTACCGGGCGTGACGGGTCTTCTGATTTTATCCAGCGGTAGAGCGCGTCGTGATTGACACCATGGCCGGATTCATTGCCCAGTGACCAGATAATAATGCTCGGATGGTTGCGATCGCGCTGCACCATGCGCGTGACGCGCTGGCTCATGGCAGGCAACCATGCGGGGTCGTCGGTGAGGCGATTCATCGGCACCATGCCGTGGGTTTCAATGTTGGCTTCGTCGACCACATACAGACCGTAGCGATCGCACAGGGTGTACCACAACGGATGGTTCGGGTAATGTGAGCAGCGCACGGCGTTAAAGTTATTCTGCTTCATCAGCAGAATATCCTGCACCATCGTCGCCTCGTCCATCACCTGGCCGTTGACCGGATGGTGCTCATGACGGTTGGTACCGCGAATCAACAGCGGCTTGCCGTTTAACAGCAACAGGCCGTTTTCGATACAAACCTGACGAAAACCAACGTCACAGGCTTCCGCTTCAATCAGCACTCCGCCCGCGGTGTGTAACTGCACAACGGCGCGGTACAGATTGGGTGTTTCGGCACTCCACAGCGCCGGTTTTTCGACGTTCAGACGCAGAGTCACCCGGTCATGATAAGCGCCGCGTTCATCAATGATCTCGCTGCCGAGCGGTGAGGTCGTTTCGTGGCTGAGCGTTTCACCTTCCCACAATTGCAGGGTGACGCGTAAATCTTCGCTCTCGTTGCCACCCACTCTGACTTCCGCTTCCAGCGTGGCGCGGCTGAAGTCGTCATTAAAACGGGTATTAATGCGCAGGTCACGGATTTGCGTAGTGGGCTTATGCAGCAGGGAGACATCGCGAAAAATACCGCTCATGCGCCACATGTCCTGGTCTTCCAGATAGCTGCCGTCGCTCCAGCGCAGCACCATCACAGCCAGACGGTTTTCGCCGCGCAGCAGATAATCGCTAAGATCAAACTCAGACGGTAGACGGCTGTCCTGACCGTAACCGACCCAGCGACCGTTGCACCACAGATGAAACGCGGAATTGACCCCGTCAAAAATAATGCGCGTCTGACCTTCCTCTAACCACGCGTCTTCGATATTAAATGTGAGCGAGTAACATCCTGTGGGGTTCTGTGCCGGAACGTACGGAGGATTCACCGGGATTGGGTAGGTGACGTTGGTATAAATTGGCGCATCGTAACCGTCCATCTGCCAGTTAGAAGGGATGTTGATGATGTCTGCCTGTGGCAGATCGCTTGTCAGCCAGCTTTCCGGTACTGCCTCCGGTGCGGCAAACCAGGCAAATTGCCACTGGCCATTCAGCGAGCGTAACTGACTCGAATGCTGATTGGTACGTGCATCATCCGCTGAGCGCCAGCTACAAAAAGGCGGGTGCGCCTCCAGGCGGTTGAGCTGCGTGACGCCGGGATTTTCCCAGTCACGGCGGGCCAGAACAGCGGAGAGTGAATCTGTGTTCAGGTTCATAACGGTATCCTGTTTGAATTTGTTACTCGCTCACAATTTCAATCAAAATACGAACAAGCGCTCCTTTCTGTAAAGGATGGAGCGTTCAATAAGTGAACTGACTCACACAATTGTTATGCGTTCACAATTTGGGTGTGAGCTGAGAAACTTGCCGTGCCAGCTGGATCAGGGAATCAGCCAGCGCCTGGGGAGTGGTGGTTTGCGTATCGGGAGGCAGAACCGTTTTGCGCTTGACCAGGGTGACAGGCAGCAGTTGGTTACCCACGGTTGATTCGCCACGTGGGAGTTGCAGCAGCCTGTCGACGCTGGTTTCACCCAGTAACGGAAAATCCTGCCTGATGGTGGTCAGCGGTGGGATGTAACAGGCGCTGTCTTCGGTGTCATCGTAGCCAATTACCGATATATCCACGGCGACCCGCAGACCGAACTCGCTGATTGCCCGCATCGCGCCCAGCGCCATTTGATCGTTAGCGACCAGCATGGCGGTAGGGAGGTTACCGTTATTCAGCATGTGCATCGTTTGCTGAAAACCAGACATCGCGCTCCAGTCGCCTTCCAGCTCCGCTACGGGTTGTAGCTGGTAATGTGCCAGATACTTGTGCCAGCCCGCATGCCGAAGCCTTGCCGAAACGGAGGTGTGCGGCCCGCTCAGCAGGGCGATCCGTTGATGTCCGTGCTGCACCAGATGTTCAACGCCAAGGCGCGCGCCGTCGTCATGAGAGAAAATCACGCTGTTAATTGGCGTCAGGTCAGAGACATCGAGAAACAGCACCGGCACCGTACCGCAGGCAGCGGCCACGGCAATGGCATCTTCTTCATCCAGCGGATAGTTGATGATAAGCCCGGTTACGCGTTGAGAAAGCAGATTGTGGACCGCGGCTTTACAGGACTCAACGCCGCTGCGCTCGACCATGGCGATCACCACGCTGGCACCGGACTGGTCGGCGCGGGATTTTATGGCAGCAACGATTTGTGAGGGGGCATGCAGGGCAAGGTTTGCTGTCACAACGCCAATCAGTGGCGTCTGTTTGCCAGCCAACTGCTGTGCAACGCGGTTAGGAATGTAATTGAGTTCCGCCATCGCGGCCTCAACTTTCTGTCGGGTTTTTGCGGAAACGTGGCTGGCCTGGTTCACGACGCGAGAGACGGTCTGGTAAGAGACGCCTGCATGGTCTGCCACATCGTATAGCGTTACCGGTTTCACGTTTATCACCCCTGTAATGACGTTATCTGTGCGCTATGATGCCACAGCGGGACGGTTTTGGGGTATTTGCGCATGGGTTCTGCGAGGCGCATTCCAGGGTTTGAGGATAGCGTGCTGAAGGATTTATCGCCGTTATACCTAACAGAAGAAAAAAGTGAGGACATTGTGAGCGATTCTGCGGCAAAAAATATTCTGTCCATCTACCGACGCCATGCGGATGCTTTTGCCAGCCAGCGCTCGCGCACCTTGTTCGAGAAACGCTGGCTCGATAAATTTATTTCCGTGATGGGCGGGCAGGGCAGCATTGTGGATATTGGCTGCGGCAACGGCCAGCCGATCGCCGGTTATTTTATCCAGCAGGGTTTTCAGCTTACCGGCGTTGATGGTTCCCCGGCGATGCTGGCGCGGGCCCGAAACACTTTTCCCGCACAGCGCTGGCTGGAACAGGATATGCGCGAGCTGGCACTCAATGAGACTTTCGATGGTCTGATCGCCTGGGACAGCTTTTTCCATTTAACTCAGCAGGACCAGCAAAAGATGTTCCCGATTTTTGACCGCCTCAGCCATCCCGGCAGCGCGCTGATGTTCACCAGCGGTACGGACAACGGTATCGCGATGGGGCAATTTGAAGGTGAGCCGCTGTTTCACGCCAGCCTCGCCCCGGATGAATACCGGGCACTGCTGTCAGCACACGGTTTTGCGGTGGTCGAGATGGTGATGGAAGATCCGCACTGCGCCGGGCACACCATCTGGCTGGCGCAAAAAAGAAGCTAATCACCGCGAAAGGTTTTACGCCATTCAGCCGGGCTAACGCCAAAGTGGGATTTAAAATGCTGGCGCCAGGTGACGGGCGACTGAAAACCAACCTGTTCGGCGATGCGTTCAACGGGTAACTGGCTGGACTCCAGCAACGTCTGGCTACGGCGCAGGCGCTCGGCAATCAACCATTCGGCCACGCTTGACCCTGTGGCCTTCATAAAATGACGGGTGAGGGTGCGACGACTCATCATCACCCGTTGCGCCAGCTCGTCGAGATTATGCGGTTCATGGAGATGCTGGCGCAAATAGTCGAGCAGGACGTTGATGCGCTGATCTTTGGTATTTTTCGCCACCGGTTGCTCGATAAACTGTGCCTGGCCGCCCTCGCGATGTGGCGGCACAATCATCCGTCGGGCAATCTGATTCGCCACCGTGCTGCCAAAACGCTGGCGGATGACGTACAGGCAGCAATCCAGCGCGGCGGCGGTGCCTGCCGAGGTAATAATACCGTCGTCATCCACATACAGCGCGTTGATATCCAGATGAGCGGCCGGAAAGCAGGCCTGAAAATCCTGCTCGAACTCCCAGTGCGTAGCCGCCCGTTTGCCATCCAGCAGACCGGCGTAGCCGAGGACAAACGCACCCAGGCATAATCCAACAATCTGCGCGCCGTTTTGTCGCGCACGATTGAGCGCATCAAGCAGGCTTTGTGGTGGCCGATGTGCTGTGGTGCCCCACCAGGGGATCACCACAATATCGGCGGCCTCCACCGCTTCATAGCCGTAGGCTGCGTTGATGGAGAAGCCATCCTGCGAGGAAACGATGCCCGGCTGTTCGGCGCACAGTTGCACCTCAAAACGCTTTTTCGCCGCCACTTTGTCACTGAAAATAATGCACGGCACCGAGAAGTGGAACGGGCTGAAATCTTCCACGGCAACAATGGCGACGTTAAGCGGTTGCATACGAGTCCTCTGTGGATTTTAAAACGTCAGGGTTTCGCCATCTTCCGGCACGTTAACAAATTGCGCAATCTGGTTGTCGCAGGCGTACTCTTTCAAGGCCGCGCGGGTCAGCAGACAGTGGTTAATCGCCTCCATGTGGGTCGCCACAATTTGTGCTTCGGGCAGCGTGAAGTGGGTTTTTAGCACATCTTCCGCGCCCATGATAATTGGGCCAAACCCGATAACGTGGGCAAAGCCTGCATTCACAATGACCACGCCTGGCTGGAAAGTCCGCATGTTGGTTTCCACCTCGTCGCGCCAGATTGTGTCCCCGACCAGATACAGCGTTTTTTCCGCCGGATGCTGGAAGATAACTCCGCAGGCATCACCCAGACGCTCAGCCATTTGCGGGATGGCGTAAGTGCGATCCGAACCGTGCTGGCCGCCGGTTTTACGCAGGGTGATATCACCAAGCGCAGTGTTTTGCGTCAGTACGGTCAGTTGCGTGAAACCTTGTTCCCGCAGTACCTGCGCATCGCGATCGTTTTGCACATAAATCGGTTTGTCTTTCGGTACGACACGAGCCGCGGCTTCATCCCAGTGGTCTTCATGCAGATGGGTCACGATCAGCGCATCAACGTTGAGCAGGGTGTCGATATCGACAGGCAGATCAACGGTCGGGTTGCGGATCTCGGCGCGTGCCGTACCGGCAAAGCCCGGATAAGTACCTTTTGCCGCCAGCATAGGGTCGATCAGAAAGGTTTTGCCACCAAAGGTGATGTGCTGTGTGGCGTTACGGATTTGCGTGATGTTCATGGTGTTTGCTCCACGTGTTGGGTCAGTGGTGTCATCGTAGAGTGTTGTCCAGAAGATGAATGTGGGCAAATGGGCGACTAGCGATGAGATTGGGCCAACTGCAGATTACAGATATCAATTATGTAATTAAAGTAATTTAATATTCCCTTTGTGGCTCGTTATTTAATTCGCAGCCATTATATCGAACTGAATAAGAATGCTGTTATTTAAATACGGAAAGATTTATTAAATACGAAGTGGCGCCAGAAAACATTATTGATATATGTAAATCATAGTGGCCAATAAAACAGATCGCGAACCATGAAATAAGAATGCTATCATTCACATCAGACGCGGCAGGCAACTGCTGGCACACGCATTTACCCCGGAGCAACTGATGAACAACGACATTCCGCTAAAATATTATGATATCGCCGACGAGTACGCGACCGAGGCCGCAAAGCCGGTGAGCGACACAGAACGTGACGCGCTGGCGCACTACTTCCAGCAGTTGATCACCCGTTTGATGAACAACGAAGAGATCAGCGAAGAAGCACAGCAGGAGATGGCAACCGTGGCAGGTGTCGACGCTCAGCGTATCGATGATATCGCGGAGTTCCTCAATCGTTGGGGTAACGAGTAGCCAAAGACATGGCCTGTGTTTTACACTGCGCGCAAATTGAGTAGGTATACTCTACGAGTAATAGGTTTAATCAGGCGGAAACAGCAATGAACGGAACAATCACAACGTGGTTTAAAGATAAAGGCTTTGGATTTATCAAAGATGAAAACGGCGACAACCGCTATTTTCATGTGATTAAGGTTGCTAATCCTGAGCTGATCAAGAAAGACGCGGCGGTGACTTTTGAGCCCACCACCAACAACAAAGGCTTGTCTGCCTACGCGGTAAAAGTCATACCAGACAGCAAGTACATCTATATTGCAGGCGAGCGTCTGAAGCTCACCTCGATCAAGTCATTCCTGGTCTACAGCGAAGAAGTCCCTGTAGAGACCCGTATCGACAAAGAAAATGCTGTGCTGTCTGTCGGCGTGCTGATGAACAGCATCCGACCGAAATCAGACGTCAAGCCTGGTGAAATGCGCACGCTGAAAAAGCTGGCCATCACTACCTTCCAGGGCACGACGCTGATCTTCTCGGAAGATGAAATTGACATCGACGCGACGGTGAAACTGCTTAAAGTCTGAAACCCTTCAGACTGAATAAAAACCGGAACGCTGCTCTTTTCAGGAGCGGGTTTCGGTTTTTTTTTGATATGTGTAATTTACGTGATTCAGGTATGTAGTGATAAAATTAGTAGGTAGCAATCCGTTTCTGAATAGATATATATTATCCGTATTAAATAAATATGATCGCCAACTATTTGCAGATTAGTAGCGCGGTTAACTAATAGTGATTCACCGGTATAACTAATGGGGTAATATAAGTGATTTTTAAAAAAATATGGAAAGCTATATCTTCTGAATATATACCATCGGCCATTTGCTTTTTTCTCCTTGCAAAAATGGATTATGAAATAATATCTATCTGGCCACAGAATGAATCGGTTGATGACAGAATTAAACTTTCTTTACTATTCATTCATTTGGTGATGATTTTAGTGATGTTTACTCCGCTAATTAATCGGTTTTTGTCACGAGTAGACAATGAGAAACTTGAAAAGTTTATAGCTCTTCCGCAGAAAGATAAAAACATCACATACATCGATTATTATGATTTTCTGAGCGGGCTTGCTTTATCAGCATTTTACTTATCTATCCTTATTTTTACAATGAAGAGTATTTACGAAGAAGCAGGATGGATAATTTCTGGTATTTATATATTTACAATGTTTGTGTCTTCTATTTCTATTGCTGCATTGTCATTGCTTAGATTTATCTGGTTATTTACAAAGTTTAATAATTATATATATTGGTTTATTGTTTTACTTGCGAGCAGTATGTGTATGGCAGTTATTGGTGCCGCGATGAAAATGGCCTCGTAAAAATGCGCTTAATATCTGGAACAGTAATAATGGAGTATAAACTCTAAATAACAATACAGCTGGAACAGTGATGATTCCGTTTTGTAATCCGTGGGATGCATTGTTGCAAAGCTTAAAGCCTCTTTTGAAGAGGCTTTAAGCCCTCAGCGACCAGGGAAGTAAAAGACTGTCTTTCCTGGTGTTGAGCATTCTGCCAAAAACATAATTAACAGTATTCCAACTACTTTCTTCATTATCACGAGACTGCCGGATTTACCACGTCATCCATCAGTATGTAACGTGCTTCCTGGCGCGTGTATTGATCGATTAATGGTACAAGTCGCTGGAAATGCTCACTGGCACAATGTTCATCGAGAGCCGCGTGGTTTGGCCATTCTTCGATAAAAATAAAATGCCCCGGATCTTTTTCATCAATATAGAGGTCGTAAGCAATGCAGTGCGGTTCTTTCTTCGTTGCCGATATTAGCTCACGATACAACGGGAGAACGGTTTCAATATACTCAGGTTTGATGAAATCCTCAGCAATGACCTTTAACATGCAGCCTCCTGGCAGAAAACGAATGCACACTATGTAATGAAGATATTTTTTGGGCAAGAGGTCACAGAGTTTTATCGGCCGGATAGTGAGTTATGCCAGCTATCAATCAGATAATCCGCATAACTGTGATCCATCTCACCTCCCGGCAACCAAAATCTCCTGCGACTCGACGCCGTCCTCTATTTGTTTCGCCACCTTTTGTAAGGCCGGAAGATGCTTTTCCGCAGCCTGTTCGATGGTCATGGCGCTGGCCATATACACCAGATTCAGGCAGCCGATCACCCGCTGTTCGCTGCGGATGGGGACGGCGATAGAAGCGATTTTCTCTTCCTGATCCCAACAGCGAAAGTTCTGACCAAAACCGTCTTTTCGCGCGCGGGACAAAATGGCATTGAGCTTCAGCGGTTCGCGCGCAAGCTGAAACTCTTCTCCCGGTCGGGAGGCGAGTATCTCAATCAGTTCCTGCCGTTCATTCTCCGGACAAAATGCCAGCCAGGTCAGGCCGGATGCGGTTTTCAGCAGTGGTAAACGACGCCCTACCATCGCCCGGTGAAACGACAGGCGGCTGAAACGGTGGGTGGTTTCACGTACCACCATCGCGTCCACATCCAGCGTGGAAACGTCGGTCGGCCAGATGACCTCGCGCAGCAAATCCCCCAGCAGCGGGGCGGCGAGTGCAGAAATCCACTGCTCGTCACGAAACCCCTCGCTGAGCTGGCGGACTTTAATGGTTAAGCGAAAGCTGTCATCGGACAGGCTGCGCCGGACGTAACCCTCATCCTGCAGGGTTTCCAGCAGCCGTCTGACCGTGGTGCGATGCAGGCCGCTTAACTCAGCAAGTAAGCCAACACTGGCCCCACCATCGAGCCGGTTTAACATATTTAATAACATTAATCCGCGCGTTAATCCGCGTACGGTTTTGTACTCAGTGCTCTCGTCATTTTTCATATTCATTGACAAATCTACAGGTAAAACAACGTTGTGCACTTAGTGCACATCCTGGCATGTTTTGATTGTAGCGCAAAAACTCGCTTCTATACTGACCGCACAACAAAAAATTATTCACATATTTTTAACAAAACAGATTGCGCCTCACCAGGGTCTGCAATTGCGTTTTGTCCGAGTCGTGAGGTTCTGAAATGACAACAAAAAAACCGGATATCCAACCCGCTGTGCAGCATACCGCGCAGGTAGCGATTGCCGGCGCTGGTCCGGTAGGGCTGATGATGGCCAACTATCTTGGCCAGATGGGCATTGAGGTGTTGGTAGTGGAGAAGCTCGACACGCTGATCGACTATCCTCGCGCCATCGGCATTGACGATGAAGCGCTGCGCACTATGCAGTCTGTGGGGCTGGTCGAGCGCGTTTTGCCGCACACCACGCCGTGGCACGCAATGCGTTTTCTCACCCCGAAAGGCCGCTGCTTTGCTGATATCCAGCCGATGACCGACGAGTTTGGCTGGTCGCGCCGCAATGCGTTTATTCAACCACAGGTGGACGCGGTGATGCTGGAAGGGTTGTCGCGTTTTCCCAACGTGCGCTGCCTGTTCTCCCGCGAACTGGAGGCCTTCAGCCAGCAAAACGGCGAAGTGACGCTAAATCTGAAAGCGCCGGACGATCAACGTGAAACGGTGAAGGCCCAGTGGCTGGTGGCCTGTGACGGCGGCGGCAGCAACGTCAGACGCTCGCTGAACGTGCCGTTTGAAGGTAAAACCGCGCCGAATCAGTGGATTGTAGTGGATATCGCCAACGATCCGCTCAGCACGCCGCATGTGTATCTGTGCTGCGATCCGGTGCGACCGTACGTCTCCGCCGCACTGCCGCACGCGGTGCGCCGTTTCGAATTTATGGTGATGCCGGGGGAAACTGAAGCGCAGCTTAGCGAGCCGCAGAATATGCGTCAGCTCTTGAGCAAAGTGCTGCCGAACCCGGACAACGTCGAGCTGATCCGCCAGCGCGTGTATACCCATAACGCCCGTCTGGCCGAACGTTTTCGTATTGACCACGTGCTGCTGGCGGGCGATGCGGCGCACATTATGCCGGTCTGGCAGGGTCAGGGATACAACAGCGGCATGCGCGATGCTTTCAACCTGGCATGGAAACTGGCGCTGGTGATTAACGGTAAAGCCGGCGATGCGCTATTGAATACCTACCAGCAGGAACGTCGCGACCACGCCAAAGCGATGATCGACCTCTCTGTGACCGCAGGCAACGTACTTGCACCGCCCAAACGCTGGCATGGTGCGGTGCGCGATGGGGTTTCCTGGCTGCTGAACTATATTCCGCCGGTCAAACGCTACTTCCTTGAAATGCGCTTTAAGCCGATGCCGCAGTACCACGCCGGGGCGCTGGTGCGTGAAGGCAACGCGAAAACTTCACCGGTCGGCAAGATGTTTATCCAGCCGAAGGTGACGCTGGAATCGGGCGAAGCGACGTTGCTCGACAACGTCATCGGACCGAATTTCGCGGTGATTGGCTGGGGCTGTAACCCGCTATGGGGCATGAGCGAGGCGCAGATCCAACAGTGGCAGGCGCTGGGGACGTGTTTTATCCAGGTCGTGCCGGAGACGCAGATACATACCGATCAGGATAACCACGATGGCGTTACCCGCATTGGCGATACACAAAACCGCCTGCGCGCGTGGTTTGCCCAGCACAACGCCGCGCTGGTAGTCATGCGCCCGGACCGCTTCGTGGCCGCCATCGCCATTCCGCAAACCCTGGGCAGCACCCTGAATAAACTGGCGTCGGTGATGACGCTCACTCGCGCTACTGCCGACATTCCTGTTGAAAAGGTTGCCTGATATGCACGCTTATCTTCACTGTCTTTCCCATTCGCCGCTGGTGGGCTATGTCGACCCGGCACAGGCTGTGCTCGACGAGGTTAACGGCGTGATCGCCAGCGCTCGGGCACGTATTGCGGCGTTCGAACCTGAACTGGTCGTGCTGTTTGCCCCCGATCACTACAACGGATTTTTCTACGACGTGATGCCGCCGTTCTGTTTAGGCGTTGGCGCTACGGCGATCGGCGATTTTGGTAGCGCGGCGGGGGAATTGCCGGTGCCGACAGATCTGGCTGAAGCCTGCGCCCACGCGGTAATGAAAAGCGGTATCGATCTCGCCGTGTCCTACAACATGCAGGTCGATCATGGCTTCGCGCAGCCGCTGGAGTTTTTGCTCGGCGGCCTGGATAAGGTGCCGGTGCTGCCAGTGTTTATTAACGGCGTCGCCGCGCCGCTGCCGGGCTTTCAGCGCACCCGCATGCTCGGTGAAGCGATTGGCCGTTTCGCCAGCTCGCTGAATAAGCGCGTGCTGTTTTTAGGCTCCGGTGGTCTGTCGCATCAGCCGCCGGTACCGGAACTGGCGAAGGCCGATGCCCATATGCGTGACCGCCTGCTCGGTAGCGGCAAACAGTTGCCTGAAAACGAGCGTGAGCTGCGCCAGCAGCGGGTGATCAGCGCCGCCGAGAAGTTTGTGGTCGATCAAAACACGCTGCACCCGCTTAACCCCGTCTGGGATAACCGTTTTATGACGCTGCTTGAGCAGGGGCGTTTGCAGGAGCTGGACGCGGTCAGTAACGAAGAGCTGTCCGCGATGGCGGGCAAATCAACGCACGAAGTTAAAACCTGGGTTGCCGCCTTTGCCGCCATTTCTGCCTTTGGCAACTGGCGCAGCGAAGGCCGTTATTACCGCCCGATCCCGGAGTGGATCGCCGGATTCGGCTCCCTGAGCGCCACTACGCAGAACTAAATATGCAGGAGAACATCATGACTTACCAACCGCAAACCGAAGCCGCTACCAGTCGTTTTCTGGAGGTGCAGGAAGCAGGCGAAACCCTACGCGTGCATTTCAATGACTGTGGGCAGGGCGAAGAGACCGTCGTGCTGCTGCACGGCTCAGGTCCTGGCGCGACGGGCTGGGCAAACTTCAGCCGAAATATCGATCCGCTGGTACAGGCCGGATACCGGGTGATCCTGTTGGATTGTCCTGGCTGGGGCAAAAGCGATGGGATCGTTAACCGCGGTTCGCGATCCGATCTCAACGCTCGAATCCTGAAAAGCGTGGTCGATCAGTTGGATATTCAAACAGTCCACCTGCTGGGTAACTCGATGGGCGGCCACAGTGCTGTGGCGTTTACCCTGAGCTGGCCGGAGCGCGTGGGCAAACTGGTATTAATGGGCGGCGGAACGGGCGGCATGAGCCTGTTTACTCCGATGCCGACCGAAGGTATCAAGCGCCTGAATCAGCTGTATCGTGAGCCGACCATCGAGAACCTGAAGCTGATGATGGAGATCTTTGTCTTCGACACCAGCGACCTGACCGAGGCGCTGTTCGAAGCGCGTTTGAACAACATGCTGTCGCGCCGCGATCACCTGGAAAACTTTGTCCAGAGTCTGGAGGCCAACCCGAAACAGTTCCCGGATTTCAGCCCGCGTCTGGGTGAAATCAAAGCCCAGACCCTGATTGTCTGGGGACGCAATGACCGCTTCGTACCGATGGATGCCGGTCTGCGCCTGCTCTCCGGAATTGCCGGTTCTGAGCTGCATATCTACCGCGACTGCGGACACTGGGCGCAGTGGGAGCATGCGGATGCCTTTAACCAGCTGGTGCTGAATTTCCTCACACGCCCTTAAGGAACGGACATGACGAATCGTAATATTGAGCAGCTAGCCGCCGATTTACGTCAGGCTGAAGAAAAAGGGGAAGCCATCGCCCCGCTGCGTGAATTAATTGGTGTGGATAACGCCGAAGCGGCCTACGCCATTCAGCGCATCAACGTGCAGTACGACGTGGCGCGCGGGCGTCGCGTGGTGGGGCGCAAAGTGGGGCTGACGCACCCGAAAGTGCAGCAACAGCTGGGTGTCGATCAACCGGACTTCGGTACGCTGTTTGCTGATATGTGTTATGGCGATAACGAAACCATCCCGTTTTCCCGTGTGTTGCAACCGCGTATTGAAGCCGAAATTGCGCTGGTGCTGAACCGCGATCTGCCCAATACCGACACCACTTTTGACGAGCTTTACAACGCCATCGAGTGGGTACTTCCCGCGCTGGAAGTGGTCGGCAGCCGTATCCGCGACTGGTCGATCAAATTTGTTGATACCGTGGCGGATAACGCCTCCTGTGGCGTGTATGTGGTCGGCGGTCCGGCGCAGCGTCCGGCAGGATTAGATCTGAAAAACTGCGCGATGAAAATGACGCGCAACAACGAAGAGGTCTCCAGCGGACGCGGCAGCGAATGCCTGGGACATCCGATCAACGCTGCCGTTTGGCTGGCGCGCAAAATGGCCAGCCTCGGCGAGCCGCTGCGTGCCGGAGACATTATTCTCACCGGAGCGTTAGGCCCGATGGTGGCGGTGAATGCGGGCGATCGTTTCGAAGCCCATATCGACGGTATTGGTTCAGTCGCCGCCACCTTTTCAGCGGCGGTTACAAAAGGAAGTCAGTCATGAGTAAGCGTAAAGTCGCCATTATCGGCTCCGGCAACATCGGTACCGATTTGATGATAAAAATTCTGCGTCACGGCGTGCATCTGGAAATGGCGGTGATGGTCGGTATCGATCCAGAATCTGATGGCTTGGCGCGTGCCCGACGCATGGGCGTTGCCACCACCCATGAAGGGGTGACAGGGCTTATCGCCATGCCGGAATTCGCCGATATCGACATCGTGTTTGACGCCACCAGCGCAGGCGCGCATGTGAAGAACGATGCCGCGCTACGTGCCGTTAAACCAGGCATCCGCCTGATCGATCTGACGCCCGCGGCAATCGGTCCTTACTGCGTGCCGGTGGTGAATCTGGCAGCCAACGTTGATCAGCAGAACGTCAATATGGTGACCTGCGGCGGACAGGCAACCATCCCAATGGTGGCGGCAGTTTCTCGCGTGGCAAAAGTCCATTACGCCGAGATTATCGCCTCGATCGCCAGTAAATCGGCGGGGCCGGGTACCCGCGCCAATATCGACGAGTTTACCGAAACTACCTCGAAGGCGATTGAAGTGGTCGGCGGCGCGGCAAAAGGCAAAGCCATTATTGTCCTTAACCCGGCCGAGCCGCCGCTGAGGATGCGTGACACGGTGTATGTGCTGAGCGAAGCGGCCTCTGAGGTTGAAGTTGAAGCGTCTATTAATGAGATGGCGGCGGCGGTGCAGGCCTACGTGCCGGGCTATCGCCTGAAACAGCGTGTCCAGTTTGAAGTCATCCCGGAGGATAAACCGGTGAATCTGCCGGGTATCGGCCAGTTCTCTGGGCTGAAAACTGCGGTGTATCTGGAAGTGGAAGGCGCGGCGCACTATTTACCAGCCTACGCGGGCAACCTCGACATTATGACCTCCAGCGCGCTGGCGACCGCTGAGAAGATGGCGCAGTCCCTCGCTCGTCAGGCAGGAGAAGCAGCATGAACAGTAAAAAACTCTATATCTCTGACGTGACCCTGCGCGACGGTATGCACGCTATTCGTCATCAATATTCGCTGGAGAATGTGCGCCAGATAGCCAAAGCGCTGGACGACGCACGGGTTGATTCTATTGAAGTGGCCCACGGCGACGGTTTACAAGGTTCCAGCTTTAACTACGGCTTTGGTGCGCACAGCGATCTGGAGTGGATTGAAGCGGCGGCGGACGTGGTGAAGCATGCCAAAATTGCCACGCTGTTGCTGCCGGGTATCGGCACTATTCATGACCTGAAAAATGCATATCAGGCCGGCGCACGGGTAGTGCGCGTGGCGACCCACTGCACTGAAGCAGACGTGTCGGCCCAGCATATTCAGTATGCGCGTGAGCTTGGCATGGATACCGTCGGCTTTCTGATGATGAGCCATATGACCACACCGGAGAACCTGGCACAGCAGGCGAAGCTGATGGAGAACTACGGTGCGACCTGTATTTATGTGGTCGATTCCGGCGGCGCAATGAACATGAGCGATATTCGCGCCCGCTTCCGCGCACTGAAAGCGGTGCTGAAGCCGGAGACGGAAACCGGAATGCATGCGCATCACAACCTGAGTCTTGGCGTGGCGAACTCCATTGCCGCGGTAGAAGAGGGGTGTGACCGTATCGACGCTAGCCTGGCCGGGATGGGCGCAGGCGCGGGCAACGCGCCATTGGAAGTGTTTATCGCCGCTGCGGAAAAACTCGGCTGGCAGCATGGAACCGATCTCTACGCACTGATGGACGCCGCCGACGATTTAGTGCGTCCACTACAAGACCGCCCGGTGCGGGTGGATCGTGAAACGCTGGCGCTGGGCTATGCCGGGGTGTACTCCAGCTTCCTGCGTCATTGCGAAGTGGCGGCAGCACGCTATGGCCTGAGCGCAGTAGATATTCTGGTGGAACTGGGCAAACGTCGGATGGTGGGCGGCCAGGAAGATATGATCGTCGACGTGGCGCTGGACCTGCGCAACCGCAAATAAAAAATGATTACGCGGCTGGCAACGTATCAGCCGCGATTCACCTGCATCGTGACCTCAGAGGGACATCTTATGACGACCCGTACCCCCGCATCTTACCGCCTGACGTTGACTGTTGGGCTTTGCTTTTTAGTTGCCCTGATGGAAGGGCTGGATTTACAGGCCGCTGGTATCGCTGCCGTCGGTATCGCCCACGCGTTTGCGCTGGATAAAATGCAGATGGGCTGGATCTTCAGTGCGGGCATTCTCGGGCTGCTGCCCGGCGCGCTGGTGGGTGGCATGCTGGCTGACCGCTACGGCCGCAAGCGTATTCTCATTGCCTCTGTGGCGCTGTTCGGCCTGTTCTCGCTGGCGACGGCGATTTCCTGGGATTTCTCATCGCTGGTATTTGCCCGTCTGATGACAGGTGTCGGGCTGGGCGCGGCGTTGCCGAACCTGATCGCGCTGACCTCCGAGGCGGCGGGCCCGCGTTTTCGCGGTACGGCGGTGAGTCTGATGTACTGTGGTGTGCCGATTGGTGCGGCGCTGGCGGCAGCGCTCGGGTTTAGCGGTCTGGCCTCCGCCTGGCAAACGGTGTTTTGGGTAGGCGGGGTGATCCCGCTGCTGCTGGTGCCGCTGTTGATGCGCTGGCTGCCGGAATCACAGGTTTATACCCAACAAACGCAAGTGGCCGTCGCACCGCTGCGGGCCCTGTTTGCGCCAGCGACGGCGAGTGCCACGCTGCTGCTGTGGTTGTGCTATTTCTTCACCCTGCTGGTGGTGTATATGCTGATCAACTGGCTGCCAATGCTGCTGGTGGAGCAGGGCTTTCGGCCATCGCAGGCGGCAGGCGTAATGTTTGCTCTGCAAATTGGCGCGGCCAGCGGCACGTTAATTCTCGGGGCGTTAATGGATAAACTGCGCCCGGTGGTGATGTCGCTGCTGATCTACACCGGGATGTTGGCTTCACTGCTGGCGCTGGGTACGGTGTCGTCATTGAGCGGCATGCTAATGGCGGGATTTGTGGCGGGGATGTTCGCCACCGGCGGGCAAAGCGTGTTGTATGCTCTGGCGCCGCTGTTTTACAGCACGCAGATCCGCGCCACAGGCGTGGGAACCGCCGTCGCAGTCGGGCGTCTGGGGGCGATGAGCGGTCCGCTGCTGGCAGGGAAAATGTTAGCGCTCGGTACCGGAACGGTAGGGGTGATGGCGGCTTCTGCACCGGGCATTTTGCTGGCAGGCCTGGCGGTATTTATTCTGATGAGCCGCAAATCGCAGATGCCGATCCCGGCCAGCGGTGCTTAAGCATTCATCCGGTTGTGGGAGTGGGGAGATTTGATTCCCACTTCCGGGTTAACGCCGTCAGTCAACTGTGTTGCCAAAGTTTAGATAAAACATGGCAACGGAGGCGTTATGAGCTGGCGGCCCTTTTTGTATCTGATTATTAATCCCCAACCGCTATTAAGCGCCCGGCGCGGGCATCTGCGTCTGGTGCAGGGTTGACTTTGCATTCTGTTAACAAACGCGGTATAACAAACCTTCTTTGGATGTTTAGATGTCCATGCGTTTAGAAGGTTATATGCAAACAACACAACAAAATGCGCCACTGAAGCGCACAATGAAAACGCGTCACCTGATTATGCTTTCCCTGGGCGGCGTGATTGGCACAGGATTATTCTTCAATACCGGGTACATCATTTCCACCACTGGAGCGGCGGGAACGCTGCTGGCCTATCTGATTGGCGCGCTGGTGGTCTGGCTGGTTATGCAGTGTCTGGGCGAGCTGTCGGTCGCGATGCCGGAGACCGGAGCGTTTCACGTTTATGCCGCGCGCTATCTTGGTCCGGCTACCGGGTATACCGTGGCCTGGCTTTACTGGCTGACCTGGACCGTGGCGCTGGGTTCGAGCTTTACCGCCGCTGGATTCTGTATGCAGTACTGGTTTCCACAGGTGCCGGTATGGGTCTGGTGCGTGGTGTTCTGCGCGATTATTTTTGGTCTGAATGTTATCTCCACGCGCTTTTTTGCCGAAGGGGAGTTCTGGTTCTCGCTGGTCAAAGTGGTCACTATCATCGCCTTTATCATCCTCGGTGGGGCGGCGATTTTCGGCTTTATTCCGATGCAGGATGGCTCGCCCGCGCCGGGGCTGAGTAATATCACGGCAGAAGGCTGGTTCCCGCACGGTGGCTTACCGATTTTGATGACTATGGTGGCAGTGAACTTTGCTTTTTCGGGGACCGAGCTTATCGGCATTGCCGCCGGTGAAACGGAAAACCCGCGCAAGGTTATCCCCGTGGCGATTCGTACCACCATTGCGCGGCTGATTATTTTCTTCATTGGCACCGTGTTTGTGCTGGCGGCGCTGATCCCGATGCAGCAGGCGGGCGTGGAGAAAAGCCCGTTTGTGCTGGTATTTGAGAAAGTAGGGATCCCGTACGCCGCTGATATTTTTAACTTCGTGATCCTGACAGCTATTCTTTCTGCAGCGAACTCCGGTTTGTATGCTTCCGGGCGCATGCTGTGGTCGCTGTCGAATGAACGTACGCTACCTGCCTGTTTTGCGCGAGTAACGAAAAACGGTGTACCGCTGACGGCGCTGTCGGTCAGTATGCTCGGTGGTGTGCTGGCGCTATTTTCCAGCGTGGTGGCCCCGGACACGGTATTTGTTGCGCTGTCGGCAATCTCCGGGTTTGCGGTGGTGGCGGTGTGGCTGAGCATCTGCGCCTCGCATTTTGTTTTTCGTCGCCGTCATCTGCAACAAGGTAAGGCATTGAGTGAATTACATTATCGCGCGCCGTGGTATCCGCTGGTGCCGGTATTAGGTTTTGTGCTGTGCCTGGTGGCCTGTGTAGGGCTGGCATTCGATCCAGCGCAGAGAATTGCGTTGTGGTGCGGGTTACCGTTTGTTGCGTTGTGCTATGGTGCTTATTTCCTTACTCAACCCCGAAACGCAAAACAGGAGCCAGAACATGTCGCAGAATAATCCGTTACGCGCTCTCCTTGATAAACAGGATATCCTGCTGCTGGATGGCGCGATGGCGACGGAGCTGGAAGCGCGAGGGTGTAACTTAGCCGACAGCCTGTGGTCAGCCAAAGTGCTGGTAGAAAACCCGGAGCTTATCCGCGAAGTGCATCTTGATTACTACCGGGCGGGGGCGCAATGCGCGATCACTGCCAGCTATCAGGCGACGCCGGCGGGCTTCGCCGCGCGAGGTCTGGATGAAGCGCAGTCGAAAGCGCTGATTGGCAAAAGCGTGGAGCTGGCGCGTAAAGCCCGTGAAGCGTATCTGGCAGAGAACCCGCAGGCAGGAACGCTGCTGGTGGCGGGATCCGTTGGGCCTTACGGCGCGTATCTGGCGGATGGCTCTGAATACCGTGGCGATTATCATTGTAGCGTTGAGGCGTTCCAGGCGTTTCATCGCCCGCGCATGGAAGCCTTGCTGGATGCCGGGGCCGATCTGCTGGCCTGCGAAACCCTGCCGAATTTTGCCGAGATTGAGGCGTTGGCTGAGCTGTTGACCGCATATCCGCGTGCGCGGGCGTGGTTCTCATTTACCCTGTGCGACAGCGAGCACCTGAGCGACGGTACGCCGCTGCGTGACGTGGTTGCGTTGCTGGCGGGTTATCCGCAGGTGGTGGCGCTAGGCATTAACTGCATTGCGCTGGAAAACACCACCGCTGCGTTGCAGCATTTACACGGTTTAACGGCGCTGCCGCTGGTGGTGTATCCGAACTCGGGCGAGCAGTACGATGCGGTGAGCAAAACCTGGCATCATCACGGTGAGCATTGCGCGCAACTGGCGGATTATCTGCCGCAGTGGCAGGCCGCTGGCGCACGGTTAATTGGCGGGTGCTGTCGCACCACGCCTGCGGATATCGCCGCGCTAAAAGCGCGAAGCTGAGAGTTTATCGGGCCTACTTCGTTCATTGTAGGCCTGATAAGCGCAGCGCATCAGGCATTGCCGGATGGCGGCACAAGCGCCTTATCCGGCTTACAAAGCCACAAAACGTTATGCCGCATCCGCCAGAACAAACATGCCGTACGGATGGATTTCGAGATAATACTGTTCGCCGACGTCCGGTTGCAGGCGCGTAGCGTTGACCTGCAATAAAATCTCCTGCCCGTGCCATTCCACCGTCACTTCATACTGCGGCCCCATATAGGCGACGTGGCGGATCACGCAGCGCTGGCTCTCCTCGCCGCGATCGCTGAGCGTGATCGCTTCCGGGCGCACACCGACCATCCCTTCGCCCTGCGTACCAAAGTGCAGCGGACGCGGCAGATGATAGCCGTAGATATCAACGTATCTGTCGCTGAAGGTAGCCGGGAACAGGTTGGCATCGCCCATAAAGCTCGCCATAAAGCGGGAGGCGGGCTGGCGGTAAAGATCCTGCGGTGAGCCGATCTGCATGATGTGTCCCTTGTTCATCACCAGCACGGTATCAGAAACCGCAAAGGCTTCGCTCTGATCGTGGGTGACGTACAGCGAGGTGATATCAAACTGCTTTTGCAGCTCGCGGATCTTGTCGCGCATGCTGCGACGCAGGTTGGCGTCGAGGTTACTCAACGGCTCATCAAACAGCAGCACTTTCGGCTTGAGGATTAGCGCGCGGGCCAGCGCCACGCGCTGCTGCTGACCGCCGGAGATCTGGTCGACAAAGCGGTCTTCGAATCCTTCCAGATCCACCATCGCCAGCGCCTCTTTGACGCGGGCTTTCAGCTCTGCGCGCGGTACGCCGAGCATTTTCAGGCCATAACCGACGTTCTCTCCCAGCGACATATGCGGGAACAGGGCATAGGACTGAAACACCATGCAGATATCGCGCTGCTGAATAGAGCGATGGGTGACGTCTTCGCCATCAATGAAAATTTGCCCTTCGCTCGGTTTTTCCAGCCCGGCAACCAGGCGCAAAATGGTGGTTTTGCCGCAGCCGGACGGGCCGAGCAGGGTTACCATTTGCCCCTGCGGGATGGTGAGGTTGATATTGTCGATTACCGTATTACTGCCAAATCGTTTAGTGACGTTGCGCAGTTCAACGAAATTTTTCTGAGTCATAGTGCGCTCCATTACGCCTGGTTTTTGGCTTTTGAACGGGAGGTACGTGATTCGCCGATCAGCCAGTCAAAGATGAAAATAATCGCCAGCATCACCACGATCAGAATGGAACCGTAGGCAATCGCTACACCGTATTCGCCATCTTCCACGCGGTTCAGGATGTAGGCCGTCGCTACGCGGGTATCCGGCGTGACGAGGAACACAATGGCGCTGACGGTGGTAATGGCGCGCACAAAGCTGTAAATCAGCGCCGAAAGGATCGCCGGGCGCAGCAGCGGCAGCAGGATATGCGTAATGGTCCGCAGCGAACCGGCGCGCAGGCTGAGCGAGGCTTCATCGAGCGATTTATCGATTTGGCCTAAGCCCGCGATGCCTGCGCGGATACCGACCGGGACGTTACGCATCACCATCGAGATAATGACGATGGCGGCGGTGCCGGTGAGATACACCGGGGCGCTGTTAAAGGCCAGAATGTACGATACGCCCGCGACGGTGCCCGGAACGGCAAAGCACAGCATGGTGGTGAACTCGATGGTCTTCTTGCCTTTAAACTGCTGGCGCACCACGATCCATGCGATCAGCAGGCCGAAGATCGCGGTGATCGGCGCGGCAATCCCGGCGTAGAGCAGGGTGTCGAGCAGTGAAGGCCACGCGCCGTCGCTCATCCCCTGACCGAACAGTTTGGTAAAGTTCGCCAGCGTCAGGGTGTAGTCCACGCCCCAGTTGACGGTGAAACTGCCGTAGAAAATGCTGCCGTAGAGCAGGGCGTTAAAGGCAATCCACACTGCCAGCAGTGCGACCACGCTCCATACCAGCGTCACAGGCAACGGCTGTACGTCGCCCCGGTAGGATTTGCCGGAAACGGTGACGTATGAGCGTTTACCAATCCACATATACTGCACGCAGAATACCAGCAGCGAGAACAGCAGCAGGAAGGCTCCCAACGTACTGGCGGCCTGGTAGTCGAGCTGCGAACCGGTGATGTAGAAGTAGATTTGCGTTGCCAGCACGTCGAAGTTACCGCCGAGCACCAGCGGGTTACTAAAGTCGGCCAGTGACTGCACCACTACGATTAAAAAAGCGTTCGCCAGTGCGGGTTTCAGCAGCGGGACAAACACGCCGTTAAAGGTCTGCCAGCGGCTGGCACGCAGGGTGTATGACGCTTCTTCCAGCGACGGATGAATGGTTTTGATTGCTCCGTCGAGGATCATAAACGCCATCGGCGTAAAGGCCAGAACCTGCGCCAGCCAGATGCCGGTAAAGCCATACAGCCAGTTGGTGTTGGTTAAACCAAACCATTCGACCATAAACTCGGTGATGTAACCGGAGCGTCCCATCATCAGCGTGACGCCTAAACCGACGACAAACGGCGGAGTGACGATCGGCAGAATCGAGAAGATACGTCCGATTATGGCGCTGCGTCTGGCGATACGGGTGGTGTAGATAGCCAGTACCAGACCAAAGAAGGTACAGCCGACGCCGACGGCAATCGACAGCATAATCGAGTTGAGGATCACCTGAATGATATGCGCCTGCGACAGCACATTCATAAATGCCAGCGGGGCAAATTCCCCGGCGTCGTTGGTGAACATCGGAATGAAAATGGCGATGCTTGGCCAGACGATAAAAATACCGATCAGCGCGACAATCGCGGTAAGCGAGCCGATGACGAAACGGTCACCGCCCAGCCATTCGAGGCGGGTGAGCGCCAGGGTCATGATTGCGCCAAGCGCCACAAACAGCACGATGGTGGCATAGCCTAAGCCGCGACCCTCAAGGGTGGCGCTGGCGACAATAAAGGCCATACAGAAAAATGCCCAACCCGCGTCAAGATAATGGCGGCTGCGCTGTTCGCGCCCGGCTTCATGGAATGGGCGCACCAGCAGCAGACTTGGCAGCAGATACCACAGCCAACTGATATTGAACTGCGACCAGCCGTAGGCGGCGAGTATTTCTTCCCGCGTTGACTCCAGCAGACCGTAGTCCAGGCTCCAGCTCGGCAGCAGGGCAAACGCCAGCCAGCCGAGCAAAACCCAAAGAAATATCGCATCCCGTTTTTTCACGGGATGGAGTGCAAGTGTGTGTGACATAGCGTTTCCGGTAATGTAGGCCGGGTAAGGCGTTTACGCCGCACCCGGCAAATGAACGCAACGTGGGCTTATTTACCCATCTTAACTTCGCTAACCCACTTATTGATCAACGCCTTACGTACGTCAGTCGAGCCGTACTTATCCATGTCGTAATTGATAAGCTTCAGGTCGTCGAGCTTCAGCGAGTTAGGGGAGGTCTCGGCGGTGGTGTTGGTCAGGATCTGATAGGATTTGCCTTTCTTCCACGCCAGCTCCTGCGCGTCTTTTGACAGCACCCAGTCAACGAACAGTTTGGCATTGTCGACGTTGCGCGCACCTTTCAGGATGCTGACGCCGCCGATTTCATAACCGGTGCCTTCGCATGGAGAAATCAGTTCCAGCGGTGCGCCCTGTTCTTTTTCCAGCGAGTAGTCGTGCAGGAAGCCGATGCCGATAGCCGTTTCACCGCGGGCAGCGTTACGCGCCGGGGCAATGCCGGATTTGGTGTATTGAGAGACGTTGGCGTTGAGCTGTTTCAGGTAATCAAAGGCCTGATCTTCGCCCCACAGTTGAGCAAAGGTCGCCAGCGCGGTGTAGGCGGTACCGGAGCTTTGCGGGTCAGCAATCTGGATTTCGCCCTTGTATTCCGGTTTGGTCAGATCCTTCCAGCATTTTGGCACCGGCAGGTTTTTCTCTTTCAGGCGCTGGGTATTAACGCCAAAGCCCAGAATACCGACGTAAACCGCCGAAGAGAGGTTACCTTTGACCTTTGCGGGATCGCGGAATTTCTCCATGATCTGTTCGAGGTTTGGTGATTTATACGGCTGTAGCAGACCCATTTCACCGGCCTGAGATTGTGGATCCAGCGTACCGCCGTACCACACATCCGCCTGCGGGTTTTTCTTCTCTGCATCCACTTTCGCCAGCGTACTGCCCGAGCCGTTGCGAATGAATGAGGTTTTCACATCATATTTTTCACCGAAGGCTTTGGTTTCGGTTTCGCACATCTCGTTGGTGGCACTGCAATACACCACCAGGCGGCCCTGCGCCTGGGCTGCGTTGCTGAAGGCCGCCAGCGTCAGAGCGGAAGCAATCAGGGTAGAGGTAAGCGTCAGTTTCATTGTTTTATCCTTTGACTGAGAGAAGGGGTAATGCCCGCAATGAGCAACGGCATCAGCAATAAACCCATAAAGACAGCGGCAACCGAGAGCAAACTGAACATTCCCGACCAGCCGTAATGTTCTATGACCAACGACAGCGGCCAACCCGCCAGCGCGGCCCCCAGATAGGCGAAAAGCCCGAGAAAACCGGTAATTGAACCTGCCGCCGCTTTGTGTCCGCATTCAACGGCTGCGAGGCCAATTAGCATCTGTGGGCCAAACACAAAAAAGCCCACGGTAAAGAAACACACTGCCAGTAACGCGTAGTGGTGCACTGGTGCCAGCCACAGTGCGGCGACGGAAACCATCAGCCCCAGCGTGAACAGCAAAATCATCGGCGCACGTTGACCGCTGAACAGCAGATCCGATCCCCATCCGGCAAACAGCGCCCCCAGCAAGCCGCCAACTTCAAACAGCATCACCGTGGCATTGGCGCTGAGCAGATTCACGCCGTGGCTTTCCGTCAGCCAGATATTGCCCCAGTCGTTGAGCGCAATGCGGATCAAGTAGACCAATACATACGACACGCCGAGCAACCAGATCATCGGGTTTTTCAGCATGGTGGTGCGCAACATTTGCCACAGCCCCATCGGCGGGCTTTGCTGCTCCTGGCGTAGCTCCAGCGGGTCATGCCGCCATTCCCCAACCGTGGGTAATCCTTCTTCCTGGGGCGTGCCTTTCAATTGCAGGGTGAGCCAGATTCCCAATGCCATGCTGATTATCCCCGGTGCCAGCATGGCTGCCTGCCAGCCCCACCAGTGGGCGGCAAAAGCGCTAATCAGCGGGATAATGGCGCCACCGATATTGATCGACATATTCCAGCAGCCCCACCAGAAGCCACGTTCGTTGCGCGAGTACCAGTGGGTCAGTAGTCGGGCACAGGGCGGCCAGCCCCAGCCCTGAAAAAATCCGTTCAGCGTCCAGACCACCAGCAGCAGCGTCAGCGATTCCCCAAAGGCGAACAGCACGTTTAAAACGCCGGTAGCAAACAGGCCAATTCCCATAAATGCCCGCTGTCCGTGGCTGTCGTGCCACAGCCCAGCGGTAAATTTCGACAAACCATAGGTCAGATAAAACAGTGACCCAAGCAGGCCGATATCGCCTTTATCCAGACCCAGATCCGTTTGCAGTGCCGGGAGGACGTAGTTAACGCTTTTGCGCGTCAGATAAAACGCGGCGTAACCAATTACCATACACATCAGCAGCCGGGGGCGTAGCGCCCGGTATTGTTGGTCTGTTTCGCTGGCTGAGCGTGTATGCATGGCAGTCTCCGTTTGTGCTGACTATAGGAAAGTGAAAGCAAAAGGGGATGAGAGAAAGTCCGCAGTGACTAAGACTTTTTCCTGGTTAGCGGCTGGTTTGTTGCAAATTTGTGGGCAGGTTAACAATTACCCGCGTGCCGTTGTTTGATTCGAGCGTCAGTTCACCGCCAAGGGCGCTCACCCGTTCACGCATCCCCTGGATACCGAAACCGGGGATTTTTTCTGGCAGAATACCAACGCCGTTGTCAGCGACGTCCAGAAACAAGCAATGTTCCCGCTGTCGCAGCGTAATCGACACATCGCTGGCATCGGCATGTTTGCATACGTTATTGAGTAACTCCTGCAACAGGCGATACAGCGTGAAGCGCACCGTTTCGTTTTCTGGCGTATTCTCTAGCTGATAATCAAAGCGGCAGCGAATACCCCGCTCAGCAAAAGCAAATTCATTCACCAGATGATGTAGTGCATCTTTAAAAGACAGTTCATCGAGCGCGGGTGGGCGCAGCTGACGAAGTAGCTGGCGGGTCGAATGGTGAATACGCCGGGCCAGGTTGTTGATCTGATTTGCTGCTTCGAGCGTTTGCTCAGGGCCTGGCGCGCGTTTGACCAGTTGCGACTGAATTTGAATGGCGGTGATGTTCTGACCAATTTCGTCGTGCAGTTCCCGCGCCAGGCTTTTGCGCGTGTTTTCTTCGGTGCGGATCAGCTGTTCGGTCAGCGCGCGACGCGCCGCCAGTTCGGTTTCCAGACGCTGGCGATAATGGTGCAAATTTTGCGCCAGATGCTGCTGGCGGCTGATGGCGATCCCCAGCCCGATGCCGAGCAGCGCCTGGGTGGCGAGGAAAATCTCCAGCTCCAGTAAGTTACTGAACCCGACGCCGATTTGCCGGGCGATGGTGATCATCATACTGCCGAGCAATCCTGACAACACGCCGCCCTGCCAGCCAAATTTCCACGCCATCACCACGTTCGGTAAGAACACCACGATCAGCAACAGGCGCTCGATCTCCGGCGACAGCACCATCTGAGTACCGATGCCAATAATAAAAAACAGGCTACACCAGATGATAAGCGAGGTGCGCAGTGGGGGATTGGTGGTATCCAGCCCGAGCAGATGATAGCGGTGCTGTTGGCGCAGAAATTCATAGATCAGATAGACAAACGGCGTCAGCAACACGCCGCCGGTAAACGACGCCAGGCCAATCAACGTTGCCGGGCTCTGGATAAACGGTGAAAGCAGGGCGGTATTGAGCAATGAGGTGAGCGTTACGGCGGCCAGCAGCAGCGTTAAGCGTTGCCAGTAAAGGGGAAAGCGGTGCCAGTATGACTGGCCGATGCTCGCCGGAATCAGGCTAATTAACGGCGCAGCCAGCAGGATATAGCCATTCAGTAATTGCTCGCTGTGCAGCCAGAACAACATTAGCAGGGGGGGCAGCACCAGTGCGGGCCAGTAACGGCGAGAAAGCAGAATTAACAGCGCGAGATAGACGCCGTGCGGCAGAAATAGCGCCGCCTGCTGGCCGTTGTGGGTCAGGTAAAACCCCAGCGTCCACAGCATCAGCCAGCCCGATCCCCAGGCCAGCAGAATAAACAGAGAAATAACCCAATGCCGAAGGTTACGCGACATTAATGCCCCGTTAATAGCTGGTGGTCGAGGGCAAAATGCACCAGATCGATGGTGCTGTGGCATTGCAGTTTGCCCAGCACGTTCGCCCGATGAACGTGCACCGTCTTGTGGCTGAGGTCGAGCTTGAAGGCGATCTCTTTTACGCTGTCGCCTTTGACCAACAGATCAAAAACTTCACGCTCGCGCGGGGTCAGAACTTCCAGGACCTGCGCGGGCTGCTCGCCGCCGCGTAGTGCCCGTAAAGCATCGGCGCACAGGTAATGACCGCCCATACCTACCGAGCGTACCGCCTGCACCAGTTCTTCCGGGCCGCAGCGTTTGGTCAGGTAACCGCTGGCACCAGCGTCCAGCGCGCTTTGCACAAACGTGGGCGAGTCATAAATGCTGAGAATGATGGCGCGAAAACCGGGCTTTTGCGCCCGCAGTCGTTTTAACAGGCTCAGACCATTTTCATCCGGCATGGCGATATCCATTACCGCGACGCTGACGTCATCATGCAGAAGTGCAGACCAGGCCTCCGCTGCGCTGCTGTACTGACCGGTAACGTTAAGATCGTCTTCGAGACTGAGTAATTGCGCAAAGCCGGAACGCACCACCACATGGTCATCCACCAGCACAACATGAATCATGATATTGCTCTCTTGCCTGACAATGGTCTCTATGATGCCTGCCATCACCGCGCTGGCAATCACCGTGGCGCGGATATGTAACGAATGTAACAAAATCGCAATAATTTGCCGGGTGTTATAGCGAGTGTAGGCCTGATAAGCGCAGCGCATCAGGCATATGATTACCGGATGGCGGCGCAAGCGCCTTATCCGGCCTACGTTCTGTAATGAGCGAAATAGCTAACTATTGCCGCTTTTTTTCTAAAAACAGATCGCTATTAACCAGAATTTTTAATTCCTTTATCAAATTGTGCCGCAACGAAATACTGCCTCCATAACAAGACAGGGGAGCAGACAATCATGGCTATTTCATCGCGTAACGCACTTCTTGCCGCACTGGCATTCATCGCATTTCAGGCGCAGGCGGTGAACGTCACCGTTGCTTATCAGACCTCCGCCGAACCTGCCAAAGTGGCGCAGGCGGACAACACCTTTGCCAAAGAGAGCGGGGCGACCGTTGACTGGCGCAAATTCGACAGCGGCGCGAGCATCGTTCGTGCGCTGGCATCCGGTGATGTGCAGATCGGTAATCTTGGCTCCAGCCCGCTGGCGGTCGCTGCCAGCCAGCAGGTGCCTATTGAGGTTTTCCTACTGGCATCAAAGCTCGGCAATTCTGAAGCGCTGGTGGTGAAGAAAAACATCAGTAAACCGGAAGATTTGATTGGCAAACGCATTGCCGTGCCGTTTATTTCCACCACCCATTACAGCCTGCTGGCGGCGTTGAAACATTGGGGGATTAAACCCGGCCAGGTGGAGATTGTGAACCTGCAACCACCGGCGATTATTGCCGCATGGCAGCGCGGAGATATTGATGGTGCGTATGTCTGGGCACCTGCGGTCAATGCGTTGGAAAAAGACGGTAAGGTGTTAACGGACTCCTCACAGGTTGGCGAGTGGGGAGCACCGACGCTTGACGTGTGGGTGGTGCGCAAAGATTTTGCCGAGAAGCATCCTGAGGTGGTGAAAGCCTTTGCCAAAAGCGCTATCGATGCCCAGCAGCCTTATATCGCTAATCCTGATGAATGGCTGAAGCAGCCGGAGAATATCAGCAAACTGTCGCGTTTGAGCGGCGTACCGGAGGCGGATGTACCGGGGCTGGTGAAAGGTAACACTTACCTGACACAGCAACAGCAAACCGCTGAGCTAACCGGCCCAGTGAACAAAGCGATTATCGACACCGCGCAGTTCCTTAAAGAGCAGGGCAAAGTCCCCGCTGTCGCGACAGATTACAGCCAGTACGTTACCGATCGCTTCGTGCAATAAATAAGGAGGCGATGATGCTGCAAATCTCTCATCTTGCCGCCAGCTACGCTGGAAAACCGGCGCTGGAGGATATCAACCTGACGCTCGATAGTGGTGAACTGCTGGTGGTACTCGGGCCTTCCGGTTGCGGGAAAACCACGCTGTTAAATCTGATTGCCGGGTTTGTGCCGTATCAGCATGGCAGCATCACGCTGGCGGGTAACAGTGTTGACGGTCCGGGGGCAGATCGCGGGGTCGTTTTCCAGAATGAAGGTCTGCTGCCCTGGCGTAACGTGCAGGACAACGTGGCTTTTGGTCTGCAACTGGCGGGCGTGGACAAGCAGCTGCGCCAGCGTATTGCCCTGGATATGTTGCAGAAAGTCGGGCTGGAGGGCGCGGGAAAACGCTTTATCTGGCAGCTTTCCGGTGGACAACGTCAGCGTGTCGGCATTGCGCGGGCGCTGGCGGCCAACCCGCAGCTGTTGCTGCTGGATGAACCTTTTGGCGCGCTCGACGCCTTTACTCGCGAGCAGATGCAAACCCTGCTGCTGAAGCTGTGGCATGAGACCGGTAAACAGGTGCTGCTGATTACCCACGATATTGAAGAAGCAGTATTTATGGCGACAGAACTGGTATTGCTGTCCCCAGGCCCTGGCCGGGTACTGGAGCGTCTGCCGCTCAATTTTGCCCGTCGCTTTGTGGCCGGAGAGTCGAGCCGCAGCATTAAGTCCGATCCGCAGTTTATCGCCATGCGCGAGTACGTGTTAGGTCGTGTCTTTGAACAACGGGAGGCATTCTCATGAGCGTGGTGATTAATGATAAACCCCGTCGCCAGCGGGTGCTGAACTGGCGTTGGCCGTTTTCGCGACAGATTACCTTAAGCCTCGGTACGCTGGCCGTCATTCTGGCGGTGTGGTGGACGGTGGCGGCGCTGCAGTTAATCAGTCCGTTGTTTTTACCGCCACCGGGACAGGTTTTACAAAAGCTGCTCGTCATTGCCGGGCCGCAAGGGTTTATGGATGCAACGCTGTGGCAGCATCTGGCGGCGAGTCTGACGCGTATTGTTATCGCGCTGCTGGCGGCGGTGCTGCTGGGCGTTCCGGTTGGGATCTCGATGGGGCTGAGTCCTACGATGCGCGGCATTCTCGATCCGATCATTGAACTGTATCGTCCGGTTCCTCCCCTGGCCTATTTACCGCTGATGGTCATTTGGTTTGGCATCGGTGAAACCTCCAAGATCCTGCTGATCTATCTGGCGATTTTCGCCCCTGTGGCGATGTCGGCGCTGGCGGGGGTGAAAAGTGCGCAGCAGGTGAGAGTGCGCGCCGCACAGTCGCTGGGGGCCAGCCGTGCGCAGGTGCTGTGGTTTGTTATTTTGCCGGGGGCATTACCGGAGATCCTCACCGGGTTACGCATTGGGCTTGGCGTGGGTTGGTCGACGCTGGTGGCAGCTGAACTGATCGCGGCCACGCGAGGGTTAGGATTTATGGTGCAGTCAGCCGGTGAGTTTCTGGCAACGGATGTGGTGCTGGCAGGGATCGCGGTCATTGCCGTTATCGCATTTATTTTAGAACTGGGTCTGCGCGCGATTCAGCGTCGCCTGACGCCCTGGCATGGAGAAGTACAATGAGTGAACGTTTGAGCATTACCCCGCTGGGGCCGTATATTGGCGCACAAATCACTGGTGCGGATTTAACGCGTCCGCTGAGCGATAATCAGTTTGAACAGCTTTATCACGCGGTACTGCGCCACCAGGTGGTGTTTCTGCGTGAGCAGGTGATTACGCCGCAACAGCAGCGCGCACTGGCGCTGCGTTTCGGCGATCTGCATATTCATCCGGTCTATCCGCATGCCGAAGGGGTAGAGGAAATTATCGTGCTGGATACCCATAACGATAATCCGCCGGATAACGATAACTGGCACACCGATGTGACCTTTATCGACACGCCGCCTGCCGGGGCGATTCTGGCTGCAAAAGAGCTGCCATCGACCGGGGGAGACACCCTGTGGATCAGTGGGATTGCCGCTTATGATGCGTTGTCTGAGCCGTTTCGCCAGTTGCTGAGCGGCCTGCGGGCAGAACATGATTTTCGTAAATCATTTCAGGAATATAAATACCGCAAGACGCCAGAGGAGCATCAGCGCTGGCTGGAAGCGGTGGCGAAGCATCCGCCCCTGTTGCATCCGGTGGTGCGTACGCATCCGGTGAGCGGGAAGCAGGCGCTATTCGTGAATGAAGGATTTACCACGCGAATTGTCGATGTCACGGAAAAAGAGAGCGAGGCGTTACTGAGTTTTTTATTCGCGCATATCACTAAACCGGAGTTTCAGGTGCGCTGGCGTTGGCAGCCCAACGATGTGGCGATTTGGGATAATCGCGTGACGCAGCATTATGCGAATGCGGATTATCTGCCACAGAGGCGCATTATGCACCGGGCGACAATTTTGGGAGACAAGCCGTTTTATCGGGCGGGATGATTGCCGGCGGCGTTTGACTTACCGGGCCTACGATCTGTAGGCCGGATAAAGCGAAACCGCCATCCGGCAACAATGTGATTAGCGCAGGATTTTTTTCTCAGCCAGATCCAGTGCGAAGTAGCTGAAGATCAGATCCGCGCCAGCGCGTTTGATCGAGCCTAAGCTTTCCAGAACCACTTTCTCTTCATCTATTGCACCTGCCATCGCCGCAAATTTGATCATCGCGTATTCACCGCTGACCTGATAAGCGCCAATCGGAAGCTCGGTGCGCTCGCGGATATCACGCAGAATATCGAGATACGCGCCTGCCGGTTTCACCATCAGGCAGTCTGCTCCCTGGGCTTCATCCAGCAGCGATTCGCGAATCGCTTCCCGACGGTTCATCGGGTTCATTTGATAGGTTTTACGATCGCCTTTCAGCGCGGTGCCTGCGGCTTCACGGAACGGGCCGTAGAAAGAAGAGGCAAACTTGGTGGAGTAGGACATGATCGCGGTATCGGTGAAGCCCGCGGCGTCCAGCGCCTGGCGAATAGCCTGTACCTGGCCGTCCATTGCGGCGGAAGGGGCGATGAAATCTGCGCCCGCTGCTGCGGCAACGACTGCCTGTTTGCCGAGGTTAGCAAGGGTTAAGTCGTTATCAACGCCGTGTTCGCATAATACGCCGCAGTGACCGTGCGAGGTGTATTCACAGAAACAGGTGTCGGACATGACGATCATTTCTGGTACGGTCTGCTTACAGATACGCGACATGCGCGCCACCAGACCGTCTTCTTTCCAGGCATCGCTGCCGGTCTCATCGGTGTGATGAGAAATCCCGAAGGTCATGACCGAGCGGATACCGGCATTAGCAATACGTTCGATTTCGCGCGCCAGGTGTTTCTCTGGAATGCGCATCACGCCGGGCATGGCGTCGATAGCTTTGTAATCGTCGAGTTCTTCTTCAACAAAGATCGGCAACACCAGGTCATTTAAGCTGAGTGTTGTCTCTTCAAACATAGCGCGCAGCGCAGGGGATTTGCGCAGGCGACGAGGGCGTTGGATTAGGTCTGTCATGGTATGCCTGATGTTTGTGGAATCGAAGGCCGTAGTATACCCGAACCTGAGGGCGAGGGGTTTACGAAAGTTGGCGTTATGCCGAGGTTATGGTGATGTTATCAATGCGTGGTATTATGTATTATCTCTATTTTTGCAATTATGACTATTTTAAATAGTGATTAGTTTTATGGTGAATTTAGTTTAGTTTAATTTTTAATTAAGTGGCGGGATTTAACGGTATTTATTTGCTGACGTTTGATTTTTAAGTTAATCATAAATTTAATATATTGTTTTGCCAGTGTCTTTGCCTGTAACTGTCTAAAATAGAAATGATTTTTACGTTTGTTTGCTGTTTCGAATAATTTGCATGTCTATTGTCCGTAATCGGACTTAAGCCAAAGAATAATTGAACCTTTCCTTTGTGAAACCGCATAATCCTTCCCGCGAAACATAAAATGTTTTCTTTGCATTGATAATTGATGGATCAACTATATTACGTCCCTGAGGAGGGATGACAAATGCACACTTGGAAAAAGAAGCTTGTAGTATCACAATTAGCATTAGCCTGCACTTTGGCAATCACTTCTCAGGCGAATGCTTCAACTGATATCTCTGGGACCACCTACACAACGTTTGCTCATTATAATGACGCATCTTATGCGGATGGCGTCTATTATGATGGATATGTCGGTTGGAACAATTACGATACCGATAGTATTTATAACGGTGATATTTATCCGGTAATCAATAACGCCACTGTCAACGGCGTTATTTCTACTTATTATCTGGATGATGGGCTGTCTACTAACACCAATAACAACAGCCTGACCATTAAAAACAGCACCATTCACGGTATGGTGACATCCGAATGTATGACCACGGATTGTACTAACCGTACGGGTACTGACTATTACTATGATCGCCTGGCGATGAACGTCATCAACTCAACTATCGATGACAACTACGAACATTATACCTACAACGGTACGTATAATGACGCAGCTGACACGCACGTTGTCGACGTTTATAACCTGGGTACGGCTATCACGCTGGATCAAGAAGTTGATCTGTCTATCTCCGCCAACTCTCACGTCGCTGGCATTACCCTGACTCAGGGTTACGAGTGGGCAGATATTGACGATAATACCGTCAGCACTGGCGTAAACAGCAGTGAAGTATTTAACAACACTATCGCTGTCAGCGATTCTACCGTGACCTCTGGCTCATGGTCTGACGAAGGTACCACCGGCTGGTTTGGTAACACCAGCAATGCAAGCGACTACAACGGTAATGGCTGGAACGCTGACGATATTGCATTAGCGGTTATTGCACATCCGGATGCGGATAACGCGATGCAGACCACTGCCACGTTTGATAATTCCACGCTGATGGGTGACGTGCTGTTCTCCAGCAACTTCGATGAGAACTTCTTCCCGAACGGCGCTGACACTTATCGTGATACCGATGCTGACCTGGATACCAATGGTTGGGACGGTACTGACCGTCTGGATCTGACCCTGAACAATGGCAGTAAGTGGGTCGGTGCGGCAATGTCTGTGCACCAGGTTGACACCGATGGTGACGGAGTTTATGACAGCTACGCTGCAGGCACTGAAGCCACCGCTACTCTGATCGACATCACCGCTAACAGCCTGTGGCCGGATTCAACCTACGGAATCGATAGCGACACAACTTCTTATGACGAAAATGGTCATGTAGTTGGCAACGCTGTCTACCAGAGCGGCCTGTTCAACGTCACGCTGAACGGTGCTTCACAGTGGGATACCACCAAAACTTCCCTGATTGATACCCTGAGCATCAACAGCGGTTCGGTTGTCAACGTGGGTGATTCTATCCTGATCTCCGACACTATTGGCCTGACCGGTGGTTCTGCACTGAACATCAACGAAGATGGTCATGTTGCAACAGATACTCTGTCTATCGACAACAGTACTGTAACGATTGCTGACGACGTATCTGCTGGCTGGAGTGTAGGTAGTGCTGCGCTGTATGCAAACACCATTAACGTCACCAACAACGGTGTTCTGGATGTGGGTAACAGTACCGGTAATGCGCTGCAGGTTGATACCCTGAATCTGACCAGCTACACCGACGCTTATAACCATGTTAACGCGGGTGTTTTCGACATCAACAGCAACAACTATGTGCTGGATGCTGACTTGACCAACGATCGCACTAACGATGAATCTCAGTCTAACTACGGTTATGGCGTGATCGCGATGAACTCTGATGGTCATCTGACTATCAACGGTAACGGCGATTCCGACACCTCAGGCGATCAGTCTGAAGTTGATAACTATGGTGACCATGTAGCGGCGGCAACCGGTAACTACAAAGTCCGCATCGACAACGCTACTGGCGCAGGTTCTGTTGCGGATTACAAAGGTAACGAGCTGGTCTACGTTAACGACGCGAACAGCACTGCGACCTTCTCTGCAGCCAACAAAGCTGACCTGGGTGCTTACACCTATCAGGCACAGCAGCAGGGTAACACCGTTGTTCTGCAGCAGATGGAACTGACAGACTACGCGAACATGGCGCTGAGCATTCCGTCTGCTAACACCAATATCTGGAACCTGGAACAAGATACCGTTGGTACTCGTCTGACTAACGCGCGTCATGGTCTGGTTGATAACGGTGGTGCATGGGTTAGCTACTTCGGTGGTAGCTTCGATGCAGATAATGGCACCATTAACTACGATCAGGATGTTAACGGCATCATGGTCGGTGTTGATTCCAAAATTGATGGTAACAACGCTAAGTGGATTGTCGGTGCTGCAGCAGGCTTCGCGAAAGGTGATATGAGCGACCGTACCGGTCAGGTGGATCAGGATAGCCAGACTGCCTACATCTACTCTTCTGCTCACTTTGCCAACAACATCTTTGTTGACGGTAACTTAAGCTACTCTCACTTCAACAACGATTTGACTGCTAACATGAGCAACGGTCAGTATGTTGATGGCAGCACCTCATCTGACGCCTGGGGCTTTGGCCTGAAACTGGGTTATGACCTGAAGCTGGGTGATGCAGGTTACGTAACGCCATACGGCAGCGTATCCGGTCTGTTCCAGTCTGGTGATGATTATAAGCTGAGCAACGACATGAAAGTTGATGGTCAGTCTTATGACAGCATGCGCTATGAACTCGGTGTAGATGCAGGTTATACCTTCGCCTACAGCGACGACCAGGCGCTGACCCCGTACTTCAAACTGGCCTACGTTTACGATGACTCTAACAACGATTCTGACGTAAACGGCGACTCTATCGACAACGGTGTAGAAGGTTCTGCGGTACGTGTTGGACTGGGTACTCAGTTCAGCTTTACCAAAAACTTCAGCGCATACACCGATGCTAACTACCTCGGTGGTGGCGATGTTGATCAAGACTGGTCTGCAAATGTTGGTGTTAAATATACCTGGTAAGACATCTCTTGTTGTTAAAGAAAAGATAATCTAACTCAGAAAAATGCCCGTCACGGATTTGACGGGCATTTATTGCAAGGAATGCCCAAATGTTGTCTGCAAATAAACCGCTTGTGGAATTTGGTAAGCTTGATAAATGTTTGTCAAAATATGGCAAACACTTTGAGTGTGATAACGATAAAGAAATAATTTATTCCAGTGATATAAACAGTGACGATACCTTTATCATTTTAAATGGTGTAATTTCCCTGAGGCGAGGGGAGAATGTGCTGGTCGGTATTGCGCAGGCACCGTTTATTATGGGGCTTTCAGATGGTGTGATAAAAACAGATATACAATACAGATTAATCACAGAAAGCGATTGTACGGGATACCATCTACCTGCCTCGCAAACAATTAATATAATTGAAGAGTGCCAGCTTTGGCGTGAAGCTTTTTGTTGGTTGGCATGGCAAAACTCCATGCTTGAATTACGCGATCTGCAGTTGATCGGCAACAACTCCTACGATCAGATCCGCGCGACATTGATCTCTATGACGAAATGGGATGAAGCCCTTCGTTCACGCATTGGCGTTATGAACTATATTCACCAACGCACACGAATTTCACGCTCGGTTGTCGCTGAGGTTCTCGCGGCATTGCGCAAAGGCGGTTACATTGAAATGAATAAAGGCAAACTGGTGTGCATTAACCGTTTGCCTTTTGAGTATTGAATCAGGATGCAGGAATGACCTGTGGCTTGTACCCGCTCAATTCTGCAACCAGTTCGTTGATACCGTCGCTCATATTGGTAAAACGGGTCAGCGGAGAGCGCGTCACTACGACAAATGCCCCAACGTTTTGCTGTGGGATCATCGCCATATAGGTAATGAAGCCACCGCCGCCACCGGTTTTTTGAATAATTCCCGGTCTGCCATTCTTCGGCGCCATGTAGACCCAGCCCAAACCAAGCGCATCGGCTCTGCCTGGAACGTCCATTCCCACCACTTTAGTTAACTGCGTACGCTGGTAAATCAGCGTCTGCATCCGGTCGGCCTGCTGGCTACGATGATAAAAGTCAGAAGAGAGATACTGCTGCATCCAGCGCATCATATCGCCAGGCGTTGAATAAACGCCGCCGCTACCCATCGCTGCCAGCGTATTGTTACAAGGGCTGGCACCTTTTTCCGCGACCATCAGGCGTCGGCACTGATCGGGTGATGGCGTAAAGGTGGTGTCTTTCATCCCCAGCGGACGGGTGATTTTTTCTTCAAACAGCTGCGGATAAGGCTTACCTGACGCGGTACCCAGCGCATCGGCCAGCAGATCAAACGCCAGGTTGGAATAAGAAGCCTGCGATCCTGGCGCGGCTTTAAGCGTAGCCGTTGAGAGATAGCTCCAGCGCTGCTCGCGGGTTGGCCAGACAAACACCGGCCGTTTGGCTGCCCCGCCTGGCTGTTCGCGCGGTAGTGCGCTGGTATGTGTCGCCAGATTCACCAGCGTAATTGGTGTTCCTTGATAAGTGGGTACGCGTGCGCCAGGTGGTGCATATTTACTCAATGGATCGTTGAGTTTGACCGTGCCTTGATCGAGTAATTTCACCAGCATTTCGCTGGTCATTAATTTGGTAATTGAGGCAATGCGGATTACGGAATCCAGTTGCGGGTGAACATTATTGCCGGGGCGTGTTTCACCAAAACTGCGAAATACACGCTGATTACCATCAATCACCACGAGCGCCATCCCCGTAGCACCACTGCCGTAAAATATATGGTCGGCATAACGATCAACGATATCAGAGGCGAAGACCGGATCGGTTATAGGCTGTGCCGCCTGGACAGATGTCAATGACGCCGCACACAGCGCGGCAGAAAAAAGCAGACTACGTTTCAACGGTGGTGTCCATGAGTTAGAGAAAGTGAAAAAGGATGTCGTGCGTATGCGTATTTATACTACTCATCGGCGTATTGCAAAGCGCTTATCAACCAATGATAGTGGGAAAAACGTAACGATGAGTAAACACAGGAGTTTCCTGGATTGCGGATGTTCGCTTTTGTGATCTCACGCTGTGATAATCTGCACATACTGGAACGTTGTCGAGTGTGAAAACCACAGAAACAATTCTTCATAACCGAGGTGCGAACTAAGTGCCTCGGTTTTGGTCACAATTGTCGGTTTCAGCTTGTGTTTTTGGGCGTAAGCCGTCTGGCCTCCGCACTCTACGGTGGCAAATGCACAGCAGTCGTCATAACGATAAGAAGTTAGCAGGAGAGCACTATGTTTAAGTCTTTTTTCCCAAAGCCGGGGCCGTTCTTTATTTCGGCATTTATTTGGGCACTCGTCGCCGTTGTATTCTGGCAAGCAGGTGGGGGAGCCTGGGTTGCACATATTACCGGCGCGTCGGGAGACGTACCTATTAGCGCAGCGCGTTTCTGGTCGTTGGATTACCTGATTTTTTATGCGTACTACATTCTTTGTGTCGGGGTGTTCGCGCTGTTCTGGTTTCTCTACAGCCCACACCGCTGGCAGTACTGGTCTATTCTTGGCACATCGCTGATTATTTTTGTGACCTGGTTTCTGGTTGAAGTCGGTGTCGCTGTCAACGCCTGGTATGCGCCATTTTATGACCTGATTCAAACTGCGCTCAGCGCACCACACAAGGTGAAGATTGAGCAGTTCTATCATGAAGTGGGCATTTTTCTCGGTATTGCGCTGATAGCCGTAGTCATTGGCGTGATGAACAACTTCTTCGTCAGCCACTATGTGTTCCGCTGGCGTACCGCGATGAACGAACACTATATGGCGCACTGGCAGCATTTGCGTCACATCGAAGGCGCAGCGCAGCGTGTGCAGGAAGACACCATGCGTTTTGCTTCTACGCTGGAAGATATGGGCGTCAGCTTTATCAACGCGATTATGACGCTGATTGCCTTCCTGCCTGTACTGGTTACGCTCTCTGCCCATGTTCCTGACCTGCCGATTGTTGGACATGTGCCTTATGGCCTGGTGATTGCCGCGATTGTCTGGTCGCTGATGGGAACCGGTTTACTGGCCGTGGTCGGGATAAAACTTCCCGGGCTGGAGTTTAAAAACCAGCGCGTGGAAGCGGCCTATCGTAAAGAATTGGTGTATGGCGAAGATGATGGCAACCGTGCGACGCCACCGACGGTGCGTGAACTGTTCCATGCGGTACGGCAAAACTACTTCCGCCTCTATTTTCACTATATGTACTTCAATATCGCCCGTATTCTTTACCTGCAGGTTGATAACGTTTTCGGTTTGTTCCTGCTGTTTCCGTCAATTGTTGCCGGTACGATTACGCTCGGTTTGATGACGCAAATCACCAACGTGTTTGGCCAGGTGCGCGGCTCGTTCCAGTATCTGATTAACTCCTGGACAACGTTAGTGGAACTGATGTCTATTTATAAGCGTCTGCGCAGCTTTGAACGAGAGCTTGATGGTCAGGATATTCAGGAAGTTACCCATACGCTGAGTTAATAATAAGGAGATGTTATGTCGACGGTTTCCCGTCTTTACCCCTTGTCTGGTCTGGCAGCACTGGTGCTGGTGGGATGTAGTAGCCAACCCGCGCAGCCGCTAAAAAAGGGGGAGAAAGCCGTCGATGTGGCGAGCGTGGTGCGCCAGAAAATGCCCGCCAGCGTGAAAGACCGGGACGCGTGGGCGCAGGATTTGGCAAAGACCTTTGAAAGCCAGAAGCTGGCACCGACGGTTGAAAACATCTGTTCGGTGCTGGCGGTAGCGCAGCAGGAGTCAAACTTCCAGGCCGATCCGGCTGTTCCTGGTTTAAGCAAAATAGCCTGGAAAGAGATTGATCGTCGCGCAGAACGCATGCATATCCCGCTGTTTGTCGTGCATACCGCGCTAAAGATTAACTCGCCAACGGGGAAAAGCTACAGCGAGCGTCTGGATACGGTGAAGACGGAAAAACAGCTTAGCGCTATCTTTGATGATTTCATCAACATGGTGCCGATGGGGCAGACATTGTTTGGATCGCTTAATCCGGTACATACCGGTGGTCCAATGCAGGTCAGTATCGCGTTTGCTGAGCAGCACACCAGCGGGTATCCGTGGAAAATGGCGGGGACGGTACGTCAGGAAGTGTTTAGCCGCCGTGGTGGGCTGTGGTTTGGTACATATCATCTGCTCAATTACCCGGCGAATTACAGTGCGCCAATCTTCCGCTTCGCCGATTTTAATGCCGGATGGTATGCGAGCCGCAATGCAGCTTTCCAGAATGCGGTCAGTAAAGCCAGCGGAGTGAAGCTGGCGATGGATGGGGATCTGATTCTCTATGGCAGCAGTGAGCCGGGCAAAACGGAGCTGGCGGTACGTAAACTGGCCGGGAAGCTAGGGATGAGCGAGAGTGAGATCCGCCGTCAACTGCAAAAAGGTGACAGCCAGGCCTTTGAAGAGACCGCACTGTACGAGAAGGTCTACAAGCTGGCGGAAGCGAAGACCGGGAAAGCGCTTCCTCGTGAAATGCTGCCGGGCATTCAACTGGAAAGCCCGAAGATCACGCGTAATCTAACTACCGCATGGTTTGCTAAACGCGTGGACGATCGTCGGGCGAAGTGTATGAGTCAGTCATCTTTATGATGACGGTGACGCCAGCGCATGATCGCCGCGATGGCACCAAGAATCAGGCTTCCTACCAGGAAGGGGATCAGTCCAAAGAGAGTACCGACGCCTAAACCGATTTCGACCCGCGGGCGTCCTGTCTCTTGCATTTGCAGCTGCATCAGTTCTTCATAGATGCCGGGTGCGTGGGCCAACAGATTTAAAATCTGTGCACCCGCCCAGAAGCAAAACAGCACAAATACGGCATACGCAATGTTGCCGGGCAGGGAGGAGGGATCCCGATGCTTGCCCTTAAACAGGGATTTTGAGAGCGTAAAATCAGCCATAAAGACCTCCGGAAATAACCTGCTTTTTTTGACGTAATGCCTGGAACTGAGAGTGAGTCTGACAGGTGATCGGCAATGTCAATATCAGAATGATGGTAATTTCAGGTAGAGATTATTCCTGGATTTCGGTTTTTTGTTGATGGTCACAATTATGTAACCTTAAGTGAAACTGAGTTACATTTAAGAAATTCCGCACAGACCACAGACGCCCTCGGGGAAATGTGCGAGGATGCCTCCCTGTGTTGTATTTTCACCGGAGCTGTTATGAACCTGCCTGTAAAAATCCGCCGAGACTGGCACTACTATGCTTTCGCTATTGGGCTTATCTTTATTCTGAATGGCGTGGTGGGGTTATTAGGTTTTGAAGCGCAGGGATGGCAAACCTATGCGGTGGGGCTGGTGACCTGGGTGATTAGCTTTTGGCTGGCCGGATTAATCATCCGTCGCCGCGTTGAAGATGATGAAGCAAAGGATGCCCAATAGCTCTATCAGGCATCCTGACGGGTTTACATACTGGTTTTCAGCGCGCTATCTGCAGCATGGCGTTCCAGTGCCAGTTCGATCAGGCGAGTGATCAAATCGGTATAGCCTAAACCGCTCGCCTGCCACAGTTTCGGATACATACTGATGTTGGTAAAGCCAGGCAGCGTGTTGATCTCATTGATCACAACGTCGTTTTCAGCAGTTAAGAAGACGTCCACGCGCGCCATGCCGGCACAGCCCAGAGTCTGGTAGGCCTGAATGGCGATTTCGCGGATCTTATCGTTAATCTCTGGCGCAATTGCTGCCGGAACGACAACTTTGGCACCGTTATCGTCAATGTATTTAGTGTCGTAAGCGTAAAAATCGCTGTTCAGCACGATCTCACCACAGGTACTGGCCTGCGGATGATCGTTGCCCAGTACCGCACATTCGATCTCGCGGCCTTTGATCCCTTGCTCCACAACGACTTTATGATCGAATTCAAATGCCAGCGCGACGGCTTGATCGTATTGGGCTTCGCTGGTTACTTTACTGACGCCAACGGACGATCCCTGGTTGGCCGGTTTTACAAACAGCGGCAGACCCAGGCGGGATTCTACTTCGGCAAAGCTGATGCTGTTGCGATTCGCGCGAGTGAGAGTAATAAATGGCGCGATGTTTAACCCGGCATCACGCAGCAGACGTTTGGTCACGTCTTTATCCATACAGGCAGCAGAACCCAGCACATCAGAACCGACAAACGGCAGGTTCGCCACGCGCAGCATGCCCTGCAGAGAGCCATCTTCACCCAAAGTACCGTGTACGATTGGGAAAATAACATCGACCGTCGGCAGTGGTTGACCGTTTTGTGCATCGATCAACTGGTGCTCTTGTTTACCGGGTACCTGCGCCAGGCTGGTTTCAGAAGGCCGCAGCGCAATATGCGCCGGATCGTCTGAATTGAGCAGATAGCTACTGGCATCGCTGACGTGCCATTGCCCTTGTTTATCAATACCTAACAGCACAACGTCAAAGCGAGTCTTGTCGATGGCATCGACAATATTTTTTGCCGATTGCAATGACACTTCATGTTCCGCTGATTTACCACCAAATACGATTCCTACCCGCAACTTTGCCATCTTAAAAACCCATTCCATGAATGCAAAGCACATACATTACCACGACAAAACGCAGGTTTCCTCGGCTTCTGGCAGATTGTTTTGGCGAATGACAGGGGATTAGAAGGGGACATACACGCAGATCGCGCGGGAAGCACAATCCCCTGTTTGTATTATGGGTTTGATGTGAGCTATATCACAAATATGATGAGCGGGAAGATAAAATCCTAAACTGTGATTTATCGCACCTGTAGACCCTTATTCGGCTAAGTAATTTGTTAAGCTGCTCGCAGTTTTCAGCTACTTATCGTTATGAGTCCTTATGGAATCCTGGAGAGTTAACCTTATTTCCGTTTGGTTCGGGTGCTTTTTTACCGGACTGGCGATTAGCCAAATCTTGCCTTTTTTACCACTCTATATCTCCCAACTGGGCGTGACCTCGCATGAAGCGCTATCAATGTGGTCCGGATTAACGTTCAGCGTCACCTTCCTGATTTCAGCCATTGTTTCTCCGATGTGGGGCAGTCTAGCCGACCGCAAAGGACGCAAGCTGATGCTGCTGCGGGCCTCACTGGGGATGGCCATTGCGATTTTGCTCCAGGCATTTGCCACTAACGTCTGGCAGCTTTTTCTGCTGCGCGGGGTGATGGGGTTAACCTCCGGCTATATTCCTAATGCGATGGCGCTGGTTGCGTCACAGGTTCCACGCGAGCGCAGCGGCTGGGCGCTGAGTACGCTCTCTACGGCGCAAATTAGCGGCGTCATTGGCGGACCGCTGATGGGAGGCTTTATCGCCGATCATGTTGGCTTACGGGCGGTATTCTGTATTACCGCCGCCTTGCTGGTGGTGAGTTTTCTGGTCACACTGTTCTTGATCAAAGAGGGCGTTCGCCCGACGGTTAAAAAAAGTGAACGTCTGAGTGGGAAGGCCGTGTTTGCCTCGCTTTCGCATCCGGCGTTGGTGATCAGCCTGTTTTTTACCACCATGGTGATTCAACTGTGTAACGGTTCAATTGGGCCGATTCTGGCGCTGTTTATCAAATCGATGGTCCCAGATAGTTCGAATATTGCCTTTCTCAGCGGGCTGATAGCCTCAGTACCGGGCATTTCTGCTCTGATTTCCGCGCCTCGACTGGGTAAGTTAGGCGACCGTATTGGTACTGAGCGGATTTTAATGGCGACGTTAATCTTTGCGGTGGTGCTGTTTTTCGCCATGTCGTGGGTCACCACGCCGTTGCAGTTGGGAGTACTACGTTTTCTGCTTGGATTTGCCGACGGCGCGATGTTGCCGGCGGTGCAGACGCTGCTGGTGAAATACTCCAGCGACCAGATAACCGGGCGCATCTTTGGCTATAACCAGTCATTTATGTATCTCGGCAACGTCGCCGGGCCATTAATGGGGGCGACGGTTTCGGCAATGGCGGGGTTCCGTTGGGTGTTCATTGCTACAGCAAGCATTGTGCTTATCAATATCTGGCAACTGGCTATCGCGTTACGACGTCGGCGCGGGGTTCGTTGAGTTCCTGATTAACAACGCTGCCTGTCAGCGTTGTTAATCCATAATTGCGTATTATATATTTGTGTGATTATTAATTTTCTTACCTTTTTATATTGAATCATTCTGCATCCAGACGCATTTACCCTTATTTTGTGTTGTGATTGTTTTCGCAAATCTTTTTATTCCTTATAAAAATACAACTTTCATCCTCTAGGCAGTTGTGAGCCTTAATGATAACGTGGCCCATATTTTGTTAAGGGAATAGGCAAATGAAAAACCTCGTCACTGAGTTGTTACTTAAGCTCGCGCAAAAAGAAGAAGAGTCGCAAGATCTGGCGGCACAGGTCGAAACGTTGGAACGGGTAATCATCGAAATGCTGCGCAATATGGCGTGGAACGATCGGCAAATATTTATTCGTCAAATTGAGGGGGCGCTGGCTGATGTAAACCACATGCCCGCGTTTCTGACGAACATACATAGCGCTTGCGAGGGCGTACAAAAAGCGTTTTGAACCCTCTGTGGCGGGACACCCACAAATTATCATAAAAGTGTCACATCAAATACTTATAGTCGCTTTGTTTTAATTTTACCGTATTTATACATGGAGAATATAAAGTGAAACAAAGTGCACTCGCTATTGCCCTGTTACCTTTGCTGTTTACCCCGGTTATTAATGCAGAAACATCTACTGTAGCGGTTATGGATAATCGTGCCGCTCAAGGTGATATCACCACGCCGGGTGGCGCTCGCCGATTGTCTGCCGATCAAACGGCGGCTCTGCGCGAATCCCTGAACGATAAACCAGCCAAAAATATTATTTTGCTAATTGGCGATGGGATGGGCGATTCCGAAATAACGGCAGCGCGAAATTATGCTGAAGGCGCGGGCGGCTTTTTTAAAGGTATTGATGCTTTACCGCTGACCGGGCAATACACGCATTATGCGTTGGATAAGAAAACAGGGAAACCTGATTATGTGACAGATTCAGCAGCATCTGCGACGGCGTGGACGACCGGCGTTAAAACTTACAATGGTGCTCTGGGCGTTGATATTCGTGAAAAAGATCACGCCACTATTCTGGAAATGGCCAAAGCGGCAGGTCTGGCGACAGGCAACGTTTCCACGGCTGAATTGCAGGATGCCACCCCGGCCGCACTGGTTGCCCATGTCACTTCGCGTAAATGCTATGGCCCGAGCGTGACGGCTGAAAAATGCCCGACGAACGCGCTGGAAAAAGGCGGTAAAGGGTCGATTACCGAACAATTATTGAATGCCCGTGCGGATGTTACGTTAGGCGGCGGAGCAAAAACATTTACTGAAACCGCTACGGCAGGTGAGTGGCAGGGTAAAACGCTGCGTGAGCAAGCACAGGCTCGCGGTTATCAAATGGTGAGCGATGCCGCGACGCTGGCGGCGATTACCGAAGCGAATCAGGATAAACCGCTGTTGGGTCTGTTCTCAGACGGTAATATGCCAGTGCGTTGGGAAGGGCCGAAAGCGTCTTATCACGGAAATCTGGATAAGCCGGTAGTGACCTGTATGCCAAATCCAAAACGTAACGACAGCGTGCCAACGCTGGCGCAGATGACGGATAAAGCGATTGAGCTGTTAAGCAAGAATGAGAAAGGTTTCTTCCTGCAAGTAGAAGGCGCGTCAATCGACAAACAAGATCATGCCGCTAACCCGTGTGGTCAAATTGGTGAAACGGTCGATCTGGATGAAGCGGTGCAGCGTGCTCTTGCTTTTGCTAAGAAAGATGGCAACACCCTGGTTGTGGTAACCGCTGACCACGCGCATGCCAGCCAGATCGTCGCACCGGATACCAAAGCACCCGGTTTAACGCAAGCGCTGAACACCAAAGATGGCGCGGTGATGGTCATTAGCTATGGCAACTCTGAAGAAGAGTCCCAGGAGCACACCGGCAGCCAACTGCGTATTGCAGCCTATGGCCCTCATGCGGCGAATGTGGTTGGCCTGACCGATCAAACCGATCTGTTTTACACCATGAAAGCGGCGTTAGGACTGAAATAAGCTGACACCCGACGGCAATACTTTTGCCGTTGGGTGGTATTTTTATCGTTAGCAGCCAAACTTACCTGTGTGTCGTCGTTCAGAAAAGGATGGTGCTATGAAAATTACATTATTAATGACGTTACTCTTTGGCCTTATTTTTTTAACTACAGTCGGTGCTGCCGAGAAGACGTTAACCCCGCAACAACAGCGTATGACCACCTGCAATCAGCAGGCAACGGCGCAGACCTTAAAAGGGGATGCGCGTAAGACCTACATGAGTGATTGCCTGAAAAACAGTAAATCTGCGCCTGAGGAAAAGAGCCTGACGCCGCAGCAGCAGAAAATGCGTGAATGCAACGTCAAGGCGACGGAACAGTCGCTGAAAGGCGATGATCGTAATAAGTTTATGAGCGCTTGCCTGAAAAAATCTGCTTAGCACTTCCGGGTGAGCAGGTAAAATCGCTCACCCGAAATATCATACTTCCGCCACCAGACCCCTTCCTATAATTTGGGAAATTTGTTTCAGAATATTCCCAAATACGATGAATGATGAAAACTTTTATCAAAAGAAGGTCGTCCCGAATGAAGCATTTATATTGCTTCATCAAAATGACCACCAACGTTCCGGTCTGCGATTTGCCCGACGAATCAGGCTGCCGCGAGCGGTGGGACTGGGGGGAATGTTTTTCCCTATCGCGTCTGTATTAGTTTCTCAGCCAATAACCGGAGGCTGGTGGCTTTTGCTGGTGGGATGGGCGTTTGTCTGGCCGCATCTGGCATGGCAATTGGCAAGTAAAGCTATCGATCCACTGCATAGCGAATATACCAACTTAAAAGCCGATGCCATCCTCGCCGGGATGTGGATGGGGATTATGGGGATAAACTTGCTGCCATCCACGGCGCTGTTGATGATTATCTGTATCAACCTGATGGGCGCAGGGGGGATGCGTGTCTTCATCGCAGGTGCCGTGTTGATGGTGGTTTCATGCCTGGTGACGTTACAGTTAACGGATATCCCCGTGGCTTTTAGCAGTACGCAACTGGGCGTGCTGCTGTCGCTGCCGGTGTTAGTGGTTTACCCGTTGCTGTTTGCCTGGGTGAGTTACCAGACACTCATCAGGCTGGCAGAACATAAACGCCGCTTACAGGTTATGAGTACGCGAGATGGGATGACCGGGGTTTATAACCGACGTCATTGGGAACTGTTGCTGCGAAATGAATTTGATAATTGCCGCCGCCATCAGCGTGACGCCACGCTCCTTATCATCGATATTGACCATTTTAAGAGTATCAATGATACCTGGGGCCATGACGTCGGGGATCAGGCCATTGTTGCACTGACCCGCCAGTTACAGATGACCTTACGCGGTAGCGATGTGATTGGTCGCTTTGGCGGTGATGAGTTTGCGGTAATCATGTGTGGCACGTCAGCGAGCAGCGCGATTGCAGCGATGTCACGTGTTCACGAACGGCTTACCCAACTGCGTTTATCCTGCGCGCCGCAGGTTGACCTGCGCATTAGCGTGGGTGTTGCGCCGCTGACGTCTGAAACTGAACACTATCGAGAATGGTTAAAATCAGCAGATATGGCTCTCTACAAAGCAAAGAATTCCGGACGTAACCGCACTGAAGCGGCGGCCTGACGTCCGGCGGTGTTAACTCAGGAGCGGCTGAGTTTTTCCGACTGCTCCATGCACTTAATCATCGCTTCAATCACCGATGAACGGAAACCGCGTTCTTCCAGGACGCGTACCGCCTCAATGGTGGTTCCACCCGGCGAGCACACCATATCCTTTAATTCGCCTGGATGTTTACCCGTTTCCAGAACCATCTTCGCCGAACCCATTACCGCTTGTGCTGCAAATTTATAAGCCTGCGCGCGGGGCATCCCCCCCTGAACGGCGGCATCTGCCATCGCTTCGATAAACATAAATACATAGGCCGGTGCTGAACCGCTGACGCCAACGACCGGATGAATCATTGCCTCCGCAATGACTTCAGCTTCGCCAAAGCAGCGGAAGATATTGAGCACGTCGGCCGTATCTTCCGGCGTGACTAAGGCGTTTGGCGTGACGGAGGTCATTCCGGCGTTCACCAGCGATGGCGTGTTTGGCATCGCGCGAATGATTTTACGGTCATGACCCAGCGCGCGAGCGAGCTGATCGAGGGTGACGCCCGCGGCAATCGAAACGACAAGGGAGTCTTTGTTCAGGCTGGAGGTAATTTCGCTCAGCACCTTAATCATAATGCCTGGCTTTACGGCCCCAAAAACAATATCAGCGATCTGCGCGACTTCTTGTGCAGACTGCGCCGCATTAATGCCGTACTGGTCGTGTAGTGCGGCGACCTTATCGGGGGAAGGGGTGTAGACCCAGATTTGTCCGGGGAGAACCTGACCGCTGGCGATCATGCCGCCAAGAATGGCTTTGCCCATATTACCGCAGCCGATAAAACCAATTTTCTTGTCCATCTTGTCACTCCCTATGGATGATATTCATTGTTTTATACCCTAAATACTTCAAGTTACTTGAAGTATTTAGGGTAAATCTGGGAAAGGTAAGCTTAGCGCGGAATGAATATGTGCAGAAGGAGAAACAGCACTTTGCCTGAAAGTAAAAGCACGCGACAATGTGCGACAGCACACCAGTGGGGAGAAGTTATGACAATATGGGTGGATGCCGATGCGTGTCCGAATGTGATTAAAGACATTTTGTACCGCGCCTCTGAGCGCATGCAAATGCCGCTTGTTTTAGTGGCCAACCAAAGCCTACGCGTCCCGCCTTCGCGTTTCATCAGCACATTACGTGTGCCTGCGGGCTTTGACGTGGCTGATAACGAGATTGTGCGTCAGTGCAGCGCCGGTGATTTAGTGATAACGGCAGATATTCCGCTGGCGGCTGAAGTGATTGAAAAAGGTGCGGCGGCGCTTAACCCGCGTGGCGAACGTTATACCGACGCGACGATCCGTGAGCGTCTGATGATGCGTGATTTTATGGATACACTGCGTGCCAGCGGTATTCAGACCGGGGGGCCGGATAGCCTTTCGCCCCGCGACAGACAGCATTTTGCGGCTGAACTGGATAAGTGGTGGCTGGAAGTTCAGCGTAGAAAATAGAGTGTGTAATTTATTATTTACACTTTATTCATTGTGAATTCTTGTTATAGTAGGGGTTAACTCACCTCGCCATTTCTTCTGTAATTTTTTATTTACAGTTTTGGCGGCGTACTAGTTTGATGATATGATTATATTTTTAACCGCATCAGATCCCGCTTGTTGGCGGCTCTCTGGGGAAATTCTGTGATGACGCAACCTCTTTTTCTTGTTGGCCCCCGGGGGTGTGGTAAGACGACAACCGGTATGGCGCTGGCAAAGGCTATTGATTTCCAGTTCGTTGATACCGATCGCTGGTTGCAATCGCACGTGCAAATGACCGTGGCGGAAATCGTCGAAAGAGAAGGATGGGAAGGGTTTCGTGCCCAGGAAACGACCGCTCTGCAGGCTGTCACAGCTCCTGCCACGGTTGTTGCGACCGGCGGCGGTATCATTCTTACCGAATTTAATCGCCGCTACATGCGCAGCCACGGCGTGGTTATCTATCTAAGCGCACCGGTATCGGTACTGGTTGATCGTCTGGAGGCCACGCCTGAAGAAGGATTACGACCGACTCTAACCGGCAAACCGTTGACCGAAGAGGTTCAGGAAGTGCTCGCCCAGCGCGATGTTTTGTATCGCGAGGCTGCGCACTATATCGTTGATGCCACCAATCCGCCTTCGCAGGTAGTGGAAGACATTCTTGGAATACTGGCGCAGGCAGCGCCACGGTTGCAGGGCGGTGTCTATACTTAATGTTCATCCAGTTAAAAGGAAGAACTATGCCGACACAACCACCTTACCCACGTCAAGCGACCATTGTTACGGTTGAAAAAGGGGCGCCAGGCCAGACGGTAACCTGGTATCAACTTCGTGCCGATCACCCTAAACCGAATTCGTTGATCAGTGAGCATCCTTCAGCTCAGGAAGCGATGGATGCTAAAAAACGCTACGAAGACCCCGATAAAACCTGATATGAAGACCGCTCTGGCACGATTCTTAAAAGTGCCAGTCCGGGCGTGCATCACATTATTTTAAATTTCGCCGTATACAGTAAAAATTGAAAATTAAACAATAACAATCCAGTACTGGAATGATCTGGAATCTTTACACAATACACCGCCGATCTACTGCTACGCTTTTGAGCATTTGTAGCACAGGTCAGCGCCCGGCTCTTATCCGGGATTTCACAGCAAAGTAAGAAGACGGTGGAGCAACAAATGAGTACGTCGTTGGCTATCCTCACGATTGGCGTTGTGCCGATGTGTGAGATGTTACCGCTCCTGACGGAATATATTGATGAACAGCACATTACTCACCACAGTCTGCTGGGGCAGATGCAGCGAGAAGATGTGATGGCCGAGTACGGGGCTTCACCCGGTGACGAGCTGTTATTAACACTGCTTAGCGACCACCAACTTGCTCATGTCTCACGTCAGAAAGTGGAACGCTCGCTGCAAAGCATTGTGGAGGTTCTCGATAATCAGGGATTTGATGTGATCCTGCTGATGAGTACCGCCTCAATCACCCGTCTGACCGCCCGCAATAGTATCTTGTTGGAACCCATACGCATTATTCCCCCGTTAGTGGCTTCAATTGTCGAAGGGCATCAGGTTGGGGTCATTGTACCTGTTGCTGAATTGCTCAAAGCCCAGACACAAAAGTGGCAGGTGTTACAAACTCCGCCAGTGTACGCCGTGGCGAATCCAGTAGAAGGTTCCGAACAACAGCTGATTGATGCCGGGAAATATCTCCTTGAGCAAGGTGCTGATGTTCTTATGCTGGACTGCCTGGGGTTTCATCAACGTCATCGTGATTTACTGCAAAAGTCGCTGGATGTCCCGGTTCTGTTGTCCAATGTGTTGATTGCTCGACTGGCTTCGGAATTGCTGGCGTAATTTTGCGTGACAGGTGGAACGTCAGCCCCCTATATTGGTTCCTAACTTAATCACGAGATAGGGCCAGTTGTATGCTTCAAAGTAATGAATACTTTTCCGGCAAAGTAAAATCGATCGGTTTTACCAGCAGCAGTACTGGCCGCGCCAGTGTAGGTGTGATGGCTGAAGGTGAATATACCTTTGGTACTGCGGCGCCTGAAGAGATGACGGTAGTTAGTGGCGCACTGAACGTGCTGCTGCCAGGGGAAACCGAGTGGAAAGTGTATGCCGCAGGAGACGTGTTTAACGTACCGGGCAACAGCGAGTTTCATCTGCAGGTAGCAGAGCCAACATCCTATCTTTGCCGTTACCTGTAAGCGTAAAAATGACGAATGGCGATATTGAGTCGCCATTCGCTAAACACGGCTTAACGTTGCGCTTCGCCGCCTAATCCTTCCACCAGACTTTTAATCAGCGCCGCCAGTTCACCTGTCATCAGGATGAAATCGGCATCAAAACGCTGAGCATAATCTTCGCGGTCGATATCTTCATTCTGATCGCGCAGCTCGTCGCTGAACTTCAGGCGCTTAATGGAGCCGTCGTCACACATAACGAACTGAATGCGCTGCTGCCAGTCGAGGGCCAGCTTGGTGACCAGTTTGCCCGCTTCGATATGCACGGCGATTTCGTCGCAGACCAGATCCTGCTTTTTCGCGCGGATCACACCGCCGTCTTCAAGGATCGCTTTCAGTTCAGCTTCATCCAGCAGTTGGAAGCCCTGCGCCGTGGTGCCGGAGCGAACCCATTCGGTCAGCGTCAGCTCAATAGGGTTTTCCATCGTCAACGGAACGACCGGCAGCGAACCGAGACTCTTACGCAGCAGCGCTAGCGTATCTTCGGCTTTTTTCGCGCTCGCACAATCAACCATGATCAGATCGTTGACGGTATCGATCCACATCATTGTCTGGCTGAAGCGGCTAAAGGCGCGCGGCAGCAATGAGTGCAGAACTTCATCTTTCAGCGAGTCTTTTTCGGTCTTCTTAAGTTTGCGACCTTGCTCAGCTTCCAGTTTGAATATTTTTGCTTCCAGCGCCTGTTTGATAACCGGCGACGGCAGAATTTTTTCTTCTTTGCGGGCGCAGATAATAATTTGGCCATTGGCGGTATGCGTTAATGCATCGCTGTGCGATCCCATCGGCGGAACCCAGCCCATTTTTGCCATATCCTGGCTACCGCAAGGGGTGAACGTCATTGATGCCAGCTGTTTTTCCATCTCTTCGGCTCGCAAAGAAACATCGCGGCTAAGACGGTAAACCATTAAATTTTTGAACCACAGCATGATAATTTCCACGGCCTTGTCGTTAAATCCAGCGGGCATGATAGCGAATTGTCGCTATGCTTGCATTGTTAATCGGGAAGAGGAGCAAACAGTGCGTATAGGTATCGATTTGGGCGGTACGAAAACGGAAGTTATTGCGCTTGGCGATGCGGGCGAGCAGCTTTTTCGCCATCGCCTGCCCACGCCGCGTGATGATTATCGGCAAACGATAGAAACCATCGCCACGCTGGTGGAGATGGCGGAAAACGCCACCGGGCAGACGGGAACCGTGGGAATGGGCATTCCAGGTTCAATCTCGCCCTACACCGGGGTGGTAAAGAATGCCAACTCGACCTGGCTTAACGGACAACCTTTTGACAAAGACCTGAGTTCGCGTCTGAATCGCGAAGTGCGGTTGGCAAATGATGCCAACTGTCTGGCGGTTTCAGAAGCGGTGGATGGTGCGGCGGCAGGTGCACAAACCGTATTTGCTGTGATTATCGGCACCGGATGTGGCGCAGGCGTGGCACTGAATGGTCGGGCGCACACCGGCGGCAACGGTACCGCAGGGGAGTGGGGACATAATCCGCTGCCGTGGATGGACGAAGATGAGCTGCGTTTTCGACAAGAAGTCCCTTGTTATTGTGGCAAACAAGGCTGCATTGAAACCTTCATTTCCGGGACCGGTTTTGCCACCGACTACCAGCGTCTGAGCGGTAAGAAGCTCAAAGGTAATGAAATTATCAGCCTTGTTAATGCGCAGGATGCTCTTGCGGAGCAAGCGTTGAGCCGCTATGAGCTTCGTCTGGCGAAATCACTGGCTCATGTGGTGAATATTCTCGATCCGGACGTCATTGTGCTGGGTGGTGGAATGAGCAATGTCGACCGACTGTATCAAAACGTTCCGACGTTGATTAAGCAGTTTGTCTTTGGCGGCGAATGCGAAACACCTTTACGCAGAGCGCTACACGGTGACTCCAGCGGCGTACGTGGCGCGGCCTGGCTGTGGCCGCAGGAGTAATGTTCGCGTAGCCGGGTAGCGCAGATGCTATCCGGCAGCGTGTGTCATCTGGGGGACTGCGCGCTTCAGGCGACCGTACAGCAACAGTGACGACATCGCAGAAAACGACAGTAGTGCCGCCGGCAGTGTCACGTAGTTGTAGGCAAAGCCCAGCGTCAGCATCATGCCACCGCAATAAGCGCCAATCGCGCTGCCGAGGTTAAAGGCAATTTGCCCGCCAGCCGCACCCAGCAGCTCCCCTCCTTTAGCATTTTGCAGCAGTAAAATTTGCAGCGGCGCCGACAGGGCAAACAGGCCCGCGCAGCAAATAAAGGCGAAGGTCAGCGACGCGACTTTGATCCCGCCAAAGGCAAAGAGCAACAGCAGAGCCAGCACAATCACGAAGTCGGTTATCACCGCAATGCGCAGCGGCGTATAGCGACCAGACAGCCGACCGCTCAGCAGATTTCCCAACACCATTCCTAATCCTACCAGCATCATGATGAAGGTCATCAGCGATTCGGAGAAGCCGGAGATATACATCATGTACGGTTTGACGTAGCTGAACCAGGCGAAAACCCCGGCGTTACCGAACATGGTGGCGGAGAAAATGAGCCACGGGGCGGGGCTTTTCAAAAAGTGAAATTGTTCGCGCAGTTTTCCTTTTGCTTCATCGCTGATGTTGGGTACCCAAAAAGCGACCGAGACCATCACGGCGATATTAAAGACGGCAATCAGCAGGAACGTATAGCGCCAGCTAAATTCCTGACTCAGCCAGGTGCCGAAAGAAATGCCAACCAGATTGGCTACGGTCATCCCCGAAATCATACCCGCGACGGCGGCGGTGACTTTTCCCGGACGGGCGAGCTTCGACAGGATTATTGCGCCAACGCCAAAAAACGCACCATGCGGGAAGCCGGAGACCAGCCTGCCTACCGCCAGCATAAAATAGGAGGAGGAGAGGGTGAAGATGGCGTTGCCAATCACACACAGTGTGACCAGAAACAGCAGAATATGCTTGAGTGAAAAACGGCTGGAAAAGAGCGCAATAATGGGGGCGCCCAGCACCACGCCAAAGGCGTAAAACGAGATCATATGGCCAGCGGCAGGAATAGAAATTCCCACGTCCTGCGCCAGCTCGGTGAGAACGCCCATAATGCCAAACTCGGCCATGCCCAGCCCAAATGTTCCCAGCGCTAAAGAGAAAATGACTTTTTTCATACCACCTGCCAACAAGAAAGACGCAGGATGTGCGTCATAGCGGCGAACGTTCGCCGCCAATAGCGATAGCTTGCGGATAAGCGAAGTGGAATGCCATTTCATATCCGTCCCTGAGTATGCAATATTGTGCTACATAGAGTGCCGGATGGCGCTAGCGCGTATCCGGCCTGTGACACCACATCCGCTGGTCGATTACTCCACCGCAAACATCTTGTCGAGTTTGCTGTAGCCCAGACCGTTGATTTTTTTCACCTTGATCTGCACCGGAATGCGTTCTTTCATTGCTTCGACGTGGCTGATGACGCCAATGGTTTTACCGGTAGCGTTGAGCGCATCCAGCGCGTCCAGAGCGGTATCCAGCGTTTCACTGTCCAGCGTGCCGAAGCCTTCGTCGAGGAACAGGGAGTCAATTCGTGTTTTGTGGCTGACCAGATCGGATAATGCCAGCGCCAGCGCCAGACTCACCAGGAAGCTCTCGCCGCCGGAAAGCGTACGCGTGTCACGCACCGCATCGGCCTGCCAGGTATCAACCACTTCCAGCTCTAACGCTTCGCTGGCCTTGCGCTGCAACAAATAGCGACCGTGCAGACGGGTTAACTGGTTGTTGGCAAGCCAGACGAGGTTATCCAGCGTCAGCCCCTGGGCAAATTTGCGGAACTTATCTCCCTCTTTCGAGCCGATCAGCGCATTCAAATACCCCCAGTCTTCGACCTGCTGTGCGACTTTTTCAATCTCCTGCATCAGCGCCTGCTGCTGCTGGCGGTTTTCAGCATCTTGCTTAAGCTGCTGGCGAATTTCGCCCTGACGAGTCGTGTTATCGCGTAGCAGCTGGGTGAGCTGCGCCAGCGCGTCGTGTAGATGTTGTGCGGTAAGCGAGAGATCTACCCCGGTTGGTTGCTGCTGTTGATGAGTCGCCAGCGCCTGCTGGGCCTGATTAAGCAGCGTTTGTGCCTGTTGTTGCTGGCTTTCCAGCGATTGCTTCAACTGCTCAAGACGGTTGAAAGTCTCTTCATCCAGCAGGGCGGCAATAAAGGCGTCACGATTGTCAAAGATACTGGCCTGCAATGCGGCATTAAATTGTGCCTGAATGTCTGCGGCGCGCTGAACGTCCTGCGCCTCCTGCTGTTGCAAGGTTTGCCACTGTCCCTGTAAAGAGAGGCAATCGTCGTGCACCTGCCGCCAGTTTTCCAGCGACAAATCCTCAATGTCTTCAGAAAGCGCCTCGGTTTCTGGCAGCGTTTCCAGCAGCGGCGCAAGCTGGGCAATCCGGGCCTGTAACTCGGTCAGTTCATTCTGGCGCTGTTGCCACATTTGCGCTTCGTTCGCCCGTTCGCTTAGCCATGAGGCAACGTTATCCTCTGGCGGAAGGGCCAGACCATGACGGGCCAGCTCGACGGTTAGCATCGCCTGGCGCTGGTCAATATGCTGCTGGAGCTGGGTAATCTGCTCGGTATGGGCTGCGATTTGCGCCTGCAGGGTATGACGCAGGCTCAACTGGTGAAGCTGTTGTTCGTGCTCTTCCTGAGCGGCCAGCCACGGGGCAATGTCATCCTGCGGTTGTAGCGTGACGTTGAGGCTGGCGGTGACGGTCAGCCACTCTTGAGTAAGTGCTTGCTCCTCCTGAGAAAGCGTCTGTGCTTCGCGTTCATCCCGCTGAAGTTGCTGCGTGATCGCCTCAAGCTGGCCGCGTAACGTGGAACCTTCATCGGCCAGTGTTTTGACCTCTTTTTCCAGCGCTTCACGCCGCGTCTGATTCACGCTCAGTTCGAGCGTTTGATAGCGTTCAATCGCCGGATGTGCGGTGGAGCCGCATAGCGGGCAAGGCATGCCGGATTGCAATAATGCCCGTTGGCTTTCCAGATCTTTGATTCGGGCTTCCTGTTCGCAAATGACTTTTACATCGGTAAGTTGCTGATTTTTATCTTTATAGCGCTGACGTTTTTCGGCAAGCACCGCGTTGCGCTGAGTTAGCTCTTGCTGACGCTGTACAAGCGTGGCGCGTAACTGTGCCAGTTGCTTTTGCTTCGGGGCGATTTGCCCGTGCAGATTGCTCAGCCGCTGGCGTAGCGGACGAAGCTGCACATGTTGTGCCAACGCATCCGTTACCTCCTGCGGCGAAAGGGTCAGCGCGGGAAGCGTTAGTGCATTGAGCTTACGGGTGTCGTTCTCCCGCAACTGCTGCCACTGGCGTAGCTGGGCGCTGGCGTCGGACTGTTGCGCCAGAAGCGCTTTCCATCCTGCCAGTTCGCTACTCCATAAGCGGAAGCGGTCATGTTCGTTCAGCCAGTCGGTTAACGTCTGTTGTTCGGCGAGTATCGCGGTCGATTGCGTGTGCGCCTGCTGACGGATGCGCCCGCGCAGCGCTAAGCTGCCTTGTAAGCGAGTATTCACTTCCTGAATCTTCTGGCGCGTGCGCTCGATAGTAGCCGTTTGTTCCTGGATTCGCTCCCAGTGTGGGCGTAATGCTCTGGCTGGCTGCGCCAGGCTCAGCGCTGCCAGCTGCGGCTGCGCGTCTTCTTGCGCCTGAAGTGCTGCCTGTAATGCCTGCTGGTGGCGGTTTATGTCCGTTTGAAGTTCATTTTGCCGAATAAGCCAGTTGAGGTGCTGTTGCTGGATTTGTTGGCTGGTAAGGTATTGTTTTTCTTCGTCAGTAAGTACCTGCAAACTTTCTGTCAGGGACTGCACCTGCTCTGGTGCTAACAGCGCAACGCCGCTGGCCTGGGCCTGCAGTTTTTCCAGTTCTGTACGCGCTGACTTGTGCTTTTCAAACACCATGGCGGAGATTTGGCCGTAGATCTCAGTACCGGTTAACTCTTCCAGCAGCTCGGCGCGCTCTTTCGGTTTGGCATTAAGAAAGGCGGCAAACTGCCCCTGAGACAGCAGCATCGAACGGGTAAAACGCCCGTAATCCAGCCCGGTAAGCTCGGCTGTCATCTCCAGCTTGTCTTTGACTTTATCGGCGAGGATTTTACCGTCGGCGCAGCGGGCCAGCTCTACGCGCGGGACCTGCAGGTTGCCCTCAGGCTGGTTGCGTGCCCGGTTCTGACTCCAGAATGCGCGGTAGGCTTCGCCGCGCACCTCAAACTCGACCTCGGCCAGACACTCCGCGGTGTCGCGGGTCATCAGGTCATTTTGCGACTGTGACACGTTATTCAGGCGTGGCGTTTCGTGGTACAGGGCGAGGCATATCGCGTCCAGCAGGGTGGTTTTCCCCGCGCCCGTTGGCCCGGTGATGGCGAACAACCCGTTGCTGGCAAAAGGTTCTGCCGTGAAATCGACTTTCCATTCTCCCTTCAGGGAGTTGAGGTTCTTCAGGCGCAGGCTGAGAATTTTCATGCTTCACTCTCCCCTGCAAGCGTGTGTAAGGTTGCGCTAAACAGCTGATTCAACCGCTCGCGCTGAGGCTCTTCGAGCTCTTCCAGCGCCAGGCGGCGGTCAAAAACTTCCGTTACGCTTAGCTCGCTTAACGTTTCGCGTCGTTCACTGGCCATAATACGTTCACGTTGTTCCCGACTGCGGCGCACCAATAACACCTCGACCGGTAAATCTTCGGTTAAGGCCTGGATCTTACGTTGCATGTCATGCAGATAGTCGTCGGTGGTGATTTCAATATCCAGCCATATCGGCGGCTCTTGTGGTACGTTACGCCACTGTTCAAGCTGGGTGGTAATGGCAGCTAAATCGCCTTTCAGTACCGCAAGCGGCTGGGTGACCGGTACGGTGAGATTTTCAACGGCGCTGAGTTTCCCCGCTTCAAAGCTCACCAGATGTACACATTTGTTTTTGCCGCACTCGTCAAAACTGAGGGCAATCGGTGAACCGCAGTAGCGAATATGGTCCGTCCCGCCGATAACCTGCGCCCGGTGAATATGCCCCAGTGCGATGTAGTCCGCGGGTGGAAAGTTTTGCGCCGGAAAGGCGTCCAGCGTACCGATATAAATGTCACGTACGGCGTCACTTTTACTGGCGCCAACGGTGGTCAAATGCCCGGTCGCAATGATGGGCAGGTTTCGATCGCCACGCAGCGTGCAGGCGTCCTGATACTGCTGCTGGTAATAGTCGGTGATCGCCCCCAGCAGATGCTGCTGTTTTTCTTGTCCGGTTAGCCCGGCCTGGCTGGTAATGATGTCACGTGGTCGTAAGAAAGGAACCGGACACAGGATCGCTCCCGACGTGCCATCACGTTGCGGCAGTACCTGCGGCGCATGGCCGGCGCTGGCAACGACCGTGGTGTTGAGAAACGCCAGAATATCGCGGGATTCATTGAGCGTGGCGACGGAATCGTGGTTGCCTGCCAGCACCACCAGATGACAGCCAGTTTGCTGCAGATTGACGACAAAACGGTTATACAGCTCACGGGCGTAGCTTGGCGGTGAGCCGGTATCGAAAATATCGCCAGCCACAATAATGGCATCCACCTGCTGGGATTGTGCCGTTTCCAGCAGCCAGTCGAGAAAGGCCTGATGTTCAGCGGCGCGGCTCTTGCTGTAGAAATTTTGGCCCAGATGCCAGTCAGACGTGTGAAGGATGCGCATAAGAGTTCCATGACGATAAAACAGTGGCGGGGATTATAACCTTTCAAGGACGGTAATATCTTGTCTCCGGGCTGTCATAATTCGTCGGGCTGCGTTAAACCTGGGCTATCTTTTCATAAATCTGTCATAAAACTGACGCATAATGGCACCGTATTGATGGCAAACGATTTAATTATAAACAGGGCAAATCATGGCGAGACGTATTCTGGTCGTAGAAGATGAAGCTCCAATTCGTGAAATGGTCTGCTTCGTGCTCGAGCAAAACGGTTTTCAACCCGTAGAAGCCGAAGACTATGACAGTGCTGTGAACCAACTCAATGAACCCTGGCCGGATCTCGTCCTGCTTGACTGGATGCTTCCCGGCGGCTCGGGTCTACAGTTTATTAAGCATCTCAAGCGCGAAGCCATGACACGGGACATCCCCGTGATGATGCTGACGGCGAGGGGAGAAGAGGAAGATCGCGTCCGGGGTCTGGAAACCGGTGCGGATGACTATATTACCAAGCCGTTTTCTCCCAAGGAGCTGGTGGCGCGTATTAAAGCTGTGCTGCGTCGAATTTCCCCCATGGCGGTGGAAGAGGTGATTGAGATGCAGGGGCTGAGTCTTGATCCCACTTCGCATCGCGTGATGACCGGCGAAGAACCGCTGGATATGGGGCCGACCGAATTCAAACTGTTGCACTTCTTTATGACTCACCCCGAACGCGTATACAGTCGTGAACAACTCCTCAATCATGTCTGGGGAACCAATGTCTACGTGGAAGACCGGACAGTTGATGTGCATATCCGCCGATTACGTAAAGCGCTGGAGCACAGCGGACACGATCGTATGGTGCAGACAGTTCGCGGGACGGGATATCGTTTTTCGACCCGCTTTTGACTGACAAGAATCAGGGCCTGATGGATTAGGCCGTTTATGGAGTAAGACGTTTGCTAGAACGATTGTCATGGAAAAGGTTGGTACTGGAGCTGATCCTGTGCTGCATACCGGCATTTATCCTTAGCGCTTTTTTCGGTTACCTGCCCTGGTTTTTACTGGCGTCGGTAACGGGCCTGCTTATCTGGCATTTCTGGAATTTATTACGTTTATCCTGGTGGTTATGGGTCGACAGAAGTATGACGCCGCCACCGGGGCGAGGCAGTTGGGAGCCGTTGTTATATGGGCTGCATCAAATGCAGCTTCGCAACAAAAAGCGCCGTCGAGAACTGGGTAACCTGATTAAACGTTTTCGCAGCGGGGCGGAATCCCTACCCGACGCGGTGGTGTTGACCACCGAAGAAGGCGGTATCTTCTGGTGTAACGGACTGGCTCAGCAGGTTCTGGGACTGCGTTGGCCGGACGATAGCGGGCAAAATATTCTTAACCTGCTGCGCTACCCGGAATTCACACAATATCTGAAAACGCGCGATTTTAGCCGGCCAATCAATCTGGTGCTCAATACCGGACGGCATCTGGAAATTCGCGTGATGCCCTATACCGATAAGCAATTGTTGATGGTGGCGCGCGACGTTACCCAGATGCACCAACTGGAAGGTTCACGGCGTAACTTTTTCGCCAACGCCAGCCATGAGCTGCGCACACCGCTGACGGTGCTGCAAGGCTACCTGGAAATGATGCAGGAGCATCCGCTGGAAGGGACAACGCGCGAAAAAGCGCTGCATACCATGCGTGAACAAACGTACCGTATGGAAGGTCTGGTGAAACAGCTGCTGACGCTGTCAAAAATTGAAGCTGCGCCGACGTTGCAGCTGAATGAGAAAGTCGATGTGCCCATGATGCTGCGCGTGATCGAGCACGAAGCGCAAACCCTGAGCCAGCATAAACATACGTTTACCTTTGATGTCGATAACAGCCTGAACGTGCGAGGCAACGAGGAGCAGTTGCGTAGCGCTATCTCGAATCTCGTGTACAACGCGGTTAACCACACACCAGCGGGAACGCACATTACCGTACGCTGGCAGCATGTGGCGTCGGGGGCGGAGTTTTGCGTGGAAGACAACGGTCCGGGCATTGCCCCCGAGCATATACCACGTTTGACCGAGCGTTTTTATCGTGTGGATAAGGCGAGATCGCGACAAACGGGCGGTAGCGGGCTGGGTCTGGCTATCGTGAAACATGCGCTGCATCATCACGACAGCCGTTTGAACATCGAAAGCGAACCAGGCAAAGGGACGCGATTTAGTTTCATGATCCCGGAACGTTTCATTGCCAAAAGTAACGGCTAAGACGTATTCGTAAGATAATCTTTCCAAAAGCCAGCGCAAGCTGGTTTTTTTTATGTGGTCAATAGATGCCTCCTGAATTTTACGACGTTTGATTGTTTTTTGTTCGAATTATTACCCATACCTTTTTCCATGAAATGGTTTTTTGTGCTAACCCTATTTTTCATATCGCTATATTGTTCTGGTTTTTGGATCCCACCTTGCTTTAAAACGTTATAAGCGTTTAAATTGCGCTCCAGGTGCTGTCATACCGACTGCATTTACGCGGTAAATCGAAAAACTATTCTTCGCCGCGCCAGGTCGGGAGTGTTTCCCGCTGGAATTGAGCAAAAATGCCGCTGTATTGTCCCCCAGGGAAAGGCAAAAATTTACTATTTTCAACACCACATCCACAGGCAGTAAGACTTTATGACCCATCAGTTAAAATCGCGCGATATTATCGCTTTGGGATTTATGACATTTGCACTGTTCGTTGGTGCAGGTAACATCATCTTCCCCCCAATGGTTGGTTTGCAGGCAGGTGAACACGTCTGGACTGCGGCTTTTGGCTTTTTGATTACCGCCGTTGGCCTGCCGGTACTTACCGTTGTCGCGCTGGCGAAAGTCGGCGGTGGTGTGGACCGACTGAGCACGCCTATCGGTAAAGTTGCCGGTCTGCTGCTGGCGACCGTTTGCTATCTGGCCGTTGGGCCGTTATTTGCTACCCCGCGTACCGCGACGGTCTCTTTCGAAGTCGGGATTGCACCGCTGACTGGTGACTCTGCGCTGCCGCTGTTTATCTATAGTGTTATCTATTTCGCGATTGTCATTCTGGTTTCGCTTTATCCAGGCAAACTGCTGGATACGGTGGGTAATTTCCTGGCACCGCTGAAAATCCTGGCGCTGGTGGTCCTGTCTGTCGCTGCAATCGTCTGGCCTGCAGGCCCGATCAGTAATGCGATGGAAGCCTATCAAACTGCGGCGTTTTCTAATGGCTTCGTGAACGGGTATCTGACCATGGATACGCTGGGCGCGATGGTGTTTGGTATTGTTATCGTTAACGCCGCTCGCTCGCGTGGTGTTACTGAAGCGCGTCTGCTGACCCGTTACACCGTTTGGGCGGGTTTAATGGCGGGTGTGGGCTTAACGCTGCTGTATCTCGCGCTGTTCCGTCTGGGTTCAGATAGCGCGATTCTGGTCGATCAGTCTGCTAACGGCGCGGCGATTCTGCATGCGTATGTTCAGCACACCTTTGGCGGTGCAGGAAGCTTCCTGCTGGCGGCGCTGATTTTCATCGCCTGTCTGGTCACCGCGGTTGGCCTGACCTGCGCCTGCGCAGAGTTCTTTGCCCAGTACGTTCCACTGTCTTATCGTACGCTGGTATTTATCCTCGGCGGCTTCTCGATGGTGGTTTCTAACCTGGGTCTGAGCCATCTGATTCAGATCTCTATTCCGGTGCTGACGGCTATCTATCCGCCATGTATCGCACTGGTTGTATTAAGCTTTACCCGCTCATGGTGGCATAATTCTTCCCGCGTCATTGCACCTGCGATGTTTATCAGCCTGATTTTTGGTATCCTTGATGGCATTAAAGCTTCTGCAATTGGCGACGTGTTACCGGCCTGGACCCAGCGTTTACCGCTGGCGGAGCAGGGGCTGGCGTGGTTGATGCCAACAGTCGTGATGGTGGTCCTGGCAGTTATCTGGGATCGCGCCGCGGGTCGACAAGTGACCTCCAGCGCACACTAATATCACTGACAATAAGTTTTAACCACGGGGCTATTAACATGGCCCCGTGGTTTTTTTATTGTGTTAACAGGTTAGGAATCGATGGAAAGTAATAACAAGCTAAAGCGTGGGCTGAGCACCCGGCACATCCGCTTTATGGCATTAGGTTCAGCAATTGGTACCGGGCTGTTTTACGGCTCGGCCGACGCCATCAAAATGGCGGGGCCAAGCGTGTTGCTGGCCTATATTATCGGCGGTGTCGCAGCGTACATTATTATGCGTGCGCTGGGCGAAATGTCTGTTCATAACCCGGCAGCCAGCTCCTTCTCGCGCTATGCGCAGGAAAACCTCGGACCGCTGGCAGGCTACATTACCGGCTGGACCTACTGTTTTGAAATCCTGATTGTCGCCATTGCCGACGTGACAGCCTTCGGCATATACATGGGCGTCTGGTTCCCGGCGGTACCGCACTGGATTTGGGTACTCAGCGTGGTGCTGATTATCTGCGCCATCAACCTGATGAGCGTGAAGGTGTTTGGTGAGCTGGAGTTCTGGTTCTCGTTCTTCAAAGTCGCCACCATTATCATCATGATTGTTGCCGGTTTCGGTATCATCATTTGGGGGATTGGCAACGGCGGACAACCAACCGGTATCCATAACTTATGGAGCAACGGTGGCTTCTTCAGCAACGGCTGGCTCGGCATGGTGATGTCGCTGCAAATGGTGATGTTTGCCTATGGCGGGATTGAGATTATCGGGATTACCGCAGGCGAAGCCAAAGATCCGGAAAAATCTATTCCGCGCGCCATCAATTCCGTACCAATGCGTATCCTGGTGTTTTATGTGGGGACGCTGTTCGTCATTATGTCTATCTACCCGTGGAACCAGGTGGGTACCGACGGTAGCCCGTTCGTTATGACGTTCCAGCATATGGGTATTACCTTTGCTGCCGGGATCCTCAACTTTGTGGTTCTGACTGCGTCGCTGTCGGCTATTAACTCTGACGTCTTCGGTGTGGGGCGTATGCTGCACGGCATGGCGGAGCAGGGCAGTGCCCCGAAAATGTTCGCCAAGACGTCGCGTCGTGGCGTGCCGTGGGTGACGGTAATGGTGATGACTATCGCGCTGCTGTTTGCGGTGTATCTTAACTACATTATGCCGGAAAACGTCTTCCTGGTGATCGCCTCTTTGGCGACTTTCGCCACGGTATGGGTGTGGATTATGATCCTGTTGTCGCAGATTGCTTTCCGTCGTCGTCTGCCGCCGGAAGAGGTCAAAGCGCTGAAATTTAAAGTACCGGGTGGGGTAACGACGACTGTTGTTGGCCTAATTTTCCTGGTCTTTATCATCGCGCTCATCGGCTATCATCCGGATACCCGCATTTCGCTGTACGTCGGCTTTGCGTGGATTGTTCTGCTGCTGGTCGGCTGGGGATTCAAGCGCCGTCGCGAGCGCCAACTGGCTGAAGCACAGTAATATTTTTGCCGGGTAGCTTTGCGTTACCCGGCAATTTTCTCCTCCCCCGAACTCCTCCCCCAATAAACGTTAAGATGATGAGTGATCCTGCACTTCGCTATGGCAAGGTGACGTCATTATCATCAAAGGGGATACGTGATGTTGAACGCCTGGCACCTTCCGGTTGCCCCATTTGTTAAGCAAAACAAAGATCAACTGACGATTACATTATGGTTGGCGGGGGAAAATCCACCCCAGCGGGTGACGCTACGCGCAGAAAACGATAACGAAGAGATTTCGCTGGCTATGCACAAGCAGCGCAGCCAGCCGCAGCCGGGCGTGACCGCGTGGCGAGCGGCGATCGATCTCTCCAGCGGGCAACCTCGTCGACGCTATAGCTTTAAATTACTTTGGCCCGATCGTCAGCTGTGGTTCACCCCGCAGGGATTCGGCCGTTTTCCGCCTGCGCGTTTGGAGCAGTTTGCGGTTGATGTGCCGGATAACGGTCCGCAGTGGGTTGCCGATCAGATTTTCTATCAAATTTTCCCGGACCGTTTTGCCCGCAGCCAGTCGCGTGAAGCGGGCCAGGATAACGTCTATTACCACCACGCCGCCGGACACGACATCTTACGGCGCGAATGGGATGAACCGCTTACGGCTCAGGCCGGTGGCTCCACGTTCTATGGCGGTGATTTGGACGGCATCAGCGAAAAGCTACCGTACCTGAAAACGTTAGGGGTCACGGCGCTGTACCTGAATCCTGTATTTACCGCCCCGAGCGTGCATAAATACGATACCGAAGATTACCGTCATGTTGATCCGCAATTTGGCGGCGACAGGGCGCTACTGCGTCTGCGGCACAACACCCAACAGCAGGGCATGCGTCTGATTCTCGACGGCGTCTTTAACCATAGCGGCGATTCGCACGCCTGGTTTGACCGACATAATCGGGGGACGGACGGGGCGTGCCATAATCCAGAATCCCCCTGGCGCGACTGGTATCATTTCTCAGCCGACGGCGTTGCGCTCGACTGGCTGGGATATTCCAGCCTGCCCAAGCTGGACTTTTCTTCGGAAAGCCTGGTGAATGAAATTTATCGCGGTGAAGACAGTATCGTCCGCCACTGGCTGAAAGCGCCGTGGAGTATGGACGGCTGGCGTCTTGATGTGGTGCACATGCTGGGAGAGGCCGGAGGCGCACGTAACAACCTACAACATGTGGCCGGAATTACGCAGGCGGCAAAAGAAACCCAGCCAGAGGCGTATGTGGTGGGTGAGCATTTTGGCGATGCGCGCCAGTGGTTGCAGGCTGATGCAGAAGATGCCGCCATGAACTATCGCGGCTTTACTTTCCCCCTCTGGGGATTCCTCGCCAATACCGATATCTCATACGACCCGCAATCCATTGATGCCCAGATCTGTATGGCGTGGATGGATAACTACCGCGCGGGGTTGTCGCATCAGCAACAGCTGCGGATGTTTAATCAGCTCGACAGCCACGATACCGCCCGCTTTAAATCTCTGCTCGGTAAAGACGTCGCACGGTTACCGCTAGCGGTGGTATGGCTGTTTACCTGGCCTGGCGTGCCCTGTATTTACTACGGTGACGAAGTGGGGCTGGACGGGAACAACGATCCGTTTTGTCGCAAACCGTTCCCGTGGCAGCCTGAAAAACAGGACGCTACTCTGCTGGCGTTGTATCAGCGGCTGGCAAAATTACGCCACCAGAATCAGGCGCTTCGCCACGGTGGTTGCCAGGTGATTTACGCTGAGGATAACGTGGTGGTGTTTGTTCGCGTGCTAAACCGACAGCGCGTACTGGTGGCGATTAACCGTGGCCACGCTTGTGAAGTGGTCCTGCCAGCCTCGCCATTACTGAGCGTGAGTCAATGGCAGCACAAAGAGGGCAACGGTATGCTTACCGACGATATCCTGACGCTGCCGGCGATTTCCGCCTCGGTATGGATAGGTCATTGATATAAGCGCGCAATCTCCGGGCTTGCCAGCAGCGTTTCCCGCCACCAGCGCTGTGCCAGCCCATCGCGGTTATTGCGCCATGCCATATAAGCCACGTCTTTTTGGCGAAATGAGATAACCGTTTTTTCCACCAGCTCGCCCGTGGTAAGCCACGGGCTGGCAATATGGCGGGGGAGAAATCCGCAGCCCATACCGGCCCGCAGTAGCATCACCTTACTGTGGAAGTCATCGACGCGGATTTGCGCCTGTTCCTCCATCAGATTGGTTTGTAACGGATGGCAGAAGCGGGCGCTGTCGCTGATAACAATCGCGCGATGCAGGCATAACTGTTCGTTGGTCAGGCCGTCTGCTGCTGCGGCCAGCGGATGCTCAGGCGCAACGACAAACACATTGTCCAACGTGCCGAGCATTTTATAGGACCAGGCTGCAGACGTTGGCGGTTCATTGATTGCCCCCAGAATAATATCGGCTCCATTATGGGTCAGTTCCTCCCAGGAGCCCGCCAGCGTATGGTGGGTAAAACTGAGGCGAGTTTGCTTATTCAGCGCATGAAATTCATCGATAATGGGCAACAGCGCAGCGAAAGGGAAGGAGTCGTCCAGCGCAATTGCCAGCTCTTTTTCCCAGCCTGAACTCAGCTGTACCGCCTGTTTTTCGAGATCTTTTGCCGCATTCAGCAGCAAACGCCCTTTTTCCAGCATCATCTGTCCGGTATCGGTAAATTTTGCCCGGTGCCCGGAACGGTCAAGCAGCTCGATATTCAAATCGCTTTCCAGCTTCTGAATCATATAGCTGAGTGCGGCAGGGGTTTTAAACAGCGACTCGGCCGCTGCGGCAAATGAACCCTGTTTGTCGAGAGCGTCGAGAATAAGCAAAACATCCAGATTAATGCGCATAAGCAGAAAATATCCTGAAAATTAAACCCTTCTGTTGTACCGAATGAAGAAAAACAATGCCAGTGAATAAATTAGATGAGTCATGCGCATTTTTTTGATGTTGTTTAGGATATATCGCAACACAAAATTAATAGTTTCACAGGATGGTAAGTTTTCTTTAATAACTCGTTAGAAATTTCCCGCTATACTCAACAAGCTTTCTGATTCAGGATCCTGCTGCTGACGGCAGATACAGACCGTTGCCTTTTAACTTATTGATTAAGAAGGTGTGCTATGTCTATTCGGGAACTGATTGACCCTCAAAACTCTACGCTTATTTTTATTGATCATCAGCCGCAAATGTCATTCGGTGTGGCGAATATTGATCGCCAGACTTTAAAAAATAATACCGTGGCATTAGCGAAAACCGGGAAAATATTCAATGTTCCGGTGATTTATACTTCTGTAGAAACTAAAAGTTTTAGCGGATATATCTGGCCGGAATTGTTAGCGGTTCATCCTGATGTCAAACCCATTGAACGCACCTCAATGAACTCCTGGGAAGATACGGCGTTTGTGAAAGCGGTGGAAGCGACCGGGCGTAAAAAACTGATTATCTCCGCGCTGTGGACCGAAGTATGCCTGACTTTTCCAGCGCTGATGGCACTGGAGGCAGGCTATGAAGTTTATGTGGTAACGGATACCTCCGGCGGCACGTCCGTAGATGCTCATGAGCGTTCTATCGACCGCATGGTACAGGCTGGTGCCGTACCCGTAACCTGGCAACAGGTTCTTCTCGAGTACCAGCGCGACTGGTCCCGCAAAGAAACCTACGACGCCGTAATGGATCTGGTACGCGAGCACAGCGGTGCCTACGGTATGGGCGTGGATTATGCCTATACCATGGTGCATGGCGCGCCGGAACGTAAAGCTTAAATACACGTCATCCTTCATGTTGCATCTTTGTTGGCTTCGCTTGCGTCCCCCGGTCACTTACTTATGTAAGCTCCCGGGGATCCACAACCTTGCCGCCTCGATGCACCATGAATGATTTTGTGTATTACTTTCCAGGCCTAAGCGGCCTGTTTCCTGTCAACAAGGAACCCTTCATGGCGCAGAACAAACATGTGACGTTGGTAATTACTCACACTCTGCTACCTGAGCAGGCGCAGCGGTATGAGCAGTGGCTGGGGAAAATCATGCCTGTAGCGGCTGAATTTCCCGGTCATCTCGGGGCGAACGTGATTCGCCCGGCAGATGGCAACAACCTATGGAACATCATTATCCGCTTCGACACGCTTGAGCATCTGTATAGCTGGACCCAGTCCGATACGCGCCGCGTGTTGGTCGAAGAGATTGCTCCACTGCTGGCTGAAGGTGACAAAACCGAAATTCGCACCGAAGCAGCATTCTGGTTTACGCCACCCGCGCCCCATGTACGACAGCCCAAACGCTGGAAACAGTTTCTGATAACCCTGCTGGTGATATTTCCAAGCACCAATCTGGTGCCGTGGTTGACCGGCATTGTGCTGCCTGCAATGAAGGGCTCGTTACTCCTGCATCTCATCAATGATGCCTTTGTGGTTGCGCTGGTGGTCTGGTTCTGGATGCCCATCGTAACCCGTCTGTTTGCCGGATGGCTGAAAAAAGCCTGACCGGTATCTCAGGAGATTGTTATGTCTCAAACTGCCACACTGATTCTGACTCACGGAAAAATTCATACTCTCGACAGACAAAGTCCTCAGGTCGAGGCGGTGGCGATCGCCAACGGAAAGATTCTGGCGACCGGTAGCCACGAACGGGTAATGAGCTTTGCCGCTGAAGGGACGCAGGTTGTCGATCTGCAAGGGCATACGGTGATCCCTGGCCTGAACGATTCGCACCTGCACCTTATTCGTGGTGGACTGAATTACAACCTGGAATTGCGTTGGGAGGGCGTGCCGTCACTGGCGGACGCGCTACGCATGCTCAAAGACCAGGCTGACAGAACGCCGTCGCCACAATGGGTACGCGTGGTGGGCGGCTGGAGTGAATTCCAGTTTGCCGAACGTCGCATGCCAACCCTCGAAGAACTGAATGAAGCCGCTCCTGATACTCCGGTTTTTGTTCTGCATCTCTACGACCGGGCTTTGCTCAACCGCGCCGCGCTGAAAGCGGTTGGCTATACCAAAGCGACGCCGGAACCGGCGGGCGGTGAGATTGTGCGTGATAGCAACGGCAACCCGACCGGAATGCTGATCGCTAAACCGAACGCGATGATCCTTTACTCGACGCTGGCAAAGGGACCAAAACTGCCGCTGGAAATGCAGGTTAACTCGACCCGTCAGTTTATGCGCGAGCTGAACCGTCTGGGACTGACCAGCGCCATCGATGCGGGCGGCGGGTTCCAGAACTACCCGGAAGATTACGAGATCATTGAGCAGTTACACGCCAACAAACAGATGACGGTGCCTATTGCCTACAACCTGTTTACCCAGCGTCCGAAGCAGGAACTGGAAGACTTTGAACGCTGGACCGATATGCTCAAGCCAGGGCAGGGAACCGACTTCTATCGTGCCAATGGGGCAGGGGAAATGCTGGTTTTCTCGGCCGCGGATTTTGAAGACTTCCTCCAGCCACGCCCGGATCTGCCGGAAGGTATGGAAGATGAGCTGGAGCGCGTGGTGCGACACCTGGTTGAGCACCGCTGGCCGTTCCGCTTGCATGCTACCTACGATGAATCCATCAGCCGAATGCTGGACGTGTTTGAGAAGGTAAATCGTGATATCCCGTTCAATGGTCTGCACTGGTTCTTCGATCACGCCGAAACGATTACCGAACGGAATATCGAGCGTGTAAAAGCGCTGGGGGGCGGGATAGCGGTTCAGCACCGCATGGCGTTCCAGGGCGAATATTTTGTCGATCGCTACGGTAAAGATGCGGTCAAACATACACCGCCGGTGGCGAAAATGCTGGCGGCTGACGTTCCGGTCGGACTGGGGACTGACGCCACACGCGTGGCCAGCTACAACCCGTGGACCGCGCTCTACTGGCTGGTTTCGGGCCGTACCGTTGGTGGTATGGCGATGTACGATGATAACAATCGCCTGCCACGCGATGTGGCACTGGAACTGTGGACGGCCGGTAGCGCCTGGTTCTCCAGCGAACAGGGTAAGAAAGGGCGCATCGAGAAAGATCAACTGGCCGACCTGGTGGTGCTGTCCAAAGATTACTTCAGCGTGCCGGAAGAAGAGATTAAAGGTATTGAGTCGGTAATGACCATTGTTGATGGCAAAGTGGTTTACGCCGCCGGGCATTTCACCCCGCTGGCACCACCTGCTATTCCGGTTGTGCCGGACTGGTCGCCGGTAGTGAAGGTGCCGGGGCACTATCGCTCAGCGCCACCTGCTGCGGCGAAAATTGGCGCAATGGTGCAGATGCACCAGTGCTGCGGTAGCTGCGGTGTACACGGTCACCAGCATGATATTGCGCGGAAATCGGGGATTCCGGTGTCAGATGACCGGGCTTTCTGGGGCGCGCTTGGCTGCTCCTGCTTCGCGTTTTAATTGTGGTTTGGATAAGCGTATCGTCACTGGCGATACTAACGGAAAGTGACGCAATCGCTTATCTGATCTGCGAACAATAAAAAAGGCCCGCATTTGCGGGCCTTTCGTCGATTCATGCCAATTACAGGCTGGAAACGTTCTCGGTCAGGTATTTTGCCACGCCGTCCGGAGACGCGTTCATACCTTCTTTACCTTTTTCCCACTGTGCCGGGCAAACGTCGCCGTGCTCTTCGTGGAACTGCAGCGCGTCAACCATGCGCAGCATTTCGTCGATGTTACGACCCAGCGGCAGATCGTTAACCACCTGGTGGCGAACAACGCCGTTAGCGTCGATCAGGAAAGAACCGCGCAGCGCAACGCCCGCTTCCGGGTGCTCAATGCCGTAGGCTTTCTGGATTTCGCGTTTGATGTCAGCAACCATTGCGTATTTCACTGCACCGATGCCGCCTTTGTCGACAGGGGTGTTACGCCATGCGTTGTGGACAAATTCAGAGTCGAAGGAAACGCCAACAACTTCAACGCCGCGCTTCTGGAATTCTTCGTAACGTTTGTCGAATGCGATCAGTTCAGACGGGCAAACGAAGGTGAAGTCCATCGGCCAGAAGAACAGAACGGTGGTTTTACCGTTGGTATGCTGTTTGAAGTTGAAGTTTTCAACGATCTCACCGCTACCCAGTACCGCAGCTGCTGTGAAATCCGGAGCCTGACGAGTTACCAGTACCATATAATTCTCCTGCAAAGTTAAGGGGTTTTTGGAACGCAACGCGGGCCAGTATAGAGAGTGTTCGGGAATAAGACAAAGAGGCGCTGGCAATCAATGAGACAGGTTTTGTCTATCAATCTTTTGCCGGACGGTGGCTACTGCTTATCCGGCGGGGAATACGGGCTGCGATCAAAGGGTTTTGCACCGCGCCTGTTCCATCATTTGCGGATAAAACTGCCAGAATCGTTCTTCTAACGCATCGTAATGCGTATCGAGGTCATACCATGAGTCGCGTAGGGCATCGAGCCGTGGGCGGCGGCTGGCCATGCCGTTCAGGACGTTCTGGATAAAATCCATGTCCCGGTAGCGCTCAAGCCATTTCTCTGACCATATATAGTTGTTCAGATTGATAAAGCGCGGCGGCGATTCCGGCAAAATAGTGGTTACCTGGGTACGGGCATAGCGCACAAAGTCCGTCAGCGGGAAGTCAGGTGAGATTTCCGACCAATGGCGCGACAGAAAATGATCCCACATAACGTCCAGCGTAATCGGCGCGACGCGGCGCGTTTCGCTACGAAACCACTCTTTGGCTTCACGCACCTGCGGTAAGTTATCGGTCATCACATCGATACGACGATGCATAAAGATGCCTGCTACCACATCAGGCGAGTAGTGCGTTTCCGGATTACCCCGGACAAAATCGGCCAGCAGATTGCCGGAAAGCGAGCTATCGGCAAGGTGAGCGAGATGCAAATGTGCAAGAAAATTCATAGTTAAACGTTTATCCAGAGGGGTAAAGGTTGCAGGGAGAACGCCCCGGCACTAGACTACCCGCCTCTTATTTTAGTCTGAGTCAGTGTCATGCGCGTTACCGATTTCACCTTTGAATTACCCGAATCCCTGATTGCCCACTATCCGCAAGCTGAGCGCAGTAGCTGCCGCTTGCTGTCTTTGGACGGGCCGACGGGCGCGCTGACGCACGGTACTTTCACCGATTTGCTCGATAAGCTCAACCCTGGAGATTTGCTGGTCTTTAACAACACCCGCGTCATTCCTGCGCGTCTGTTTGGTCGTAAAGCCAGCGGCGGCAAGATTGAAGTGTTGGTCGAGCGTATGCTGGATGACAAACGTATTCTGGCGCATATTCGTGCCTCGAAAGCGCCGAAACCGGGTGCCGAGCTGCTGCTGGGCGACGACGAAAGTATTAAAGCGACAATGGTCGCCCGCCATGACGCGCTGTTTGAAGTTGAGTTTAACGACGAACGCAGCGTGCTGGATATCCTCAACGCCATCGGCCATATGCCGTTGCCGCCATATATCGACCGTCCGGATGAAGACGCCGACCGCGAGCTGTACCAGACCGTATACAGCGAAAAACCGGGTGCCGTCGCTGCACCGACCGCGGGTCTGCATTTTGACGATCCGCTGCTGGCTAAACTGCGCGATAAAGGCATTGAAATGGCGTTCGTCACCCTGCACGTTGGCGCGGGTACTTTCCAGCCGGTGCGCGTAGACACCATCGAAGACCACATTATGCATTCCGAATATGCGGAAGTGCCGCAGGATGTGGTGGACGCGGTGCTGGCGGCGAAAGCGCGCGGTAATCGCGTGATTGCGGTAGGTACCACCTCCGTGCGTTCGCTGGAAAGTGCGGCGCAGGCGGCCAAAAACGATCTCATCGAGCCGTTCTTCGGCGATACACAAATCTTTATTTATCCAGGCTATAAATATCAGGTGATTGATGCTCTGGTCACTAACTTCCACCTGCCGGAATCGACGCTGATTATGCTGGTTTCCGCATTTGCTGGTTATAAAAACACCATGCACGCCTATCATGAAGCGGTAAAAGCGGAATATCGCTTTTTTAGTTACGGGGATGCCATGTTTATCACGTACAATCCGCAGGCTATTTCTGAGCGACCGTGAGAAGGCTATCTCACTTGCCATTTTGATGTCGGGCAGTGCTCGCCATCCTCTCGTACTGCGTGTACGCTCCGGTGGCTGTGCGCTGGTCGCCCCCAAACTGGCTGCGCCGATTGCGCCTTCGCCAGTGGGTTAATATATTTTTACTCCGTGGAGTAATTCCGTGGGGAAAGTTTAATCATCAGACTGTCTCTCTGATGCAGGAGAAAAAATGAAATTTGAACTGGATACCACAGACGGTCGCGCTCGCCGCGGCCGCCTGGTTTTTGAACGTGGCGTAGTAGAAACGCCTGCTTTTATGCCGGTCGGTACTTACGGCACCGTGAAAGGCATGACGCCGGAAGAAGTTGAAGCAACCGGCGCACAGATCATCCTCGGCAACACCTTCCACCTGTGGCTGCGCCCGGGTCAGGAAATCATGAAACTGCACGGCGATCTGCACGATTTCATGCAGTGGAAAGGGCCGATCCTCACCGACTCCGGCGGCTTCCAGGTGTTCAGCCTGGGCGATATCCGTAAGATAACCGAGCAGGGCGTGCATTTCCGTAACCCGATCAACGGCGATCCGATTTTCCTCGATCCCGAGAAGTCGATGGAGATTCAATACGATCTCGGTTCCGATATCGTGATGATCTTCGACGAATGTACACCGTATCCGGCCGACTGGGACTATGCTAAACGCTCAATGGAGATGTCTTTGCGTTGGGCGAAGCGTAGCCGTGACCGTTTTGATAGTCTCGGCAACAAAAATGCGCTTTTTGGCATCATTCAGGGCAGTGTTTACGAAGATTTACGTGATATCTCCGTCAAAGGTCTGGTAGATATCGGCTTTGATGGCTACGCTGTCGGCGGTTTGGCTGTCGGTGAGCCGAAGGAAGATATGCACCGCATTCTGGAACATGTTTGCCCGCAGATTCCGGCAGATAAACCGCGTTACCTGATGGGCGTCGGCAAACCAGAAGATCTGGTTGAAGGCGTGCGTCGCGGTATCGATATGTTTGACTGCGTGATGCCAACGCGAAATGCCCGTAATGGTCATTTGTTTGTGACTGACGGCGTGGTAAAAATTCGTAACGCGAAACATAAAAGCGACACCAGTCCGCTCGATGCTGAGTGTGATTGTTACACCTGTCGCAATTATTCGCGCGCTTACTTGCATCATCTCGACCGTTGCAACGAAATATTGGGCGCGCGACTCAACACGATTCATAACCTTCGCTACTACCAGCGTTTGATGGCGGGTTTACGCAAGGCTATTGAAGAGGGTAAATTAGAGAGCTTCGTGACCGATTTTTACCAACGTCAGGGTAGACCAGTTCCACCTGTGAACGTTGATTAATTTTAATAATGAGGGAATTTGAATGAGCTTTTTTATTTCTGATGCGGTAGCGGCAACAGGTGCTCCGGCGCAGGGCAGCCCGATGTCTCTGATTCTGATGCTGGTGGTGTTTGGTCTGATTTTCTATTTTATGATCCTGCGCCCACAGCAAAAGCGTACCAAAGAACACAAGAACCTGATGAACTCCATTGCGAAAGGCGATGAAGTACTGACTAACGGTGGTCTGGTGGGGCGCGTGACTAAAGTAGCAGAATCTGGCTACATCGCTATCGCGCTGAACGACACCACTGAAGTGGTTATCAAACGTGATTTCGTAGCTGCCGTTCTGCCGAAAGGCACCATGAAGGCGCTGTAATTTATTGTTTTCCCAAAGGGAACTGCCGTGTTAAACCGTTATCCTTTGTGGAAGTATGTCATGCTGATCGTCGTTATTGTCGTCGGTCTGCTCTATGCGCTTCCCAACCTGTATGGTGAGGATCCGGCTGTTCAAATCACTGGCGTGCGCGGTGCCGCCGCCAGTGAGCAAACGCTGATCCAGGTCCAGAAAACGTTACAAGAAGATAAAATCACACCTAAGTCTGTGGCTCTGGAAGAGGGTGCTATTCTCGCGCGCTTCGACTCCACTGATACCCAACTGCGCGCACGTGAAGTGTTAATGGGCGTACTGGGCGATCAGTACGTCGTGGCGCTTAACCTAGCTCCGGCAACCCCGCGCTGGCTGGCTGCCATTCACGCCGAACCGATGAAACTCGGTCTTGACCTGCGTGGCGGCGTTCACTTCCTGATGGAAGTGGATATGGACACCGCGCTGAGTAAGTTGCAGGAACAAAATATCGATAGCCTGCGCAGCGATCTGCGTGAAAAAGGCATTCCTTATACTACTGTTCGCAAAGAAGATAACTACGGTCTGAGCATCACTTTCCGTGATAGCAGCGCTCGTGATGAAGCTATCTCTTACCTGAGCAAACGTCACCAGGATCTGGTTATTTCCAGCCAGGGCAGCAATGCTCTGCGTGCGGTAATGACCGATGCGCGCCTGAGCGAAGCCCGTGAATACGCGGTACAGCAGAACATCAACATTCTGCGTAATCGTGTTAACCAACTGGGTGTTGCTGAGCCGGTGGTACAACGCCAGGGGGCTGACCGCATTGTGGTCGAACTGCCGGGTATTCAGGATACCGCGCGTGCGAAAGAAATTCTGGGCGCAACCGCGACGCTGGAGTTCCGTCTGGTAAACACCAACGTTGACCAGTCCGCTGCGGCATCGGGTCGTGTTCCGGGTGATTCGGAAGTGAAACAGTCTCGTGAAGGCCAGCCGGTTGTGCTGTACAAACGCGTGATTCTGACCGGTGACCATATCACCGACTCTACTTCCAGCCAGGACGAATACAATCAGCCGCAGGTTAACATCTCGCTGGATAGCGCAGGTGGTAACATCATGTCCAACTTCACTAAGGACAACATCGGTAAGCCGATGGCGACCCTGTTTGTGGAGTACAAAGACAGCGGTAAGAAAGATGCTAACGGTCGTGCAGTACTGGTGAAACAGGAAGAGGTGATTAACATCGCCAATATCCAGTCTCGTCTGGGTAACAGCTTCCGTATCACCGGTATCAACAACCCGAACGAAGCACGCCAGCTTTCCCTGCTGTTACGTGCCGGTGCGTTGATTGCGCCAATTCAGATTGTTGAAGAACGTACCATCGGCCCAACCCTGGGTATGCAGAACATTAAACAGGGTCTGGAAGCATGTCTGGCCGGTCTGGTGGTGTCTATCCTGTTCATGATCTTCTTCTATAAGAAGTTCGGTCTGATTGCGACCAGTGCGCTGATTGCTAACCTGGTGCTGATTGTCGGTATTATGTCGTTGCTGCCGGGTGCTACGCTGAGTATGCCGGGGATTGCGGGGATCGTCTTAACCCTTGCTGTCGCGGTCGATGCGAACGTACTGATCAACGAACGTATCAAAGAAGAGTTGAGTAACGGGCGTTCGGTGCAGCAGGCCATCAATGAAGGTTATGCGGGCGCATTTAGCTCCATCTTTGATGCGAACATTACGACGCTGATCAAGGTCATCATCCTGTACGCAGTGGGCACCGGGGCAATTAAAGGGTTCGCGATTACTACCGGTATTGGTGTGGCGACGTCGATGTTTACCGCGATTGTCGGTACACGTGCCATCGTAAACCTGCTGTATGGCGGCAAGCGCGTCAAAAAGCTGTCAATCTGAGGAGTGCGAAGTGGCACAGGAATATACTGTTGAACAATTGAACCACGGCCGTAAAGTCTGGGACTTTATGCGCTGGGACTACTGGGCTTTCGGCATTTCAGGTTTCCTGCTGATTGCGGCCATCGTGGTGATGGGCGTACGCGGGTTTAACTGGGGTCTCGATTTCACCGGTGGTACGGTTATTGAAATCACGCTGGAAAAACCGGCCGATATGGACGTGATGCGCGATGCGCTGGAGAAAGCGGGCTTCGTTGATCCGCTTCTGCAGAACTTCGGCAGCAGCCACGACATTATGGTACGTATGCCGCCAACTGAAGGTGCAGACGGCGGTCAGGTGCTGGGTAGTAAAGTGTTGAGTGTGATTAACGAATCCACCAACCAAAACGCCGCGGTGAAGCGAATTGAATTCGTGGGTCCGAGCGTGGGTGCAGACCTGGCGCAAACCGGTGCGATGGCGCTGATGGCGGCGTTGATCTCCATCCTGGTGTACGTCGGTTTCCGTTTTGAGTGGCGACTGGCGGCAGGGGTAGTTATCGCGCTGGCGCACGACGTGATTATCACACTTGGGATCCTGTCGTTGTTCCATATCGAGATTGACCTGACTATCGTCGCATCACTGATGTCGGTAATCGGTTACTCGCTGAACGACAGTATCGTTGTATCTGACCGTATTCGTGAAAACTTCCGCAAAATTCGTCGCGGTACGCCTTACGAAATCTTTAACGTGTCACTGACTCAAACGCTGCACCGTACGTTGATTACGTCCGGTACAACGTTGATGGTTATTCTGATGCTGTTCCTGTTCGGTGGTCCGGTACTGGAAGGATTCTCACTGACGATGCTGATCGGTGTTTCCATCGGTACTGCGTCTTCTATCTACGTGGCTTCGGCGCTGGCGCTGAAGCTGGGTATGAAGCGTGAGCACATGCTGCAGCAGAAGGTCGAGAAAGAAGGGGCGGATCAACCGTCGATTCTGCCTTAACCCATCCAGGAGTGAAGATACTGGAATCCCGATCGCAAGGTCGGGATTTTTTTTGCCTGTGAATTAGCGACAGGTAATTATCTTTTCCTGTCGCCACACTACTGACAGTATGCTGTCAGTAGCCCTGTCTTATAGTCCTCCTGAGATTACCCACACAGGCAGGAGGAAGTATGAGCAACGTAATTAATTGGTTTGAAATCCCCGTGGCACAAATGGATCGCGCCATCGCTTTTTATGAGCCAGTGATGCAGGTTTCTTTGCGTAGGGAGAATATGGACTGCGCTGAGCTCGCCGTATTTCCGCATCAGGATCCCGCTCCCGGCGGGGCGCTGGCTAAATTTGATGGTATTACGCCTTCAGCGCAGGGCGCTATTATTTATCTGCATACGGACGATTTGGCTGCAACGCTTGAACGCGTCGCCACTGCTGGCGGTCAGTGTGTGTTTGGCCCACTCGAACTGGGGCAGGACATTGGTACGATTGCGCTATTTACTGACAGCGAAGGCAATCGTGTTGGTTTACATCAACCCGCGTAATATTTTCAGCACTGAGGATTAAAATGAGCAGACGCGCCGACCGCTTGTTTCAGATTGTGCAAATCCTGCGTGGCAGGCGAGTGACAACGGCGGCGCTGCTGGCAGAGCGTCTTGAGGTTTCTGAACGGACGATTTATCGCGATATCCGCGATCTCTCTTTATCCGGCGTGCCTATTGAAGGCGAAGTGGGCAGCGGATACCGCTTAATGGCCGGGTTTGATCTACCGCCCTTGATGTTAACGCATCACGAATCAGAAGCATTGATGGTAGCGATTCGGTTACTGAAAACATGGGGTGGGGATTCACTCTCACAGGCGTTGGAATCCGCGCAGGAAAAAGTGTTGGCGATATTGCCGCCAGAGAGTCGGCGCAGAGCCGAGCAAACGCGGATTTTCGCGCCAGATTTTGGTAATCAGCCGCATTCACGTAGTGCCTTCGATCTCATACATCGCGCGGTTTCAGCACAGCAGGTGCTGGCGCTGCATTATCGCGATGAGTCCGGGAACCTCTCCTGGCGCGACGTTCAGCCGCTGGGATTATTTTTCTGGGGCGAGCACTGGCTGCTGGTTGGCTGGTGCGAGAAGCGTGACGATTATCGTTGCTTTCGCGTTGATCGATGTCTGAAGATTACGCCACTCGACAGGCATTTTCGCGAATCGACAGATCGCTCGCTAAGTGACTTTTTGCGTAAAGTACGCTGTGAAGACCAGCCATAAAAAAGCCAGCGGTTAAGCTGGCTTGTCTGCGAAACATTGTCTGGATTAGAAGTTGTAACCTACGACCAGGTAACCACCCCAACCGGTAGATTTCGCGCTGAAATCGCCTTCGCCCCAGTTCAGGGTATCTCCACCTTTCCACTGGCCGCCGTTATGGAAGTAACGCGCTACGACGGAGTAATGCCAGTGATCGTAGTTCAGCGCCAGGACGTGGCTGGACGCGATAGAGTTGCTGGTGCGGTTCGGATCATCACCCAAATCTGAGCCCCAGTCGAAGTTGGTGAAGCCGATGTAGGTCAACTGGCCGCCCCAAACCTGGGTGATCGGCACAAAGTATTTCACTTTGAAACGGTAGCCATCCCACTCGTTTTCGTTGGATGCGCCATAGTTCTGCCACTGGTATTTAGCATACACGTTCAAAGACAGACCCATCGGAAGACCGGTATCGATATCGGTACCCAGACCCATATACCAGGTGCTCTGGCGGCTGGCTTTGTTATCACCCATATCGTAGATGTAGTTGTTGGCGAAATACCATTCTTTGAACGGACCAAAGCTCAGGTCAGCGCCGGTCAGTTTGTCGATGGAGAAACGCGGTTCGATTTCCATAAACAGCGGGGAACCGTCAGACCAGATACCTTTATCGTTGCCGTTACCCCAGTCGAAGGTTTTCGGAATATCGATGTAGCCATAGAAGTCAAACCAGTCTTTTTTAGCAAACGCTTCGTATTCCAGATACACGTCGTTGTTCAGTTTCGGGGAGAAACGGGTGTGATAGCTACCCACCACGTTAACGCTCTGGTGCCACCAGTCGGACAGATATTGCGGTTTGTCATTTTCTGCTGCGTTGGCAGTAAAAGACGAGGAGAGCGCCAGCACTGCACCGGCTGCAAGTAATGTTTTTTTCATATGTATGCCACTGTTTGAAATCCCTTTCGGGAGTGAAAAATGCGCAATTTGCGTTTCTAAATATTTCGTAATTCTTCGGAGCCTATTATAAAAATCATTGTTCACAAAAATATGTCTTGTTTCACAGTTCTATCATTTACGTAATCGATTGCGTTCACGTTTGCGTACTTTAGGCGGCGAATTGTACTGGCTCCCATGAATGTTGCCAAGTTTTACCAGAAATATCGGTGATGTCAGAGGAGTAACAAAATGGACTGGGATGATGTTGCGGAACGCACAAAACGTTCCGCAAAAAAGTTTATTGGCTAACAGGCTGGACGTCGTGGATGCGAACAAATCCTAACTGATCTGGAGTGAGGCCATTTATCTGCAACGGAATGTCTACGTCGCTGGGAGCAAGAATACTCGCCGGAGCGTTGACCAACTGGTTGTGAACGTTCACTTCCTGATAATTGTCCGTGGTGCCCTGAATTTGCCCGTACTCAACGGTGGCGCTAAAAGCGGGTAAAGGCGTGTTGGATTCACCCTGAATCCGTAGCGTCAGGCGCGTACCATCGGCGTTCGGTGCAATGTTCACCAGCGACATGCGTAAGGTGCCAATTTGGCTGTCCAGTCGTGCCGGGGTTTTGGAACCCGGTAGCAGATAGACGCCGCTGGTTGATTTTGCATTCAACATATTTTGTTGCGTAATTTTTACTGTTTCCTGATTAAGCTGCGTCATCTCTTTATTCAACGTGCTAACGCTTTGATGCATCTGGCGTACTTCGCTTTGCTGTGCGCAGGCACTAAGACTAAAGAGACTTCCCACCAGGAGAATTCTTAGGTAACGTCTTGTCATTGTGATTACTTCCTTCATTGTCGCGATAGCATAATGGTAGTGTGGACTGAGCACGAAGGCATCGATCCTTTGTCTCAAAAGCGCAGCGCCTTTGTTGTCACGGCAGTTCAGGGTAAAATAGATTCTGTTAACCACTGAGGTACAGGACGCCGTATGCATTGCCCATTCTGTTTCGCCGTAGACACTAAGGTAATTGACTCTCGTCTTGTAGGCGAGGGCTCCTCGGTACGCCGCCGTCGGCAGTGTCTGGTTTGTAACGAACGTTTCACCACTTTTGAAGTGGCTGAACTTGTCATGCCGCGCGTTGTGAAAAGCAACGATGTGCGTGAACCCTTTAATGAAGAAAAGCTGCGCAGCGGCATGCTCAGAGCGCTTGAGAAACGGCCTGTCAGCGCAGATGACGTCGAAATGGCGTTAAACCATATCAAATCACAGCTGCGTGCGACGGGCGAGCGTGAGGTGCCGAGTAAGATGATTGGCAACCTGGTGATGGAGCAGTTGAAAAAGCTCGATAAAGTCGCCTACATCCGCTTTGCCTCTGTCTACCGGAGTTTCGAAGATATCAAAGAATTTGGCGAAGAGATTGCTCGCCTACAGGACTAAGCCATGCAGGATGAATTGTACATGGCGCGCGCGCTGAAGCTTGCTGCGCGCGGACGTTTTACCACTCACCCCAACCCCAACGTGGGCTGCGTGATTGTGAAAGATGGGGAGATCGTCGGTGAAGGATATCATCACCGTGCGGGCGAACCGCATGCCGAAGTTCATGCTCTGCGGATGGCCGGAGAAAAAGCGCAGGGGGCAATTGCCTACGTGACGCTCGAACCCTGCAGTCATCATGGTCGCACGCCGCCGTGTTGCGATGCGCTGATTGCGGCGGGGGTGTCGCGTGTGGTTGCGGCGATGCAGGATCCCAATCCGCAGGTCGCAGGACGTGGGCTCTACCGTTTACAGCAGGCGGGCATCGACGTCAGCCACGGGCTGATGATGAGCGAAGTTGAGAAACTGAATAAAGGCTTCCTCAAGCGCATGCGTACGGGATTCCCGTATCTTCAGCTTAAGCTTGGCGCGTCGCTTGATGGCCGTACGGCGATGGCCAGCGGTGAAAGCCAGTGGATTACCTCTCCACAGGCGCGCCGCGATGTGCAACGCTTGCGCGCGCAAAGCCATGCCATTTTAACCAGCAGTTCTACGGTGCTGGCAGACGACCCTCAGCTTACCGTGCGTTGGTCGGAGCTAGGGGAGTCAACTCAGGCGAGTTACCCGCAGGAAGAGCTGCGCCAGCCAATCCGCATTGTTCTTGATAGCCAGAATCAGGTCACACCGGAGCACCAAATTGTGCAACAGCCAGGAGAAACCTGGATTGTCCGGACTGAAGACGACCCTCGTAGCTGGCCGGAGACGGTGCGCAGCCTGAAGGTGCCGGAACATAACGGGCATCTGGATCTGGTGGTGCTAATGATGCAACTGGGCAAACAGCAAATTAACAGCATTTGGGTTGAAGCAGGCCCAACGCTCGCAGGGGCATTATTACAGGCCGGTTTGGTCGATGAGCTAATCGTTTATGTTGCGCCTAAACTGTTAGGCAGCGATGCGAGAGGATTATGTGTGCTTCCAGGCCTTGAGAAACTGGCTGACGCACCCCATTTCAAATTCAATGAGATACGCCAGGTGGGCCCGGACGTTTGCCTGCATTTAACGACTGCGTGAGGCTTTCTGATTTAGAGGAAGCAGCGCACAGAATATTATGATAAAATCCGCCCCCCTTACGGGGCCATAAATCGAACCCGAAGGAAGAATATGAACATTATTGAAGCTAACGTTGCTACCCCGGACGCTCGCGTCGCCATCACCATTGCGCGTTTCAACAACTTTATCAATGACAGCCTGCTGGAAGGTGCTATCGACGCCCTGAAACGTATTGGTCAGGTTAAAGATGAAAACATTACCGTTGTTTGGGTTCCAGGTGCATATGAGCTGCCACTGGCGGCCGACGCACTGGCAAAAACCGGTAAATACGACGCAGTGATTGCGCTCGGTACGGTGATCCGTGGCGGTACCGCGCACTTCGAATATGTGGCTGGCGGTGCAAGCAATGGCCTGGCGCATGTCGCTCAGGACAGTGGCATTCCGGTAGCCTTCGGTGTTCTGACCACCGAAAGTATTGAACAAGCCATCGAACGTGCTGGCACTAAAGCCGGTAACAAAGGCGCAGAAGCTGCACTGACTGCGCTTGAAATGATTAATGTATTGAAAGCCATCAAGGCCTGATTTTTGTAAGGGGAAATCCGTGAAACCTGCTGCTCGTCGCCGCGCCCGTGAGTGTGCCGTCCAGGCGCTCTACTCCTGGCAGTTGTCCCAGAACGACATCGCTGATGTTGAATACCAGTTCCTGGCGGAACAGGACGTTAAAGATGTCGACGTTCTGTATTTCCGTGAACTGCTGTCCGGGGTGGCGACTAACAGCGCGTACCTGGATGGATTAATGAAGCCTTACCTGTCTCGTCTGTTGGAAGAGCTGGGTCAGGTAGAAAAAGCTGTACTGCGTATTGCGCTGTTTGAATTGTCTAAACGTAGTGATGTGCCGTACAAAGTGGCCATCAACGAAGCGATTGAACTGGCAAAAACCTTCGGCGCCGAAGATAGCCACAAATTCGTGAACGGCGTACTGGATAAAGCAGCACCTGTGATTCGCCCCAACAAAAAGTAATCCCGAGGCCGGCTGGATGGTGGAACCTGTTTCCGCTGTCCCCGGCTTTTTCTTTTTTTTCTGCTGAGGCATAACGTATGGCATGTGGCGAGTTTTCCCTGATTGCCCGTTATTTTGACCGCGTAAGAACTTCTCGTCTTGATGTCGAAACCGGTATTGGTGACGACTGCGCACTTCTGAACATCCCTGAAAAACAAACGCTGGCGATCAGTACCGATACGCTGGTGGCAGGTAACCACTTCCTCCCCGACATTGATCCGACCAATCTCGCCTGGAAAGCGCTGGCGGTGAATTTGAGCGATCTGGCGGCGATGGGGGCGGATCCTGCGTGGCTGACGCTGGCGCTCACATTACCTGACGTCGATGAAGCCTGGCTGGAAGCCTTCAGCGATGGCCTGTTTGAACTCCTCAATTACTATGATATGCAGCTGATTGGCGGTGACACCACGCGTGGGCCGCTGTCGATGACGCTGGGTATCCATGGCTACGTCCCCGTTGGGCGGGCCTTAAAACGCTCTGGCGCGAAACCGGGTGACTGGATTTATGTTACCGGCACGCCGGGTGACAGTGCGGCCGGGCTGGCGATTTTGCAGAACCGATTGCAGGTTGCAGATGCAACAGACGCGGACTATCTGCTGAAACGCCATCTGCGTCCCACGCCGCGTATTTTGCAGGGACAAGCCCTGCGCGATCTGGCCAGTGCGGCTATCGATATTTCCGACGGTTTGATTTCCGATTTGGGGCACATCGTTAATGCCAGCGGCTGTGGCGCACGGGTTAACGTTGATGTGCTGCCATACTCCACGGCATTGTCACAGCACGTTGAGCCGGAACAGGCCCTGCGCTGGGCGCTCTCGGGCGGTGAAGATTATGAGTTATGCTTTACCGTACCGGAAATTAATCGTGGTGCGCTGGACGTGGCGCTGGGAAATCTCGGCGCAGCGTTTACCTGCATTGGGCAGATGAGCGCGGACGTGGAAGGCATTCACTTTACGCGCGATGGAAAACCCGTCACGTTTGACTGGAAAGGATATGACCATTTTGCCGCGCCTTAAAAAAGATGTCGCCAAAAGCCGCCTGAGTATGCGCAATCCGTGGCACCTGTTAGCCACCGGTTTTGGCAGCGGGCTGAGCCCAATTGTTCCTGGCACGATGGGATCGCTGGCGGCGATCCCTTTTTGGTATTTAATGACCTTTCTGCCGTGGCAGCTGTATTCGCTGGTGGTGATGTTATCTATCTGTATCGGCGTTTATCTGTGCCATCAAACGGCGAAAGATATGGGCGTGCACGATCACGGTAGCATAGTCTGGGACGAGTTTGTCGGGATGTGGATTACCCTGATGGCGCTGCCGACAAACGACTGGCAGTGGGTTGCCGCCGGATTTGTGATTTTCCGTATTCTGGATATGTGGAAGCCGTGGCCGATTCGTTGGTTCGATCGCAACGTGCATGGCGGGACGGGAATCATGATCGACGATATTGTGGCTGGAATACTCTCTGCCGGAATTTTGTATTTTATCGGTCATCACTGGCCGGTAGGTATCATTTAACCCTTTTCAGGGGCTATTGTAGGCCCGATAAACGCCGAGACATCGGGCGATCAGTGCCGGATGCGCTATGCTTATCCGGCCTACAATCTTCAACCGCGCTTATTTAAATCCCACCACCGGATGCTGTTTGTACGGCGTTTCCAGCTCGGCAATTTGCTCCGGCTTCAACGTTAAATCTACCGCGTTGAGCAACTCATCCAGCTGTTCCTCACGCGAAGAGCCAATAATTGGCGCTGCCACGCCGGGTTTGCTCAGCAGCCAGGCCAGCGCAACCTGTGCCCGCGTTACACCCAACTCCTCACTGACACCGGTCAGTCGTGCGGCGATTTGCGCGTCGTTTTCATCGCTCTCGTTGTACAAATTTTTACCGACTTCATCGGAAACCAGACGTGCGGTCGTTTCTCCCCAGGGACGCGTCAGGCGACCGCGCGCCAGCGGGCTCCATGGGATGACGGCCACGCCTTCCTGATAGCAAAGCGGCAGCATTTCGCGTTCTTCTTCGCGGTAGATTAGGTTGTAGTGATCCTGCATGCTGACGAACTGCGCCCAGCCGTGTTGCTTTTGTAAGGCCAGTGCCTGGGCAAACTGCGAAGCGTGCATGGATGAGGCGCCAATATAGCGAGCTTTACCGGCTTTTACGACGTCGTTGAGGGCCTCCAGCGTTTCTTCGATCGGCGTGTTGTAATCCCAGCGGTGAATTTGCAGGATGTCCACATAGTCCATACCCAGGCGTCGGAGACTGTCATCAATCGAGCGCAGGATTTGTGCGCGGGATAATCCTTCCGCTAAATCATCAACCTGATGAAAAACCTTGGTAGCGACCACGACATCTTCGCGGCGGGCGAAATCACGCAGCGCGCGACCGACAATCTCTTCGCTACTGCCAGCGGAGTAGCTGTTGGCGGTATCGAAAAAGTTAATGCCGCCCTCAAGGGCGTGTTTGATTATCGGGCGGCTGCTTTCTTCAGGTAGCGTCCAGGCGTGATTGCCGCGATTGGGTTCGCCAAACGTCATGCAACCCAGGCAAAGGCGGGAGACCCGTAGGTCGGTTTTTCCTAAGATGTTGTATTTCATCAATCCACTCCTGCTTAGCTCGTGATGAATTAAGCATAGCAGGAGCGTGGAGGGGATTATGCCAGCCAGGCCTTGATTTTGGTCTCAATTCCGGCGGCATTCAGACCCAGATCGGCACGAGCTTCATCCTGAGTTCCCTGCGGGATGAAGAAGTCTGGTAGGCCAATGTTCAGCACCGGGACGGGCTTACGATGGGCCATCAGCACTTCGTTTACGCCGCTGCCAGCACCACCCATAATGGCGTTCTCTTCAATGGTAACCAGCACCTCGTGTTGGGCAGCCATTTCAAGGATCAACGTTTCATCCAGTGGTTTCACAAAACGCATATCGACCAGAGTGGCGTTCAGAGACTCTGCGACCTGAGCGGCTTCCGGCATCAGGGTGCCGAAGTTGAGAATCGCCACTTTTTCCCCGCGACGTTTCACGATGCCTTTACCAATTGGCAGTTGTTCCAGCGGGGTCAGCTCAACGCCCACCGCGTTGCCACGAGGGTAGCGCACGACCGTTGGGCCGTCGTTGTAGTGATAACCGGTGAACAGCATCTGGCGGCATTCGTTTTCATCACTCGGGGTCATGATGACCATTTCCGGGATGCAGCGCAGGAAGGAGAGATCGAAAGCCCCCTGATGGGTTTGTCCATCTGCGCCAACAATCCCTGCCCGGTCAACGGCGAACAGGACCGGCAGTTTCTGGATGGCTACATCGTGCAGCACCTGATCGTAGGCGCGTTGCAGGAAAGTCGAGTAAATGGCTACCACCGGCTTGTAGCCGCCAATCGCCAGACCGGCAGCAAACGTCACCGCGTGCTGCTCGGCAATCGCCACATCGAAATAGCGGTCCGGGAACTTACGTGAAAACTCCACCATTCCGGAACCTTCGCGCATCGCCGGGGTGATTGCCATCAGCTTATTGTCTTTCGCTGCGGTCTCGCACAGCCAGTCACCGAAAATTTTTGAATAGCTCGGCAGGCCGCCACTGCTTTTCGGCAGGCATCCGCTGGACGGATCGAATTTGGGTACCGCGTGGAAGGTTATCGGATCTTTTTCCGCAGGCTCGTAGCCACGACCCTTTTTGGTCATGATATGCAGGAACTGCGGGCCTTTCAGATCGCGCATGTTTTTGAGCGTAGTAATAAGCCCCAGCACGTCGTGACCGTCCACCGGACCGATATAGTTAAAGCCCAGTTCTTCAAACAGAGTCCCCGGCACAACCATACCTTTAATGTGTTCTTCAGTACGTTTGAGCAGTTCTTTAATCGGCGGCACGCCGGAGAAGACTTTCTTCCCGCCTTCGCGCAGCGAGGAGTAGAGTTTGCCAGAGAGCAGCTGTGCCAGATGATTGTTCAGCGCGCCAACGTTCTCTGAAATCGACATTTCGTTGTCGTTGAGGATAACCAGCATGTCGGGCCTAATATCGCCCGCGTGGTTCATCGCTTCAAACGCCATCCCTGCGGTGATGGCTCCATCACCAATCACACACACGGTACGGCGCTCTTTACCTTCTTTCTCGGCGGCAACGGCAATACCGATACCTGCGCTGATGGAGGTTGAAGAGTGCCCAACGCTTAGTACGTCATACTCGCTTTCACCGCGCCATGGGAACGGATGCAGGCCGCCTTTCTGACGAATGGTGCCGATTTTATCGCGGCGACCAGTCAGAATTTTGTGCGGATAAGCCTGATGTCCCACATCCCAGATTAACTGGTCAAACGGGGTGTTGTAGACATAGTGCAGCGCGACGGTGAGTTCCACCGTGCCCAGACCAGAGGCGAAGTGCCCGCTGGAACGGCTTACGCTGTCGAGCAAATAGCGGCGCAGTTCGTCGCAAAGCTTTGGCAGGCTCTCTTTTGGCAGCAGACGTAACTCCTGGGTGGAGTCGACCAGCGCCAGGGTCGGGTATTTGGCTATATCAAAACTCATCGCAAGCTCATGGGATATGTTGGTTTATTTATCACGCTGGATTATGTAGTCCGCTAGCGCTTCCAGTGCCGAGGTATCGAGTGACTGTGCGGCCAGCAGACTTAGCGACTGGCGGGCGTCCTCGATTAAATCCCGGGCTTTATTCTGGGCTTGCTCAAGACCCAGAAGTGCAGGATAGGTACTTTTGCCAAGCTGCTGGTCAGCACCCTGACGTTTACCCAATGTTGCAGTATCGCCTACCACATCCAGGATGTCATCCTGAACCTGGAAAGCCAGACCGATGCTTTCTGCGTATTTGTCGAGTATTGGCAGGCATTCTCGCCCTTTATCGCCAGCACTTAACGCTCCCAAACGCACGGCGGCGCGAATCAATGCTCCGGTTTTATGGCGGTGAATCCGCTCCAGTGCATCCAGCTCAACCTGATGACCTTCAGCTTCCAGATCCAGTGCCTGGCCGCCGCACATACCGGCGATGCCGCTGGCCTGAGCCAGTTCAGAGATCATCGCGATGCGGTCACGGTCAGTGACTTCCGGCATTGGGGCGTCGCTGATAATGGAGAATGCCAGCGTTTGTAGCGCATCTCCGGCCAGGATCGCATTTGCCTCGCCAAATTTTACGTGGCAAGTCGGCAGACCGCGTCGCAGGTCATCGTCATCCATCGCGGGCAAATCATCGTGCATCAGCGAATAGGCATGAATGCATTCGACGGCGGCAGCGGGAGCATCAAGCGTACTCAGGCTGACACCAAACATCTGACCGGTCGCATACACCAGGAACGGGCGCAGACGTTTACCGCCTAATAATGCGCCATATTGCATGGTTTCTACCACGGGAGTGTTCTGAAAGGGCAGTGGCGCGATAAAACGGCTCAGTGCCTGGTTTGCCTGCTCAACGCAAGCCTGTAGCTGCTGCGTAAAATCCATTTACTCATTATCCGGTGTAAAAGGCGTAAGGGCGGCGTCTTCAGTATCTGACAGCAGGATTTGTACGCGCTGTTCAGCCTGTTGTAATTTGACCTGTCCCTGACGCGCCAACTGTACGCCACGTTCGAATTCGTTCAACGCTTCTTCTAACGGCAGGTCGCCGCCTTCCAGACGGGTAACAATTTGTTCCAGCTCGCTCAGCGCGGTTTCAAAACTGGCGGGCGCTTCATTTTTCTTCGGCATAATGAATGTCTGACTCTCTGTATTGGCAGCACAAGACTATGGTAACGGACTCGCACTGATAAGCAAATAACGCGCAATGTGCACAGTAGCCGCGTGATGGTGATATACTTGCGCGCCTGGATGCAGTCGCGGGTATGGGCTGCTGTATTTTTTTCCATTACAAGTCATTCAGACTTGCCTAAGAACCATTGCCGCCATGAAGTTTATCATTAAATTGTTCCCAGAAATCACCATCAAAAGCCAATCTGTGCGTTTGCGCTTTATAAAAATTCTGACAGGGAACATTCGTAACGTTTTAAAGCACTATGATGAAGACCTTGCCGTTGTCCGTCACTGGGATCACGTTGAGGTTCGCGCTAAAGATGAAAGCCAGCGCCTGGATATTCGCGACGCGCTGACCCGTATTCCGGGTATCCACCACATTCTCGAAGTAGAAGACGTGCCGTTTACCGATATGCACGATATTTTTGAGAAGGCACTGGTGCAGTATCGCGATCAACTGGAAGGTAAAACCTTCTGCGTACGCGTTAAGCGTCGCGGGAAGCATGAGTTTAGCTCCATTGAGGTGGAACGTTATGTTGGCGGTGGACTGAACCAACATATTGAATCTGCACGCGTGAAGCTGACGAAGCCGGACGTGACGGTTAATCTTGAAATCGAAAACGACCGTCTGCTGCTGGTTAAAGGCCGCTATGAAGGTATTGGCGGTTTCCCTATTGGTACGCAGGAAGATGTACTGTCGCTGATTTCCGGCGGTTTCGACTCCGGTGTGTCCAGCTATATGCTGATGCGTCGCGGCTGCCGTGTGCACTATTGCTTCTTTAACCTTGGCGGCGCAGCGCATGAAATCGGCGTTCGCCAGGTGGCGCATTACCTGTGGAATCGCTTCGGTAGTTCGCATCGCGTGCGTTTTGTTGCTATCAACTTTGAACCGGTGGTCGGTGAGATCCTGGAGAAAGTTGATGACGGCCAGATGGGCGTGGTTCTCAAACGTATGATGGTTCGCGCGGCGTCGAAAGTCGCTGAGCGCTACGGCGTACAGGCGCTGGTAACCGGTGAAGCACTGGGCCAGGTGTCCAGCCAGACGCTGACCAACCTGAGTCTGATCGATAACGTATCCGACACCCTGATCCTGCGCCCGCTTATCTCCCATGATAAAGAGCACATCATCAATCTGGCGCGTGAAATTGGTACCGAGGACTTTGCCCGTACCATGCCGGAATACTGCGGTGTGATTTCAAAAAGCCCGACGGTGAAAGCGATCAAAGCGAAGATTGAGGCCGAAGAAGAAAACTTCGATTTCTCTATCCTCGATAAAGTGGTTGAAGAAGCGAACAATATCGATATTCGCGATATCGCCCAGCAGACGCAGCAGACCGTGGTAGAAGTGGAAACCGTGAGCGGTTTCGGCCCGAATGACGTAATCCTTGATATCCGTTCTGTGGATGAACAGGATGATAAACCGCTGAAGATTGAAGGTGTGGACGTCGTTTCTCTGCCATTCTACAAGCTGAGCACTAAATTCGGCGATCTGGACCAGAGTAAAACCTGGCTGCTGTGGTGTGAACGCGGAGTGATGAGCCGTCTGCAGGCGCTTTATCTGCGCGAGCAGGGCTTTGAGAACGTGAAGGTGTATCGCCCGTAATTGAGTAAACACCGTGTTGTAGGCCGGATAAGGCGGTTACGCCGCCATCCGGCAATATAACGATATTATTCAAACCGCACGGGAAGCGTCTTCCCGTTCGACTCCCAGAGCCCCTGATAGACACCGTCTTTTAACTCTAGCGTTATCTTCTCTTGCGTTTGTTCAGCCGCAGATGTCTTCAGTTCATAATGTTGATTGTCGGCTGTGTCGCATTTGCCGGTCAATTCAATCGGTGCGCCAAATTTTTGGTAAAAGTAAGCCCCTTCAAAAAAATCACCGTATTTGCAGTCCACCTTCAACACAATACGCATGCTTTTTCCCAGCGTGCCGTACATGACTTTGCCGTCAATGCCGGGCGCTGGCGAAACTGGTGTTGTACTCTTTGCGGTAGTCAGATATTGGCCGTACGGTGTGAGTCGATTTTGCAGTTCCGCGGTTGGGATTTTCGTTGTGAAATCACCCAACTCGTCGAGCGCACGGCTGGCGTGGTTGCTACAGCGTCCGTTCAGGAAAGCCAGATGGTCTTTTTGCAGGGAGAATTTGTCGATGTAGTACAAACCGTCGGTGTAGGTTGCGCACGATGCGTAGAATTCGGCATAGTTAAAATCTTCACCTTTCTCTTCTTTTATTTGTTCTGGTGTTTGCGAATTATGTGCCGTAACAAAGGTATCGATTTGGCCGCGGATATTTTTTCTGATGCGGGTGTTTAATTCGGCGATTGTAGCCCGGGAAAAGAGATCGTTAAGGGTAATTGCCGCACCGCTGGCTAAATCGAAGCTGATCGGCACATTGTACGACTCGCAATACGCCCCGCAACCTTCGATAAACATGTTGAGCGTCAGGATTTTTGCGTCGCGATACTCAACCGTGTAGTCAAGGTTTGCGGTGGGATTCATGGCTGATTTCGCAAACTGATTTACTGTGGTCTGTGTAGTATTGCCCGGTAGCTGATTGATAAAGCTTGCGAAAATATAATCGTTAATGCGTTTTGCAACTTTGGGGTTATCCGTCGAGGAAAACCATGGCACGCGATACTGCATTTCAGTGCTTCCGGGATAGCGATACTCAATACTCTTTATTTCGAGTTGCGTCGCTGTGGCATAACCGGAAAGGAGCAGTAAAGCCACTCCACTCAGATATCCTTTCATTATGATTCCTTATAAGGGAGTGGCTCGAAGATTTACTCGTAGTAGTTATAGATTCCCGCGGCCATCACCAGCTGTGACGCCACCTCGTGAGCTTTTTCGCGACTCACCAGCAGATCAATGATTTTTAAACCGAAATCGATTGAGGTTCCCGGTCCCTGGCTGGTTAACAGATTGACGCGCGGATCCCATACGACGCGCTTGTCCTGCCACTGGTTAGCGGGAATTTGGTCTTTCAGCGCCGGAAAACCGGTCATGTTACCGATGGGGAAAATATCGTGTGGGACGAGTACGGTGGCGGCCGCGGCGCAAATTGCCGCGACAATGCGCCCGGAACGATGAAACTGTTTCACGGTTTCGATAAGCAGCGGGCTGTCGCGAAAACACTCGGCGCCTTTAATACCGCCCGGTAGCACGATAATGTCGAAATCGCCGTCAGCAACTTCGACTAATGGTGCATCCGCCAGCAGCTTTACTCCGCGTGAGCACACAATAGTCAGGCCGCCATCGCTGGCGACGCTGGCGGTTGTGACCTTAATTCCGCCGCGAACCAGCAGATCGATAGTGGTGACCGCTTCGGTCTCTTCACTACCAGGGGCGAGACATACCAGTGCTTGAGCGCTCATACTCACTTTCCTTTCTCTTAACCATTTCAAACAGGTGGGCATTTTCCGGAACGGCGATGCCGTGCGCGCGGGCGCGTTTTAACAAATAACCGGTAATGTAGTCGATCTCAGTATGGCGCAGGGCACGTATGTCTTGCAGCATCGATGAGATATTTTCCGCCGTACTGTCAATCACTTGCTCGACATAATAGCGTAAATCATCCACAGATGTGTGGTGGCCTTCGCGTTCAATGACCGCGGCCACTTCCTCGCAGATGAGTGCTATTTTTTCAGGATGATGGCGTAACTCGCCGTTTGGGCAATCCCATAATGCGGTAAGCGGGTTAATGACACAGTTGACGGCCAGTTTGCGCCACAGCTCGGCGCGAATAGTGTCGTGCCAGGCGACGTCCGGTAGCACCTCTTGCAGGACTTCAGCCAGATAACTGAAATCACCGTCTTGTTCACGCGCCGGACCAATGCGCGTTGTTCCCTGAGCGACATGAATGATGACGTTCCCGTCACGGCGTGCCGCGTGGGTGGTGGTGCCCATCAGCAGAGGTTGCTTAATGCTATGCAGCTCTTCAATCGTCCCCATACCGTTGTGAATCAGCAGAATCGGGGTGGTTTCAGGCAGAATTGCGGCCAGGCCTTTTACCGCATCAGAAACCTGCCAGGCTTTAAGGGTGACCAGCAGCAGGTCGCTTTTTGCCAAAAAGTCGGGGTCGTTTGCCGTCAGGGATTCATTAAAAACTGACCCATCCGTGTCGATCAGGTTTACGCTGCAATAGGGTTGCGGTACGCGTAGCCACCCTTGCACCTCATGTCCATGTTTGCATAGCGTGGTAAGCCAAAGCTGTCCTAGCGCTCCACATCCCAGTACGGTAATTTTCATTCTTCCTCCTCACCTGCAACAGCACCAGGTGTTAATCCATATCGGCCGTACCCCATTATTGTTCGCAGGTATCAGTACCACGTACAATTAAAGGATACAGCCTAGTATAGCGCTGTCTGTTGGGTAACTTTGCAGGTATTATGCTTCGCATCAAAAATGAAGGGAGAGGAAAAGATGCCATCTTTCGATATTGTTTCTGAAGTTGATCTTCAGGAAGCCCGTAACGCGGTAGATAACGCCAGCCGTGAAGTGGAGTCACGCTTTGATTTTCGTGGCGTTGAAGCGACTTTTGAGCTGAATGAGTCAAATAAGACGATTAAGGTGCTGAGCGAGTCTGATTTCCAGGTCAATCAGTTGCTGGATATTCTGCGTGCCAAGCTGCTCAAACGCGGCATTGAAGGCACGTCGCTGGACGTACCAGAAACCTTCGTGCACAGCGGTAAAACCTGGTTTGTTGAAGCTAAGCTGAAGCAGGGCATTGAAAGCGCGGTACAAAAGAAAATCGTTAAGCTGATTAAAGACAGCAAACTGAAGGTGCAGGCGCAGATTCAGGGCGAAGAAATCCGTGTAACCGGCAAGGCGCGTGACGACCTGCAATCCGTCATGGCACTGGTTCGCGGCGGCGATCTCGGTCAACCGTTCCAGTTCAAGAACTTCCGCGATTAAGTCGTAATGCCTGATGGTGCGACGCTTATCAGGCCTACAGGTAGCACACGCTATTGGTAGGCCGGATAAGACGATAGCCGCCATCAGGCAATCATCACGCCTTACTGATGGCCTGCTCAACCTCAAATCGATTGGTGACTTTGCTGTCGATTTTCACGTAGGCCGAATGCTCTTTCGCCACAATTAACACTTCGCTTATTCCTTCTTTTGCCAGCAGACGCTTCTTCAACGTGTCATCCGCGGCAATTTCAGGTGGGATTTCTACACGCAGGCTGCTGACGTACGGCGGATCTTTCATTGTACTTGCCACCAATAACCAAACTGCTGCCAGAAGCGCGCCAGCCAGGAATACGGCCTGACCATCAAACATTTCGACCACCCAACCGCCGAGCGAACCGCCAATCGCCACGCCAAGAAACTGGCTGGTGGAGTAAACGCCCATCGCCGTGCCTTTATAGCCAGCCGGAGACTCTTTACTGATAAGTGAGGGGAGGAGGGCTTCCATCAGGTTGAAGGCGAGGAAGAATATCTGCACGCCCGCAATCAGCCCCCAGAAACGAATGTTAGCGCTCCACAATACAATCTCTGCAATAAGTATCAGTAACACGCAGGCGAGGAACACACGTTTCATCTTGCGCTTCACTTCGGCGTAAATGATGAACGGCACTACGGAAACAAAGGACAGCAGCATCGTCACCAGATAAATTTTCCAGTGCTCTGCGGCGGGGAAGCCCGCTTTCGCCAGTTGGCCTGGTAAGGCGACGAATGTGGACATCAGCAAAATGTGCAGGCACATGATGCCAAAATTGAGCTTCAGCAGTTTTGGCTCCGCCAGCACTTTGCTGAAGCTGCCTTTTACCATGCCCGACTCGCGGTTCAACACGTGGGTAGTGCTATTGGGAACGACCCAAATGGTTAGCACAATACCCGTGGTAGCAAGAGCTGCAATCATCCAGAACAGCGCGTGTAGCCCCAGCGCATGGGTAACTATTGGTCCCAGCACCATCGCAATGGCGAAGGTGATACCGAAGCTGACGCCGATAAACGCCATCGCTTTGGTACGGTTTTGCTCACGGGTTAAGTCGGAAAGTAGCGCCATTACGGCAGCAGCAATCGCGCCAGAGCCTTGCAAAGCCCGGCCAAGAATAATTCCCCAGATTGAATCGGAGAGAGCAGCAATTATGCTGCCGAGAACGAAAACCGCCAACCCGCCGACGATAAGTGGCTTACGACCGATGCGGTCAGAGAGCAGGCCAAAGGGGATTTGGAAAACGGCTTGCGCCAGACCATATATGCCGATGGCAAGGCCTATCAGCGCTTCGCTGGCACCCTGTAGCGCCATACCGTATGTGGTCAGAACCGGCAGGACCATAAACATGCCAAGCATGCGCAACGAGAATACGGTCCCTAAACCCCAGGTGGCGCGCAACTCACCGGGCGTCATTTTGTAATCGTTCATTCCCACCTCTGTATTAATTTCGCGCCTAGTGTAAAGCGCTAAGCAGGCTGGGTAAATATGCGCTTTATTAACAAATGTTGGGGTTGTGAGGGGCGTTGGCTGGAGACGAAAATGCCGGATAGAGATCTGAACGTAACTTATCCGGCCTACAAGCTATGTGCTTTTTTGTAGGCCGGATAAGGCGTCAGCCGCCATCCGGCATAGAAGGTGTGACGATTAACTTACCAGACGTAAGTCAGCAGGTTCTGCGAGTTTGGCACCATAAAGTCGACGGACATCATCACGGAAAGCGCGGTAATGGCGATGATGGAGAAGCCGAACAGCTTGCGCGCCCAGACTCTGTCATCTTCCACTTTATAACCGCGCAGCGCCATGCCCAACCACCAGACGCTCACCGCCGCCGCAACAATCAGGTATTTATAACCTGCATAACCGCCCAGGGTTAGCATCAGCGTGGCGATAGCAAATGCCACGATATACAGCGTGATATGGTTCTTCGCGACCGAAATGCCTTTTACCACTGGCAGTACAGGGATGTTGGCAGCCTGATAATCCTTGAAGCGGAAAATCGCAATCGCGTAAGAGTGCGGCATTTGCCACAGGCTGAAGATAGCCAGCAGAATCAGCGCACCGCTATCGAACTCACCGGTTACGGCGCAGTAGCCAATCACCGGCGGCGCAGCGCCGGAGAGTGAGCCAATCAGCGTACCGTAAACGGAATGGCGCTTCATATACAGGCTATAGACGCCCACGTATACCACGAAGCCCATCACCCCCAGCCAGCAGGCCAGAGGGTTGGCACCAAACCACAGCAGCATAAAGCCAGCAATACCCAGCAAGGTGGCGTATACCAGCGAGACGGCAGGAGAAATCAGACCTTTAACCAGCACGCGGTTTTTGGTCCTCTCCATCTTCCTGTCGATATCCCTGTCGATATAGTTGTTAAATACACAACCCGACGCCACAACCAGTGACACCCCAACCAGCGTGTAGATAAACAGGGGATAATCAATGCTGCCTTTCGAGGCCAGCAGGAATCCCCCAATCACCGAGATCAGGTTGCCAAAGATGATGCCTGGTTTCGTTACTTGCAGGTATTGCTTAAACATCATAATCGCCGCTCTTAGTGCATCATCATGTTGTAGTTAAGGTTCCACATAATCCAGATGGAGCCCACAACCAGGATGGCGATGATTAGCACAGTAAAGACAAAGGCCGTCATGTTCCAACCTTCATCAGATTTGCTATTCATGTGCAGGAAGCACACCAGGTGCACCAGAATCTGTACCACTGCCATTGCCAGAATAGTTCCCAGAATGACGGCCGGTGAGGCAGAACCTGTCATCACCATCCAGAACGGAATGACCGTCAGGATGATCGACAGGATAAAACCTGTCATGTAGGTTTTTACGCTGCCATGGGATGCGCCGCCGCTCTCGTTAGAATGACTCATTACATCGCCCCCATCAGATAAACAACAGTGAACACACAGATCCACACCACATCCAGGAAGTGCCAGAACAGGCTCAGGCACATGATGCGGGTACGGTTAGTACTGGTCAGGCCGCGACGAGCAACTTGCACCATCAGCACTGCCATCCAGATAAGACCGGAGGTGACGTGCAGACCGTGCGTGCCGACCAGCGCGAAGAACGCAGACAGGAAGCCACTGCGATCCGGGCCCATACCGTTAACAATCAGGTGATGGAATTCATAGAGTTCCATCCCGATGAATCCGGCACCGAACAAGAAGGTCAACGCCAGCCAGGAGATAACCTGGCTCTTGTTGTTCTTGTACATGGCAATCGCTGCCATGCCGTAAGTAATGGAGCTGAATAACAGCAGGAATGTTTCAACCAGAACGAACGGCAGTTCAAAAATGTCCTTACCTGTCGGGCCACCTGCGGTGCCGTTCACCAGAACGGCATAGGTTGCAAACAGAATAGAGAACAGAATGCAGTCGCTCATCAGGTAGACCCAGAATCCGAAGATCTTGGTCTGGCCTGCATCGTGGTGCCCGTGTTCGTGCGCGTGGGCAGTCGCGTGCGTTAAAGTATCAGTTGCCATTTTTCAGCCCTGCCTTAGTAATCTCATCGAAATGCTGGTTTTCCAGTTTTTCGACTTCCGGGACCGGCACGTAGTAATCCACGTCTTCATCAAAGCTTTTCACAATCCAGCTGATGATCATGCCTGCAAAGCTTGCAATCGCCAGCCACCAGATATGCCAGATCATGGCGAAACCAAACAGTGTTGCGAAGGCGGTAATGACGATACCGGCACCGCTGTTCTTCGGCATATGAATTTCTTCATAGTGCGCAGGCTGCTTGTACGCTTCACCTTTTTCTTTCATTTCCCAGAAGGCATCACGCTCGTGAACGTGCGGCACAACGGCAAAGTTATAGAACGGAGGCGGGGAAGAGGTTGCCCACTCCAGCGTACGACCACCCCATGGGTCACCGGTCAGGTCACGGTTCTGCTCGCGGTCGCGAATAGAAACGAAGATCTGAATCAGCTGGCACAGGATACCCAGTGCAATCAGCGCGGCGCCGCAGGCGGCAACGACCAGCATCGGATGGAACTGTGGATCAATCTGCTGGCTGAGGCGACGGGTCATACCCATGAAGCCCAGCACGTACAGTGGCATAAATGCTACGAAGAAGCCGATGATCCAGAACCAGAATGCGCGTTTACCCCAGGTTTCGTTCAGCGTGAAGCCAAACGCTTTTGGCCACCAGTAGGTCATACCAGCGAAGCATCCAAATACGACACCGCCGATGATAACGTTATGGAAGTGCGCGATCAGGAACAGACTGTTGTGCAGAACGAAGTCCGCACCCGGCACCGCCAGCAGTACACCGGTCATGCCGCCGACTGAGAAGGTGACGATAAAGCCAATCGTCCACAGCATTGCTGAGTGGAATACGATACGGCCCTGATACATGGTGAACAGCCAGTTGAAGATCTTCACCCCGGTCGGGATGGCGATAATCATGGTGGTGATACCGAAGAAGGCGTTTACGTTAGCGCCTGCACCCATGGTGAAGAAGTGGTGCAGCCAAACAACGAACGACAGAACGGTGATACACACGGTTGCCCACACCAGCGAGGTGTAACCAAACAGACGTTTACGCGAGAAGGTTGCCGCGATTTCGGAGAACACACCGAAGACTGGCAGAACCAGAATGTACACTTCCGGATGGCCCCAGGCCCAAATCAGGTTGATGTACATCATCATGTTGCCGCCCATATCGTTGGTAAAGAAATGGGTGCCCAGATAGCGATCCAGGGTTAGCAACGCGACGGTAACCGTCAGGATTGGGAAAGAGGCGATAATCAGGATGTTCGCGCACAGAGATGCCCAGCTAAACACCGGCATCTTGAACATGGTCATTCCTGGTGCACGCATCTTAATGATGGTCACAAAGAAGTTGATACCGGTCAGGGTTGTACCAATACCGGACAACTGGACTGCCCATATCCAATAGTCGACCCCGACGCTTGGACTGTACTCTATTCCCGAAAGTGGCGGATACGCCAGCCAACCGGTCTGCGCGAATTCACCCACGCCCAGAGAAAGGTTAACCAGGATTACGCCGACAACGGTGAACCAGAAGCTCAGGTTGTTCAGGAACGGGAATGCAACGTCACGTGCGCCGATCTGCAGCGGAACCACCAGGTTCATCAGACCGATAACAAATGGCATTGCCACGAAGAAGATCATAATCACGCCGTGAGCCGTGAAGATCTGGTCGTAGTGGTGAGGAGGCAGGAAGCCCGCTTCACCTGCAGAAGCCAGCGCTTGCTGACTACGCATCATGATGGCGTCGGCAAAGCCACGAATCAACATGACGATTGCGACGATGACATACATGATGCCAAGGCGTTTGTGGTCAACCGAGGTTAGCCACTCTTTCCACAGGTAGGTCCACTTACCGAAGTAAGTGATAAGGCCCAGTAAGGCCGCACCACCGATGATAATGGCAGCAATCGTAACCATGACAATAGGTTCATGGAACGGAACTGCATCCAGCGTCAATTTTCCGAACATCGTATTCTTCCTCGGCCCCTTAGTGAGCGGATTCCGCGTGGCTCATGTCCATGCCTTCCATTCCTTCGTGTGCGCTGTGCTCACCTTCGGGTTGGGTCATGTCCATGCTCTTACCGTGAGCCATAAATTTGTTAATAACGTCTTTAAACAAATCCGGTTTCACGTTGGAGAAGTATTCCACCTGGTTGTATTCGCTTGGCGCAGCCACTTTCTCGAACGCTGCCATGTCGCTCATGGTGTTCGTGGACTGTTTAGCTTTAGCAACCCATTGGTCGAATTCGGCGCGGTCCTTTGTTGCGATAGCCTTGAACTTCATACCGGAGAAGCCTGGTCCGCTATAACTTGCGGAGATACCATCATAAGTACCGACTTCGTTGGCGATCAGATGCAGTCGAGTCTGCATACCGGCCATGGCATAAATCTGGCTACCCAGACGCGGGATAAAGAAGGAGTTCATCACGGAGTTGGAAGTCACTTTGAATTCAACCGGAGTATTCGCCGGGAAGGCGATTTCATTCACGGTAGCGATACCCTGTTCCGGATAGATGAAGAACCATTTCCAGTCCATGGAAACCACTTCGATGGTAATGGGCTTCTCGTCATGCGCCAGCGGTTTGCTTGGCTCAAGAGCGTGAGTGGTTTTCCAGGTCAGGACGGCAAGGAAAATGATGATTAAGATCGGCACCGTCCAGACCACAGCTTCCACTTTATTGGAGTGTGACCAGTTCGGGCTGTACTTCGCATCTTTATTGCTTGCACGATACTTCCAGGCAAAACCAACAGCCATCAAGATGGCGGGAATAACGACAATCAACATCAGGCCAAATGCCGTCAGTATCAATGACCGTTGTTCCAGTCCAATCTGTCCTTTAGGGTCAAGCAGCGCAGAATTACAGCCACTGAGTAATGCAGTGCCTGCAATTAATGACAACCATCCCAAACTTTTATTGTATTTCCTGAGTCTCATTTAACGACCTCAATTCCACGGGACCGGGTGGCGTTTAAAGTGTGAGGGCATTTTACGGGAAGGTTACATTACTGTAAACATCTCTAGATCTGTGTTACTGGGTTCTGCCGTGCATGTCACATATGTTGCAATATATGTCGCTTTGGCTTTAAGAACCTGTTGCAACATCACGTTATAACGAAAGCGGGCAGGTGGGGGGCGTACTGAGGGCAATTGGTATAACCAATACGAAAATAAAACAATTGTTTAACAATTGATTATCAATAAAGGGACAATTGAGGAACAAAAAATAAATCTTTCGTGGCTGAATCGAGTAAGGAAAATAGTATATATAAAAGGCGTCAATAATTTCCAAATTCTTTGGCGCACAAAATAACAAATATTATTTTTAGCAGTTGTTGCTTATTTCGCCGTTATAATTACGTAGGGTGATTACAACGGCGATATTAATGCGGTTTTTTTACGCCAGACGTGTTTTTCGCAGTGCCAGATAATCCAGCAATCCACCAAAAACGACCCCGCAGACTGCGACCACCACCGAGACTTCAAGCAGTTCTGGCAGGAAGGAGAAGTTGGTGTAATCCAGCGCGTTCATGGTTAACAGCAGCAGCCAAACCAGCAGCAGGCAGCAGCCCGCAACCAGCGTCATTAATGCCAGACTGTACGCCCCACGAAATTCCGTGCGTGGAATAAAGCTTTCATTTTGCCAGCTATGTTCCAGAGTCTGGCGGCATACCAGCAGCAGTATCAGACCAGGAATCGCGGCAAACACCGAGAACAGATAAAACGTCGGCCAGCCGTGTGCTTCGACAAACCAACCCGCTACCGGGCCAACGTAAACGCGACCAACGGCTGAAAGCGCGGAGAGCAGGGCGAACTGGGTCGCTGAGAAGGACTTATTGCACAGCGTCATTAATAAGGCGACAAATGCCGCCGTGCCCATTCCGCCGCACAGGTTTTCAAAGAAGACGGCCGCCGCCATGCTGAACATGTGTTTGTCAGTGATGGACAGTAGCCAGTAGCCCGCATTCGACGCCCCTTGCAGGATGCCGAAAATAAGCAATGCGCGGAACAGAGAAAGGCGCTGCATCAGGATCCCACCGTACAGCGCGCCAACAATGGTGGCCAGTAGCCCCAGTGTCTTATTCACCACGCCAACTTCACCCGCATCAAACCCAACGCCACGGATTAAAAAGGTGGTGGTCAGGCTCATGGCGAAGGCATCCCCGAGCTTATACAGCACAATAAGCAGCAGGATCAGCCAGGCGTTATTACGACCAAAGAAGTCGCGCAGCGGAGCCGCAACCGCCTGTTCCAGCGTTTTAGGCACCGGAATGGTGTCAGTCGGTTCGGGTGCTAACAGGGTGGCGATGATACAAGGAATCAACAGCGCAGCCATCAGCCAGTACATCCCTTGCCAGCCCAGCCAGCGATCGGCCATCCACAGGGCCAGTCCGCCTGAAACCAGCATCCCTAATCGATAGCCCAGCACGCTGATCGCCGCGCCGGTGCCGCGGTCTTCTGCGGGCAATACGTCGGTTTTCCAGGCATCAAAGACGATATCCTGCGATGCCGAGCAAAAAGCGATCACTACTGCGAGTGCGGCCATCCAGCGTAACTGTGTGCCAGGCTCCAGAAAGCCCATCGCGGCGATAGAAATTAACAACAGCACCTGGGTCGCCAGCAGCCAGCCGCGACGTCGACCTAAAAACGGTGGCGTGTAACGGTCCATCAACGGGGACCAGAGAAACTTAAATACGTAGGCCTGACCGACCAGGGAAAAGAAACCGATGGTTTTAAGATCGATATTCTCGACCGTCATCCATGCCTGAAGCGTACCGGAAGTGAGTGCGAGCGGTAAACCGGAGGCGAACCCCAGAATGAGCAGGATAGCTGAACGTGGTTGCTGAAAAATACGTAAGTATTGACTGGACATGGGCTTCTATAGGCCCGACGAACGCCGGGCCATATGGGCAGAAATTAACGAGCGTTCTGCTTGATGAAATCGTGAACGCTGGTGTCCTGAGACATATCAGCGATGGTATCGGTCAGTACGCTGTTAACGGCATTAGCGATATTTTTGTTAGAGGCCTGCAGAGCACCTTCAACAGAATAGCTTGCACGGTAGTTTTTGGTCATCTTGTTGCCGTTGGCGGCGGTCGCGATGATGGCGATGTCTGCTTTGGTAGCGATGTTATAGCGCACGCTACCCTGAGACACGTCAGCATACAGCTGGTTAACAATGATTTGCAGGTTGACTGCACCGTTTGGTCCAATCATATAACCACGTGCGGTCATCTGTTTTTCCAGCACTTCTTGCAGCAGGAAACGCAGATCGCGGGATGCGGTCAGGGTAACCAGTTGGTTGTCACGGGTGACTTTTGCCAGCGCTTGATCCTGGCGCTGGTCGGCACCATTGATGCTAACGGTCACACCCATCAGGCTCGGGTCCTGCTGCGGCAGGGTAATTTTCGGGGAGACTTCAATAGTGGTCGGCGGCGTTGCGCATCCAGCTAACATAAACAGTGCGACAAACGGGACGAGGATTTTTTTAAACATGCCAGGGCTCTCAGCGAATCTAAATTGTATGGTTAGAGAAAATTCCCGCCATCATAACATCGCCAACGATGAGGGGAAGTGGGTAACGCATGTAAATTCATTGTGTTGTCCGTTTTATGACTTTGTAGAGACTATAAACGGACTTTTTGCAATAAATTGGAGTGAGGAATCAGTGAACTTCATCCGTTTGAATGAGAAAATCAGACAAGCGCTAATTTTTTGTTGCTAAGGTGTAATGAAAACGGTAAAAGCGGCTAGTATTTAAAGGGATGGGTGACATCTCAGCGTTGTCGGAGGAAAAATTTCATGATGATTCGTGAGCAAATAGAAGAAAAATTAAGGGCAGCGTTCGAACCCGTGTTCCTCGAAGTTGTGGATGAAAGCTATCGTCACAATGTCCCGGCTGGTTCTGAAAGCCACTTTAAGGTTGTACTGGTTAGCGATCGCTTTACAGGTGAACGTTTTCTTAATCGTCATCGGATGATTTACAGCACATTAACGGCGGAACTTTCCACAACCGTTCATGCGCTTGCCCTGCATACCTACACTATTAAGGAGTGGGAAGCGTTGCAGGATACGATTTTTGCATCGCCTCCGTGTCGTGGCGCGGGAAGCATCGCGTAAAAACGGATTTGCAACAACCGACGCTTTTCCAGTATGTTGCTACAGATTATGTGAAAGCGGCCTGCGGGCCGTTTTGTTTTGTCTGAATTCTGGGGCAGTCGTACAGTATTCAGACAAAAATTAGCCGGGAATTGTGAAAAAAGCCGCAGCAACGCGCGATAACCGTTCTCGACTCATAAAAGTGATGCCGCTATAATGCGCGTCTTATTTTTCGGAATGTCTTCGGGATGATTCTGACGACAGGGAATGTGATTGCTTATGAGAACATCCCAGTTCCGCGAAGCCAACAACCTGTGCTTGCGGAGAAGAGTTGACCGAGCACTGTGATTTTTTGAGGTAACAAGATGCAAGTTTCAGTTGAAACCACTCAAGGCCTTGGCCGCCGTGTAACGATTACTATCGCTGCTGACAGCATCGAGACCGCTGTGAAAAGCGAGCTGGTCAACGTAGCGAAGAAAGTGCGTATTGACGGTTTCCGCAAAGGAAAAGTACCGATGAATGTTGTTGCTCAGCGTTATGGCGCGTCTGTTCGCCAGGACGTTCTGGGTGACCTGATGAGCCGCAACTTCGTTGACGCGATCATCAAAGAAAAAATCAATCCGGCTGGCGCACCGAACTACGTTCCGGGCGAATACAAACTGGGTGAAGATTTTACTTACGCGGTAGAGTTCGAAGTTTACCCGGAAGTTGAGCTGACTGGCCTGGAAGCAATCGAAGTTGAAAAACCGGTTGTTGAAGTTACCGACGCTGACGTTGACGTAATGCTGGACACCCTGCGCAAGCAGCAGGCTACCTGGAAAGACAAAGACGGCGCTGCTGATGCAGAAGACCGTGTAACCATCGACTTCACCGGTTCTGTAGACGGCGAAGAGTTCGAAGGCGGCAAAGCGTCTGACTTCGTACTGGCGATGGGCCAGGGTCGTATGATCCCGGGCTTTGAAGAAGGCGTTAAAGGCCACAAAGCTGGCGAAGAGTTCACTATCGACGTGACCTTCCCGGAAGAGTACCACGCTGAAAACCTGAAAGGTAAAGCTGCGAAGTTCGTTATCAACCTGAAGAAAGTTGAAGAACGCGAACTGCCGGAACTGACTGAAGAATTCATCAAACGTTTCGGCGTTGAAGATGGTTCCGTAGCAGGTCTGCGCGCTGAAGTCCGTAAAAACATGGAACGCGAGCTGAAAGGCGCTGTGCGTAACCGCGTTAAGTCTCAGGCGATCGAAGGTCTGGTAAAAGCTAACGACATCGACGTTCCGGCTGCGCTGATCGACAGCGAAATCGACGTTCTGCGTCGTCAGGCTGCACAGCGTTTCGGTGGCAACGAGAAACAAGCTCTGGAACTGCCGCGTGAATTGTTCGAAGAACAGGCTAAGCGTCGCGTAGTTGTTGGTCTGCTGCTGGGCGAAGTGATTCGTACCAACGAACTGAAAGCTGACGAAGATCGCGTTAAAGGCCTGATCGAAGAGATGGCTTCTGCTTACGAAGATCCGAAAGAAGTTGTTGAGTTCTACAGCAAAAACAAAGAGCTGATGGACAACATGCGTAACGTCGCTCTGGAAGAGCAGGCTGTTGAAGCCGTTCTGGCGAAAGCGAAAGTGACTGAAAAAGCCACTTCCTTCAACGAACTGATGAACCAGCAGGCGTAATTCGTCGCTTTTTTAGCTCGAATTTCGTACGCAAGCCCGTCACCTTTTGGTGGCGGGTTTTTTTTTGTCACGCATTTTGCATGGGAAGAGTGCGAAAACAGCGTTTCAGTGTTAGCGTTACAACAAAAGATTGTTATGCTTGAATTATGGCGATGTCGTACCCATTACTGAGGGACTAGCTGATAATCCGTCCATAAGGTTACAATCAGCACAGCAGGTTTTTTCAAATTTTATCCAGGAGACGGAAATGTCATACAGCGGCGAACGAGATAACTTTGCACCCCATATGGCGCTGGTGCCGATGGTCATTGAACAGACCTCACGTGGTGAGCGCTCTTTTGATATCTATTCTCGTCTACTTAAGGAACGCGTCATTTTTCTGACCGGCCAGGTCGAAGACCATATGGCTAACCTGATCGTGGCGCAGATGCTGTTCCTGGAAGCAGAAAACCCAGAAAAAGATATCTACCTGTACATCAACTCCCCTGGTGGAGTGATCACTGCCGGGATGTCTATCTATGACACCATGCAGTTTATTAAGCCGGACGTCAGCACCATTTGTATGGGCCAGGCGGCCTCAATGGGTGCGTTCCTGCTGACCGCCGGGGCGAAAGGCAAACGTTTTTGCCTGCCTAACTCTCGCGTCATGATCCACCAGCCTCTGGGCGGTTACCAGGGCCAGGCAACGGATATTGAAATTCATGCCCGTGAAATCCTGAAGGTAAAAGGGCGCATGAACGAACTTATGGCGCATCATACGGGTCAATCTCTTGAGCAGATTGAACGTGATACCGAGCGCGATCGCTTCCTCTCCGCTTCTGAAGCGGTAGAGTACGGTCTGGTCGACTCGATTTTGACCCATCGTAATTAATGCCCAGTGCGCAGGTGTGCCGCTATAATTACCTGGAGCGGCACAACGCTGACTAGCGTCTTGCGCCTGAGAATGGCATTTGCGTCGTCGTGTGCGGCACAAAGAACAAAGAAGAGGTTTTGACCCATGACAGATAAACGCAAAGATGGCTCGGGCAAATTGTTGTACTGCTCTTTTTGCGGCAAAAGCCAGCATGAAGTGCGTAAGCTGATTGCCGGTCCATCCGTGTATATCTGCGACGAATGTGTTGATTTATGTAACGACATCATTCGCGAAGAGATTAAGGAAGTAGCACCGCACCGTGAACGCAGTGCGCTGCCGACGCCACATGAAATTCGCAACCACCTGGACGATTACGTTATCGGTCAGGAGCAGGCGAAGAAAGTGCTGGCGGTCGCGGTATACAACCATTACAAACGTCTGCGCAACGGCGACACCAGCAATGGCGTCGAGTTGGGCAAAAGTAACATCCTGCTGATTGGCCCGACGGGTTCCGGTAAAACGCTGCTGGCTGAAACGCTGGCGCGCCTGCTGGACGTTCCGTTCACCATGGCTGATGCCACCACGCTGACCGAAGCCGGTTATGTGGGTGAAGATGTTGAAAATATTATTCAGAAGCTGTTGCAGAAGTGCGATTACGACGTGCAGAAAGCACAGCGTGGGATCGTCTATATCGATGAGATCGACAAGATTTCACGTAAGTCTGATAACCCATCTATTACCCGTGACGTTTCCGGCGAAGGCGTACAGCAGGCGCTGTTGAAACTGATCGAAGGGACGGTTGCTGCCGTTCCGCCGCAGGGTGGTCGTAAACATCCTCAGCAGGAATTCCTGCAGGTTGATACCTCCAAGATCCTGTTTATCTGTGGCGGTGCCTTTGCCGGTCTGGATAAAGTGATTGCTAACCGTGTTGAAACCGGCTCCGGCATTGGTTTTGGCGCAACGGTAAAAGCACAGTCTGATAAAGCCAGCGAAGGTGAACTGCTGTCGCAGGTTGAACCGGAAGATCTGATCAAGTTTGGTCTGATCCCTGAGTTCATCGGTCGTCTGCCGGTTGTGGCAACGCTGAGCGAGCTGAGCGAAGAAGCGTTGATCCAGATCCTCAAAGAGCCGAAAAACGCCCTGACCAAGCAGTACCAGGCGCTGTTCAATCTTGAAGGTGTCGATCTGGAATTCCGTGAGGAAGCGCTGGATGCGATCGCTAAGAAAGCGATGGCGCGTAAAACCGGTGCTCGTGGTCTGCGTTCTATCGTCGAAGCCGCGCTGCTCGACACCATGTACGATCTGCCTTCTATGGAAGACGTCGAAAAAGTGGTGATCGATGAGTCGGTGATTGGCGGTCAGAGCAAGCCATTGCTGATTTACGGTAAGCCGGAAGCGCAGCAGGCATCTGGCGAATAATTCATCAATTCATACAGACATTTAATTAAAAAGGGGGGATTTTATCTCCCCTTTTATTTTTCCGTAAACATGGCGTTGAATGTGTGGGAAACATCCCCATATACTGACATACATGTTAAAGGTGGTGTGAAGCACAGTCGTACCACCTGATTACCTGGCGGAAACTAAACTAAGAGAGAGCTCTATGAATCCTGAGCGTTCTGAACGCATTGAAATCCCCGTATTGCCGTTGCGCGATGTGGTGGTTTATCCGCACATGGTCATACCCTTATTTGTAGGGCGGGAAAAATCTATCCGTTGTCTGGAAGCGGCTATGGACCATGATAAAAAAATCATGCTGGTCGCACAGAAAGAAGCGTCAACGGATGAGCCGGGTGTAAACGATCTTTTCACCGTCGGGACCGTGGCCTCTATTTTGCAGATGCTGAAACTGCCTGACGGCACCGTAAAAGTGCTGGTCGAGGGGTTACAGCGTGCGCGTATTTCTGCGCTGTCTGACAACGGCGAGCATTTCTCTGCGAAAGCAGAGTACCTTGACTCGCCTGCTATTGATGAGCGCGAACAGGAAGTGCTGGTGCGTACCGCTATCAGCCAGTTCGAAGGCTATATCAAGCTGAACAAGAAAATTCCACCAGAAGTGCTGACGTCGCTGAACAGCATTGACGATCCTGCACGTCTGGCGGATACCATCGCTGCACACATGCCGCTGAAGCTGGCTGACAAGCAGTCCGTGCTGGAGATGTCCGACGTTAACGAACGTCTGGAATATCTGATGGCGATGATGGAGTCTGAAATCGATCTGCTGCAGGTTGAGAAACGCATTCGCAACCGCGTGAAAAAGCAGATGGAAAAATCTCAGCGCGAGTACTATCTGAACGAGCAGATGAAAGCTATTCAGAAAGAACTCGGTGAGATGGACGATGCACCGGACGAAAACGAAGCGTTGAAGCGTAAAATCGATGCGGCGAAAATGCCGAAAGAGGCAAAAGAGAAAGCGGAAGCAGAACTGCAGAAGCTGAAAATGATGTCTCCTATGTCGGCGGAAGCGACCGTGGTGCGTGGCTACATCGACTGGATGGTACAGGTGCCGTGGAATGCGCGTAGCAAGGTCAAAAAAGACCTACGTCAGGCGCAGGAAATCCTCGATACCGACCATTATGGTCTGGAGCGCGTCAAAGACCGTATTCTTGAGTATCTCGCGGTTCAAAGCCGTGTAAATAAAATCAAGGGGCCGATCCTGTGTCTGGTTGGACCGCCGGGGGTAGGTAAAACCTCTCTGGGGCAGTCCATCGCTAAGGCAACTGGGCGTAAATACATCCGTATGGCGCTGGGCGGCGTGCGTGATGAAGCCGAAATTCGCGGTCACCGCCGGACCTATATCGGTTCTATGCCGGGTAAACTGATCCAGAAAATGGCCAAAGTGGGCGTTAAAAACCCGCTGTTCCTGCTTGATGAGATCGACAAAATGTCTTCCGACATGCGTGGCGATCCGGCTTCCGCACTGCTCGAAGTGCTGGATCCAGAGCAGAACGTGGCGTTCAGCGATCACTACCTGGAAGTGGACTACGATCTCAGCGATGTGATGTTTGTTGCGACCTCTAACTCCATGAATATTCCGGCACCGTTGCTGGATCGTATGGAAGTGATCCGTCTGTCCGGTTATACCGAAGACGAAAAGCTGAACATTGCCAAACGTCACCTGTTGCCGAAACAGATTGAGCGTAATGCGCTGAAAAAAGGTGAGCTGACGGTCGACGATAGCGCCATTGTGGGCATTATTCGTTACTACACTCGTGAAGCAGGCGTGCGTAGTCTGGAACGTGAAATCTCTAAACTGTGCCGTAAAGCGGTGAAACAGCTGCTGCTGGATAAATCGCTGAAACATATTGAGATCAATGGCGACAATCTGCACGACTATCTGGGTGTACAGCGCTTTGACTATGGCCGCGCGGATAACGAAAACCGCGTTGGTCAGGTGACGGGTCTGGCGTGGACGGAAGTTGGCGGCGATCTGCTGACTATCGAAACCGCCTGCGTACCGGGTAAAGGTAAGTTGACCTACACCGGTTCTCTGGGTGAAGTCATGCAGGAGTCGATTCAGGCTGCGCTGACCGTGGTGCGCGCGCGTGCGGAAAAACTGGGTATTAACCCGGACTTTTACGAAAAACGCGACATCCACGTTCACGTACCTGAAGGGGCGACGCCGAAAGACGGTCCAAGTGCGGGTATTGCTATGTGTACTGCGCTGGTGTCTTGTCTTACCGGTAACCCAGTTCGCGCCGACGTAGCGATGACGGGTGAGATCACCCTGCGTGGTCAGGTTCTGCCTATCGGTGGTTTGAAAGAAAAACTGCTGGCGGCACACCGTGGCGGCATTAAGACGGTCTTAATTCCCGATGAGAACAAACGTGACCTGGAAGAGATTCCGGACAACGTAATTGCCGATCTTAATATTCACCCGGTGAAACGTATTGAGGAAGTTCTGACTCTTGCGTTGCAAAATGAACCCTCTGGAATGCAGGTTGTGACGGCAAAATAGTGACCTCGCGCAAAGAGCATTAATAAAAACAGGGCTGGCAGGCCATTTCGGGCTTGCCAGCCTTTTTTTGTATAGCTAATTTAGATAACGGATTAGGCTTGCCATCATTAACGGGTGTTGTAAGGGCATGGCAGGCCTGATATAACTGCTGCGCGGTCGCACTTTGAAGGATTCAGGTGCGATATAAATTATAAAGAGGAAGAGAAGAGTGAATAAATCTCAACTGATCGACAAAATTGCTGCAGGGGCTGATATCTCTAAAGCTGCGGCTGGACGTGCGTTAGATGCAATTATTGCTTCTGTTACCGAATCTCTGAAAGAAGGTGATGACGTAGCGCTGGTAGGTTTTGGTACTTTTGCCGTTAAAGAGCGTGCTGCCCGTACTGGTCGCAACCCGCAAACAGGTAAAGAGATCACCATCGCCGCGGCTAAAGTACCGGGCTTCCGTGCAGGTAAAGCACTGAAAGACGCGGTAAACTAAGTGATTTCCCCTTTGGGGATGTGACGAAGTACAAGGGCGCATCGACTGATGTGCCTTTTTTATTTGTAATTCCGGTACTTTCTACGCGTTGTGGGCTGACAATTGCCCCTGTTTCTTGTCACAATAGACCTTTGTGCGCAGCGTTCAGGAAACGCTATGCTGCGTGAAGCATATATACTCAAAATCCTTGTTGCCGTTGTTGTCATCAACGCGGGGGCAGCAGAGAGGATAACGCGTATAGTCATCTACAGCGGAGTGTGGTTACACCATGATGGACAGCTTACGCACGGCTGCTAACAGTCTCGTGCTCAAGATTATTTTCGGTATCATTATCGTGTCGTTCATTTTGACCGGCGTGAGTGGTTACCTGATTGGCGGGGGCAATAACTTCGCCGCCAAAGTGAATGGCCAGGAGATCAGCCGCGGGCAGTTCGAGAATGCGTTCAACAGCGAACGTAACCGCATGCAGCAACAGCTGGGCGATCAATACTCCGAGCTGGCCGCGAACGAAGGTTATATGAAAACGCTGCGTCAGCAGGTGCTGAATCGTCTTGTTGACGAAGCGCTGCTGGATCAGTATTCCCGCGAGCTTAAGCTCAACATCAGCGACGATCAGGTTAAACAGGCCATTTTCGCCACGCCTGCGTTCCAGGTGGACGGCAAGTTTGATAACAACCGCTACAACGCGATTGTCAATCAAATGGGAATGACTGCAGACCAGTACGCACAGGCATTACGTAATCAGCTCACGACACAGCAGCTGATTAACGGTGTTGCCGGTACGGACTTCATGCTGAAAGGCGAAACGGATGAACTGGCGGCGCTGGTCGCACAGCAGCGTATCGTGCGCGAGGCGACGATTGACGTTAACGCACTGGCCGCGAAGCAGTCTGTTACCGAGCAGGAAGTTGCCAGCTACTACGAGCAGAATAAAAACAACTTTATGACGCCGGAACAGTTCCGCGTGAGCTACATCAAGCTGGACGCTGCTGCTATGCAGGAGACGGCCAGCGATGCTGATATTCAGTCTTACTATGACCAGCATCAGGATCAGTTCACTCAGCCGCAGCGTAACCGCTACAGCATCATTCAGACCAAAACGGAAGATGAAGCCAAAGCGGTACTGGATGAGCTGAACAAAGGCGGTGACTTCGCTGCGCTGGCGAAAGAAAAATCTGCCGATATCATCTCTGCTCATAAAGGCGGTGATATGGGATGGCTGGAAGATTCCACTACCCCGGATGAGCTGAAAAATGCTGGTCTGAAAGAAAAAGGCCAACTGTCTGGCGTAATTAAGTCTTCCGTTGGTTTCCTCGTTGCGCGTCTTGACGACGTACAGCCCGCGCAAGTTAAACCGCTGAGCGAAGCCCGTGACGAGATTGCGGCAAAAGTGAAGCAGGAAAAAGCGCTGGATGCCTACTATGCGCTGCAGCAGAAAGTCAGCGACGCGGCCAGCAACGATAACGAATCTCTGGCGGGTGCAGAGCAGGCTGCGGGTATGAAAGCGGTTGAAACGGGCTGGTTTAGCCGTGACAGCCTGCCGGAAGAACTGAATTTCAAACCAGTCGCTGACATCATTTTCAATGGTGGTCTGGTTGGTGAGAACGGTACGCCTGGCAGTAACTCCGATATCATCACCGTGGACGGCGATCGTGCGTTCGTGCTGCGTATTGCAGAGCACAAAGCTGAAGCCGTGAAGCCACTGGCTGAAGTGAAAGAGCAGGTAACTGCGCTCGTTAAGCACAATAAAGCAGAGCAGCAGGCGAAGCTTGATGCCGATAAACTGCTGGCGGATCTGAAAGCCGGTAAAGGCGATGAAGCGATGAAAGCGGCGGGTCTGAGCTTTGGCGAGGCGAAAACGCTGAGCCGTACGGGTCAGGATCCGCTGAGCCAGGCTGCCTTTGGTCTGAGCCTGCCGGCGAAAGACAAACCGAGCTACGGCGTCGCGAACGACATGCAGGGTAACGTTGTTCTGTTGGCGTTGGACGAGGTGAAAGCTGGTTCTATGCCTGAAGCGCAGAAGAAAGCGATGGTTCAGGGGATCACTCAGAACAACGCGCAGATTGTCTTCGAAGCGCTGATGAGCAACCTGCGTAAAGCCGCAAAAATTAAAATCGGTGATGCGCTGGAACAGCAGCAATAACCGAGGCAGTTCGCAAAAAATTGCAAAAAGTTGTATCTACCAAAGGCCGCTTTCGCGGCCTTTTCCATTTCTGATATTTGCCGTTTGTCTGCCGTTCTGCACCTCGCTATCGTGATTCCACTGTTAACAAACAAGGAGAAAACAGTATGAAACATGGAATCAAAGCTCTGCTTATCACTCTTTCATTGACCTGCGCTGGTATGGCCCAAACCGCATTGGCGGCTGAGCCTGTCGCCAAAAGCCAGGCGACTCAAACCAAAGCGGAAAACCCAGGGGCGGCACAAAGCAAAGCCACACTGCCCGCTAAAGCAAGCGACGATGAGGGCACCAGGGTAAGCATCAACAGCGCTTCTGCGGAGGATTTAGCGCGAGTTATGAATGGCGTGGGTCTAAAGAAAGCGCAGGCGATTGTGAGCTATCGTGAGGAGTACGGGCCGTTTAAAACGGTGGATGATTTAAAACAGGTGCCGGGCATGGGCAGTTCACTGGTTGAGCGTAACCTGGCAGTTTTAACACTTTAATAACTTGCAGAGCGCTGAAAGTTTGCCAGACTGTAGAGGTCATACCAGTTATGACCTCTTTACTCAAAAGTCTGTTCATATAAAAACAACGTAAGGCTCCTGCGCTATGCAAACACAAATCAAAGTCCGTGGTTTTCATCTTGATGTCTATCAGCACGTTAACAATGCCCGCTATCTGGAGTTTCTGGAAGAGGCCCGCTGGGATGGTCTGGAAAACAGCGACAGCTTTCAGTGGATGACCGCACACAACATCGCTTTTGTGGTCGTGAATATTAATATCAACTACCGGCGACCTGCGGTGCTGAGCGACCTGCTGACCATCACCAGTCAGGTTCAACAGTTAAATGGCAAAAGTGGCGTGTTAAACCAGACCATTACCCTGGAGCCGGAAGGGCAGGTGGTGGCAGACGCGCTGATTACGTTCGTCTGTATTGATTTGAAAACGCAAAAAGCGTTGCCGCTGGAAGGGGAGTTGCGCGAAAAACTGGAGCAGATGGTGCAGTAGTGGCTGCGATTGCCGGAAGGTGACGCTCAAGCGTCTTATCCGGCCTACATGAGTTGCTGCAACTGTCTGTAGGCCGGATAAGCAAAGCGCAATCCGGCAATACAATCACTTTAACCCGGTTTTCTGTTTCATTGCCGCCATCACTGCCGGTTTATCCGCCAGATAATGGTTCAGGCCGTTGGCACGCAGATTACACGCAGCACATTGACCGCAACCGTCACCTTTGATTCCGTTATAGCAGGTCAGCGTTTCTTCGCGTACCAGGTCCAGCTTGCCCCAATAATCGGCCAGTGCCCAGGTTTCGGCTTTATCGATCCACATCAGTGGGGTTTCAAAGCGAATATCTTTCGCCATCCCCAGGCTTACAGCATGGTTCAGGGCTTTAACGAACTCATCGCGACAGTCCGGATAGCCGGAGAAATCGGTCTCACAAACGCCGGTAATGACCGCTTCTGCCTGCACCTGGTACGCGTAAATTGCTGCCAGCGTTAAGAACAGAATATTGCGTCCTGGCACAAAGGTATTGGGAATGCCGTTCGCATCCGGTTCGTAATCGGGTACCGGAATGTTATCGCGGGTCAGGCTGCTGACAGCCAGTTCACTGAGCAATGTGACATCAAGTACTTTGTGCGCCCGCGCGCCAAGTTTTAAGGCCAGGTCACGTGCGACATCAATCTCAGCGCGATGGCGCTGACCATAATCAAAGGTCACGCAGTGCACTTCATCATACTGATGCAGCGCTTGCGCCAGACAAGTCGTGGAGTCCTGACCTCCACTGAATACAACAACGGCACGTTTCATGGCTTTTCCTGACAAAATAACGAAGCCCTTATGGTAGCGCCTGGACGTGCCGTCGACCAGCTTCTTCACGCTGAAGGAGGTGGCAGCCAGGCTTCGGTAAACTCGAACCAGCCACGAGGATTCAGGCGTACGCCGTTCACGCCCGGTGGCGCGCTGATGCGATAGTGATAATTGAACAGTGGGGTCAGGGTAGCGTCATGCATTAGCGTGGCGAAAACTTGTTGTAAAGCAGCGTGGCGATCGTCCTCATCGGCCTGGATTTGAAGGGCATCCAGGGTCGTTTGCAAATGTGTGTATGCTGGCGCATTCAATACATGTGACCAGAGCTGATCGCAGCGCAACCACTGTTCGAGAGTATATTCAGGTGCCTCACCAATCAGCCTGTCGCCCATCATCAGGTTGGCCTGGGCTAAGGGATGATCGCCATCCCAGTTTTTAGCATTATGAAAAATAAGCGTTAATTCACAGCCGAGCAGCGCCAGCGCCTGGCGAAGCTGTTCAGCCATAGCGTGAAGTTCTACCGGCAGGTGATAAGCCAGCGTCAGCTTTTCCGGTAATGCCACCTCATCGAGTTCATCCCATTGTGGGATAGTCCATCCGGGGAGCAGTGCATTGCTTGGCGTGATCAGATTTTCATCCACTTCAAGCGTTTGTAGCAGGGAAGAACGGTGGATGATATTGATCAGTCTACGGGCCTGCTGCGTATTCAGGTGCGCGCTTTTTCTGAGCGTGAGATAACAAAAACCAAGACTGATCCCGCTGCTTACCTGGCTTAGCATAGGCAACTCTTCGGGTTTACCAATCGCAATTTGCACCGGATGGCGACAGCTGGTGCCCAGATCCTGGGAGAAGAGCTGTGGGGTTATCCAGTATTCAATGGCTTTTAGCAGCGGATGACTCAGATGGTAGTGATCATGGCTCTCGATACGCACCAGCTCAGGAGTAAACAGCGTCAACCGGAACGGGCCGGTACCCACAAACGGGTACTCAGGATGCGCCAGGTGACTGCTGTAGCTTGCCAGACGGTGCGCCAGCCAGAAGTCGGGACGATGCAGAATAAAGGTCAGACACTGGGGATGCGTCACCTCAATGCGCTTTACGCTGATAAACAGCTTATTCAGCGCGGGGAGTTCTAACAGCTTCAGCAACTGCTGATGTAGCTGTGAGCTGCTTACCGTATCACCGTTATGCCAATGCAGGGTGGAACGAATATAGAAATCCCAGCGCAGGCCGTCAGCGGAAATATTCCAGTGGTGGGCTAAGTCTCCACAAGGACGTTGCGTAGTGCTGTCAAACCGGGTCAGGCCAGAGAAAACTTGTCCGGCGAGGTGTTGCTCCGCGCGACCAGGGAGAAAACCGGGGTGCAAGGGGTCGAGCGGGCGGTAATAGGGGATACGTAGGGTTGGCGTGTCGTTTTGCCACTGACCGCCCATAAACGGTTGTAGCAGTGTTCTTAATTCGCCCGGAGCCAACTGAGCCAGTTCCAGTACGCTAAGCTGCTCTCCCTTTTGCAGCGCCTGTTCCATCATGGTGTTGCGCAGTGAATCTGGCGTCACTAAAAACCGCAGTTGCCCGCGTTTCCCGCGCCCCGACTGGGCATGCCACTCCAGCCAGCCCGCATCCTGCGCTTGCTTTAGCAGGGTACGCACATGGCGTTCGCTACAAAAACAGCGTTCGGCCAGTTCCCCGACGGTCACCGACTGCGGTTCGCCGTTCGAGGGCAGCCACAGGCGTTGGTACTGGTTCAGGCGATTAAGCAGACGCATTGATACTTTTTCCTTCAGGATGTCCGTTAACGGTTTATGCGTAGAGAAACCCGGAACAATTCATTTTATCTATTCACTATTACTTCCGTATATCTCAGGTGATACTGGATCACAAGTTAACCGCGTCACAGTGTGGAGAAAGAAATGGCTCGTCTGGCTGCATTTGATATGGATGGCACCCTTTTGATGCCGAATCACCATTTAGGTGACGAAACGCTTTCAACGCTGTCGCGCCTGCGTGAACGCGATATTACTCTGACATTTGCTACCGGCCGACATGTGCTTGAGATGCGCCATATTTTAGGCTCGATCTCACTGGACGCCTTTTTGATCACGGGTAATGGCACGCGTATTCACTCTCTTGAGGGCGATGTGTTACACCGTCAGGATCTGGATCCGAATGTCGCGGATATTGTGTTGCATCAGAAGTGGGACACTACCGCCAGCATGCATGTCTTTAATGACAACGGTTGGTTCACCGGACAAGAGATCCCCTCGCTGCTGCAGGCGCATGTGTATAGCGGATTTCGCTACCAGATCGTCGATGTGAAACGTATTCCGGCGCATCAGGTCACGAAAGTCTGTTTCTGCGGCGATCATAACTCTTTGATCCAATTGCGAATTCAACTGAATGAAGCGCTGGGTGAACAGGCGAATCTCTGTTTTTCCGCGTTTGATTGCCTTGAGGTGCTGCCGCTGGGCTGTAATAAAGGATCGGCATTGGCGGTGTTGAGCGACCATTTAGGTTATTCAATGGCCGAGTGTATGGCGTTTGGCGATGCCATGAACGATCGCGAAATGTTAGGCAGCGTTGGGCGCGGCCTGATTATGGGTAACGCGATGCCGCAACTGATTGCTGAACTGCCTCATTTATCGGTGATTGGGCATTGCCGTAATCAGGCAGTGTCACACTTTTTGACGCATTGGCTGGACAATCCACATCTACCTTATTCCCCCGAATGAGAGATCCCTTCCAGCAAGCCAGACTTCGCGTCTGGCTTTTTTTTATCCTATTAATGGGTGTTCAGTAGTCGGGCGAGCTCCGCTTTCCACGGCGTTAAATCACCGATGTGCGCGTCGACCCACTGTGGGTTGTAGTAGGTTTCCAGATAGCGTTCGCCGCTGTCACACAACAGCGTCACCAGTGAGCCGCTTTCTCCGGCATCGCGCATACGGGCGGCAAGTTGCAGCGTTCCCCACATATTGGTACCCGTAGAGGCGCCGACTTTACGGCCCAACTGCGTTTCCAGCCAGTGTGCGGTGGCCACGCTTGCGGCATCCGGCACGCGCAGCATTTCATCGACCACGTCAGGAATGAAAGACGGTTCGACACGCGGGCGGCCAATGCCTTCAATTTTACTTCCTACCGGACTGCGTAACGTGGCATCGCGATCCTGCCAGAAGGGCAGAAAGACCGAGTTTTCCGGATCCACTACCATCAGTTGAGTGTCGTAGCCCTGGCAGCGGATATAGCGGCCAATGGTTGCTGAGGTGCCACCGGTTCCGGCGCTCATCACAATATGGCGGGGAACGGGGTTGGGCTCGCACTGCATCTGACGAAAGATGCTGTCGGCGATATTATTATTGCCGCGCCAGTCGGTGGCGCGCTCAGCGTAAGTGAACTGGTCCATGTAATGACCGTTCAGCTCACGCGCCAGTTGCTCAGAGGCCGCATAGATTTCGCAGGCGCTTTCCACGAAATGACAGCGACCGCCGTAAAATTCAATCTGTTCAACCTTACGTTTTGCCGTACAGGAAGGCATGACGGCAATAAATGGCAACCCTAACAGTCGAGCGAAATAAGCCTCAGAGACCGCCGTTGAACCGGACGATGATTCAATGATGGTGGTGCCTTCTTTGATCCAGCCATTGCACAATCCGTACAGAAACAGTGAGCGCGCCAGACGATGCTTCAGACTCCCGGTCGGATGCGTGCTCTCATCTTTTAAATAGAGCTGAATGCCCGGGAACGCCGGTAGCGACAGGCGAATGAGATGCGTATCCGCAGAACGCTGATAATCCGCGTTGATTTCATTGATGGCGTTTTTAACCCAGGAGCTATTCATCATTAATAGATATCCATTTGTCATTTTGTGCCCAGAATAGCGAAAAGCACGGAAAAAATTGTTGCCATTTAGCCTTTAAAATAGAATGTAAGGAGAAAATTCTTCTCTGTGGAGTGGATATGTTAGACAAAATTGACCGCAAGCTACTCGGCTTGCTGCAACAGGACTGCACCCTTTCTTTGCAGGCATTAGCAGATGCCGTTAATCTGACTACCACCCCCTGCTGGAAACGTCTCAAACGACTTGAGGATGACGGTATCCTGCTGGGCAGAGTCGCCCTGTTGGATCCAGAAAAACTGGGGCTGGGACTCACCGCGTTTGTGCTGATCAAAACTCAGCATCACAGCAGCGAATGGTATTGCCGCTTTGTCACTGAAGTGACCGGAATGCCCGAGGTTCTGGGGTTCTGGCGTATGGCAGGGGAGTATGACTACCTGATGCGAGTGCAGGTTGCTGATATGAAAAGCTATGATGAATTCTATAAGCGCCTGGTGAATAGCGTACCGGGCCTGTCTGACGTCACCTCCAGCTTTGCCATGGAACAGATTAAATACACAACTGCTCTACCTATTGAATAATTCTCCCGGCGCTTATTGCCGGAAATCTTGTCAGGACATAACGCGTGCGATTATTTGCTCAATTAAGCTGGTACTTCCGCCGGGAGTGGCGTCGCTACCTCGGGGCAGTGGCCTTGCTTATCATCATCGCTATCCTTCAGCTTATTCCGCCGAAAGTGGTCGGGATCATTGTGGATGGCGTGACGACTCAACGTTTCACCACCGAGCGGCTGCTGATGTGGGTGGGGACAATTGCCCTGATTGCCGTGGTGGTTTATTTGCTGCGCTATGTCTGGCGCGTGCTGCTGTTTGGCGCATCCTACCAACTGGCGGTTGAGCTGCGGGAAGATTATTACCGTCAGTTGAGTCGCCAGCATCCAGAATTTTATCTGCGGCACCGTACGGGCGATCTGATGGCGCGGGCAACCAACGATGTCGATCGTGTCGTATTTGCCGCCGGAGAAGGGGTGCTGACGCTGGTGGATTCGCTGGTCATGGGGTGTGCGGTGCTGATCGTGATGTCAACGCAGATAAGCTGGCAACTGACGTTGATTGCGCTGCTGCCGATGCCGGTGATGGCGTTGATGATCAAACGTTACGGCGATCGACTCCATAACCGTTTTAAGCTGGCGCAGGCGGCGTTTTCCAGTCTCAACGATCGTACTCAGGAAAGCCTGACCAGTATTCGTATGATCAAGGCCTTTGGTCTGGAGGATCGACAGTCGGCATTATTTGCCGCTGATGCTGAAGATACCGGTAAGAAAAACCTGCGCGTGGCGCGCATTGACGCCCGCTTTGATCCCACGATTTATATCGCCATTGGTATGGCTAACCTGCTGGCGATTGCCGGGGGAAGCTGGATGGTGGTACACGGCTCGCTGACGCTCGGGCAGCTCACCAGCTTTATGATGTATCTCGGTCTGATGATTTGGCCGATGCTGGCGCTGGCCTGGATGTTTAACATCGTCGAACGCGGCAGCGCCGCGTATAGCCGAATTCGCGCCATGCTGGCAGAAGCGCCGGTAGTGGATGACGGTACTGAACCGGTGCCGGAAGGACGCGGCGAGCTGGCGGTGGCGATTCGCGAATTTTGTTACCCGCAAACCACCCACCCGGCGCTGGAAAATGTGAATTTCCAGCTCAAACCTGGACAGATGCTGGGCATCTGTGGTCCGACCGGCTCGGGAAAAAGTACGGTGCTGTCGCTGATCCAGCGTCATTTTGATATCACCCAGGGCGATGTGCGCTTTCATGATATCCCATTAACGCGCTTACAGCTGGATAGCTGGCGCAGCCGACTGGCGGTTGTCAGCCAGACGCCATTCCTGTTTTCCGATACCGTCGGTAATAACATCGCCTTAGGACGTCCGCAGGCCACGCAGGAAGAGATCGAGCATGTGGCGCGCCTTGCCAGCGTTCATGAGGATATTTTACGTCTTCCGCAGGGCTACGACACCGAAGTGGGCGAACGCGGGGTGATGCTGTCTGGCGGGCAAAAACAGCGTATTTCTATCGCTCGAGCGTTACTGCTGAACGCTGAAATCCTGATTCTGGATGATGCGTTGTCGGCGGTAGATGGTCGTACCGAACATCAGATCCTGCATAACCTGCGCCAGTGGGGCGAAGGCCGAACCGTAATTATTAGCGCTCACCGTTTATCGGCCCTGACGGAAGCCAGCGAGATTATCGTGATGCAGCATGGGCATATTGCCCAGCGCGGTGAGCATGATTCTTTAGTGCAGCAGCCTGGCTGGTATCGTGATATGTACCGCTATCAGCAACTGGAAGCGGCACTGTCTGATGCGCCAGAGATAAACGAGGAGGTGGCTAATGCGTAGTTTTGGGCAATTATGGCCAACTCTGAAAAGGTTACTGGCATACGGTTCACCATGGCGAAAACAGCTGGCGATTGCGGTCGTCATGTTGTGGGTGGCGGCTGCGGCGGAAGTCAGCGGCCCGCTGCTGATTAGCTATTTTATCGATAACATGGTGGCGAAGAACAATCTGCCGCTGGCGATGGTTGCCGGGCTGGTTGCCGCCTATGTCGGTCTGCAACTGCTGGCGGCAGGGCTGCATTACGCGCAGTCGTTACTGTTTAACCAGGCGGCGGTTGGCGTAGTACAACAGTTACGTACCGACGTAATGGACGCTGCGCTGCGCCAGCCGCTCAGCGCCTTTGATACTCAGCCCGTCGGGCAGCTTATCTCCCGCGTGACCAATGACACCGAAGTGATTCGTGACCTGTACGTGACGGTGGTCGCAACGGTTCTGCGCAGCGCGGCCTTAATTGGCGCCATGCTGGTCGCGATGTTCAGCCTCGACTGGCGTATGGCGCTGGTGGCGATGGCCATTTTCCCGGCCGTGCTGGTGGTGATGGTTATTTACCAACGCTACAGCACCCCGATTGTGCGTCGGGTGCGCGCTTATCTGGCGGATATTAACGATGGCTTTAACGAAGTCATCAACGGCATGAGCGTTATCCAGCAGTTCCGCCAGCAGGCAAGGTTTGGCGAGAGAATGGGCGAGGCCAGCCGCTCGCACTATATGGCGCGCATGCAAACCCTGCGACTGGATGGTTTTTTGCTGCGTCCGCTGCTGAGCCTTTTCTCGGCGCTGATCCTCTGCGGCTTGCTGATGCTGTTCAGTTTTACCTCTGGCACCTCCATTGAGGTTGGCGTGCTGTACGCGTTCATCAGCTACCTCGGCCGTTTGAACGAACCGCTGATCGAGCTGACCACCCAGCAATCAATGCTGCAGCAGGCGGTTGTCGCTGGTGAGCGAGTGTTCGAACTGATGGACGGGCCTCGTCAGCGCTATGGTGAAGACGATCGCCCGCTCAAAAGCGGAGACATTGAGGTGGATAACGTTTCATTTGCCTATCGCGACGACAATCTGGTGCTGCAAAACATCAGTCTGTCCGTGCCTTCGCGCAGCTTTGTGGCTTTGGTCGGACACACAGGCAGCGGCAAAAGCACGCTGGCCAGCCTGCTGATGGGATATTACCCGCTGACGCAGGGGGAAATCCGCCTTGACGGACGTCCGTTGTCTTCTCTGAGCCACGGTGCGTTACGTCAGGGCATCGCGATGGTGCAGCAGGATCCGGTGGTGATGGCGGATACCTTCCTGGCAAACGTCACGCTGGGTCGCGATATCTCAGAAGAGCGGGTCTGGCAGGCGCTGGAGACTGTGCAACTGGCAGAACTGGCTCGGGGTTTGAGCGAGGGGATTCATACCCGGCTGGGCGAGCAGGGCAATAATCTCTCCGTTGGGCAGAAACAGCTGCTGGCGCTGGCGCGGGTATTGGTTGAAACGCCGCAGGTGCTGATCCTCGATGAAGCCACAGCCAGTATTGATTCCGGTACTGAACAGGCCATTCAGCACGCGCTGGCGGCGGTCCGTGAACACACTACGCTGGTGGTGATTGCGCATCGGTTATCGACGATTGTCGATGCGGATACCATTCTGGTGCTGCATCGCGGTCAGGTGGTTGAGCGTGGTACGCATCAGCAATTACTGGCGGCGCAAGGCCGTTACTGGCAGATGTATCAGCTGCAGCTGGCGGGCGAAGAGTTAGCCGCCAGCACGCAAGAGGATTCTGTTATCGCCTGACGGCGCAGTGCTTATCCGGCCACGCGGTATCGTAGGTCGGGTAAGGCGTTTACGCCGCCATCCGGCAATCAACAATCTGGTGCAAAAATGTAACGCACTATGCACCGTTATAGTGCGTTTTTTCTGTTTCTCTCCCGGCAGCACCCGGCGAACCTGAATCATTCCGCGTTTTTCATTCCTGGCACACCCCTTGCAATATTCCTCTCGTGTATCTGCAGCCACTACTGAATTCTGACTGGAGGGGATCTATGAAGCTGGTTACCGTGGTAATCAAACCGTTCAAACTGGAAGACGTCCGTGAAGCACTGTCGTCTATTGGTATTCAGGGGCTGACCGTCACCGAAGTGAAGGGGTTTGGCCGACAGAAAGGTCATGCTGAGCTGTACCGTGGGGCTGAATATAGCGTCAATTTTCTGCCAAAGGTGAAGATTGATGTGGCGATTGCCGACGACCAACTGGATGGCGTGATTGATGTCATCAGTAAGGCGGCATACACCGGAAAAATTGGCGACGGCAAAATCTTCGTCGCCGAGCTGCAACGTGTGATTCGTATTCGTACCGGCGAAGCCGACGAAGCCGCACTGTAACTTCTGGCACACAGTGATAGGAAACCAAAAAATGAAGATAGCAACGATGAAAACGGGTATTGCTTCACTGGCGCTACTGCCGGGACTGGCAATGGCGGCACCGGCGGTTGCGGATAAAGCAGATAACGCTTTTATGATGATCTGTACCGCGCTGGTGCTGTTTATGACTATCCCTGGCATTGCGTTGTTCTACGGCGGTTTGATTCGCGGTAAGAACGTGCTGTCGATGTTGACTCAGGTGACGGTGACATTCGCTCTGGTTTGTATTCTATGGGTGGTTTATGGCTACTCACTGGCCTTTGGCGAAGGGAATAATTTCTTCGGCAACTTCAACTGGGTATTGCTGAAGAACATTGAGCTGACGGCGGTCACGGGGAGCTTCTACCAATACATTCACGTTGCTTTTCAGGGATCTTTTGCCTGCATCACCGTTGGGCTGATTGTCGGGGCTCTTGCTGAGCGTATTCGTTTCTCTGCAGTGCTGATTTTTGTGGTGGTGTGGTTAACGTTGTCGTACATCCCCATTGCCCATATGGTCTGGGGCGGCGGCTTACTGGCTTCTCACGGCGCACTGGATTTTGCCGGCGGGACGGTCGTGCACATCAACGCAGCGATTGCTGGTCTGGTTGGTGCGTATCTGATTGGCAAACGCGTCGGTTTTGGCAAAGAAGCGTTTAAACCGCATAACCTGCCGATGGTCTTCACCGGTACCGCTATTCTCTACATTGGTTGGTTTGGCTTTAACGCCGGTTCGGCGGGAACGGCGAATGAAATTGCCGCACTGGCCTTCGTCAATACCGTGGTCGCCACCGCTGCCGCCATCCTCGGATGGATCTTCGGTGAATGGGCGCTGCGTGGCAAACCGTCTCTGCTGGGCGCTTGTTCTGGTGCTATTGCAGGTCTGGTGGGCGTAACACCTGCATGTGGCTACATTGGTGTCGGAGGAGCGCTGATTATCGGTGTCGTTGCGGGGCTGGCTGGCCTGTGGGGTGTGACCATGCTGAAGCGTTTTCTGCGCGTGGACGATCCGTGTGATGTGTTTGGCGTGCACGGCGTGTGCGGTATTGTTGGCTGCATCCTGACCGGCGTTTTCGCTGCGAGCTCTCTGGGCGGCGTGGGCTTTGCCGAGGGCGTGACCATGGGGCATCAGCTGCTGGTGCAACTGGAAAGCGTGGCGATCACCATCGTCTGGTCCGGCGTGGTGGCCTTCATTGGCTATAAGCTGGCAGATATGACGGTGGGTCTGCGCGTACCGGAAGAGCAGGAACGCGAAGGTCTGGATGTGAACAGTCACGGCGAAAACGCCTACAACGCTTGATGTTTCAATCTGCCGGATGGCAACGCTTTTGCGCCACCATCCGGTAATTCTCAATTGCGATTACGCATTACCCCTTCCTGCACGGTAGAGGCGACCAGTACGCCGTCCTGGGTATAAAACTCCCCGCGTACAAAACCCCGGGCACCGGAGGCCGAAGTGCTCTCGACGTTATACAACAGCCACTCATTAATATTGAACGGACGGTGGAACCACATTGAATGGTCAATGGTGGCGATCTGAATCCCTTTCTCCAGAAAACCAATCCCGTACGGCTGCAGCGCAACAGGCAGGAAGTTCAGGTCTGAGGCATAACCCAGCAGATATTGATGGACGCGTAGATCGTCCTGCAGCTCGCCGTTTGCGCGGATCCATACCTGGCGCGCCGGAGGTGCGACGTGACCTTTTAAGGGGTTATGAAATTCAACCGGGCGCACTTCCAACGGACGATCATTGATAAATTTTTCTTTCAACAGCGGCGGCAGTAAATGCGCCACTGAACGGGCAATTTCCGTTTCTGATTTCAGCTCATCGGGACCCGGCGCATCCGGCATGGTTTTCTGATGTTCAAATCCGTCTTCCGGTGCCTGGAAAGAGGCGGTCATGTAAAAAATGGGTTTACCATTCTGAATTGCGGCAACGCGGCGCGCGCTGAAGCTGTTACCATCACGCAAGACTTCAACATCATAGATGATGGGCTTTTGGCTATCGCCGGGGCGTAAAAAATAGCTGTGAAAAGAGTGGACCAGACGCTCTTCCGGTACGGTTTCTTTGGCGGCATACAGCGCCTGACCGACAACCTGTCCCCCAAAAACCTGACGCAACCCTAAGTCTTCACTTTGGCCCCGAAAGAGTCCTTCTTCAATTTTTTCCAGATTTAACAATGTCAGCAAATTTTTCAGCGCCAGACTCATACGTGCTCTCCAGGTTATATCGTTCTCGCAGCGAGGTAGGCAGAGTATAACGCAATTTTGAAAGTGGTCCGATGGGTGCAATTGTCTGAATTAAAGGCCTATTACAGGCAAAAACAGCTGTCTTGTGCCACACTTAGTCACGTTATGTTTTTGTTAACCACTCTTCTGGCGAGGAAAGTTCTCGCTGGTGCATAGATGATAAGGAGAATTTAATGAAACTCGTGCACATGGTAAGTGGTTTAGCGGTTGCGGTCGCTCTGGCGGCCTGTGCTGATAAAAGTGCAGATATTCAGACACCTGCGCCAAGCCCTAATACGTCAATTGCTGACACACAGTCTAAAATTCAACAGCCAAATGTTTCTGGTACGGTATGGATCCGCCAGAAAGTGGCCTTGCCACCCGATGCGGTGCTGACCGTCACGCTGTCAGATGCGTCGCTGGCCGATGCACCGTCAAAAGTGCTGTCGCAAAAAGCGGTCCGTACTGAAGGCAAGCAGGCGCCATTCAGCTTCGTATTACCGTTTAATCCAGCAGATATTCAGCCTAACGCTCGTATTCTGCTGAGTGCGGCAATTACGGTTAATGACAAACTGGTCTTTATTACTGATACCGTTCAGACGGTCATTAATCAGGGTGGTACAAAAGCTGACCTGACGCTGGTCCCTGTACAGCAAACGGCAGTACCGGTTCAGGCGAGCGGTGGGGCTGCCACCACGGTGCCGTCAACGTCACCAACCCAGGTGAATCCGTCTTCTGCCGTTCCTGCCCCCACGCAGTACTAAGGTAGTCGTAACCCTCTCCGCCTGGAGAGGGTTAGTACACCCAGCGATAACGCTGTAAATCGATCTGTCCGCTTCCAGAAACCACAATTCCCTCTGCCAGTAACGCCTGACGCTGCCGTTGCAGGTCGGGGCCGGTCAGCGAAATGGTACCATGGCGATTGACCACCCGATGCCAGGGCAGAGTGCTGCCTTCGGGGAGACGCTTAAGCACGCCGCCTACCTGGCGCGCAGCACGCGGCGAACCGGCAAGCCTGGCAACATCGCCATACGTGGTGACGAAACCTTCGGGGATTGACGCGACGATTTGCCAGACGCGTTGGGGGAAAGAGTCTTGTATATCCATCATTTATTCCTGCGCTAATCCTCCAGCATAATGCTGAATGGCGAAGGAGTGAAGCTGCATTGCACAAGAAAACAGCATCCGATGCTGGATGGGTTGCAATTACAGGGTGCAGCAGTGATAATGCGCCTGCGCGTTGGTTAACAACGCTCTCAATGGGGGCTCTGTTGGTTCTCCCGCAACACTACTCTGTTTACCAGGTCAGGTCCGGAAGGAAGCAGCCAAGGCAGATGACGTGTGTGCCGGGATGTAGCTGGCAGGGCCCCCACCCAATTCTGCCGTCCGGCAATTTCCCTTCTGCTTATCTTCTTTTCTTTGTCATCGTATTGTCATTTTATTGTCATCAAATGCTGTCAATGTGTTTCGGGGATGTTATTTGATGCTTTTGCCGCCGCCATCGCGCTGTAACGACAGGGTCTTACATTCGGTGTGTTTTGGCTGACCACAAGGATTTTCTACGATGTCGACCGCTGTATTGAATGTTAAAATTGATGAGGCGCTAAAAGAAAAGCTTCGCCATTACGCTGAAGTGCATAACGAAAATTTAAGTGTTGCGACGGAAAAACTGCTGCTGATTGCGTTTACCGCCGTTGAAGAGGCAGGAGTCTCCGCTGAGGATATCGATAGCCAGCATACGGAAGAGTCCGTAGTTGAAGCACTGACTCCTAAAGAAATCAAAGCGTTGCGCAGACTACTGAAGAAGAAAAAATGAAACAACAACCGCTCTCAACCGCCTGTAATTACGGCGAAGCTTGTGAAATGCTGCGTTCCGGTTATGTGAAACATGTTCGTCTGAGCTGGAATGTCGGCAGCGATGAGTTCTTCCGTATTGCCTCCGACTGGTGTGATGCCGGGGCAAAAATTAAGAAAGACGGTGAGAATTTCGTAATTTCCCTGAAGGGATTCCCGGTTCCTCCTCAACAGTAATATTGCTGGGACTTCCTTGTCCATCACGGTATTCAACGGCGGGTCTTTTGACTCGTCGCTTAGATTATTTTGCGCATTTTTCCGCTGCTGGCCTGCAATCGCAGGTTATCCCAAATGGGTTGCAACACTCTGAAAGCAGCACGCGCTGTGTCATCCGGTAACGTGAAGGGCATACGCAAAAAGCGATCGAATGCGCCATCAAGGCCAAACCGCGTACCGGTACCCAGCTGAATGCCTGCACTTTCGGCGCGAGTGGCAAAGAGCGTCGCCAGCGTATCGGGCAGTTCAACCCAGAAAGAGAGTCCTCCCTTTGGCTGGGTAAACTGCCATTCCGGGAAATGTGAGTTCATCAGGTCCGAGCACAGATCTCGCCGCGATGTGAGCAGGCGTCTTCTGTCAGGAAGAAAGTTAGGGGCGTTATCCAGCAGCCAACTGGTGGCGAGTTGTTCAAGCACCGGGGAGCCTAAATCGAAGGTGTCGCGGGTTTGTACCAGCGCCGCAATGGTTCGTGCCGACGCCCGGATCCAGCCCAGACGTAATCCCCCCCAAAAGCTTTTCCCGGCCGAACCCAATAGAATGATCGGCGCGTCGCGATTGAATGCGGCAAGTGGCGGCGGCGGCGGGGCGTCATACCACAGGTTCACCATCGTCTCATCGACCACCAGGGTAGTGCGGGTTCGTTCGGCAATATCCGCCACGACCTGGCGAGTTGCAGCGTCCATGCAACGCCCGGTCGGGTTGTGAAAGTCCGGCATCAGGTAGGCCATTCTCGGTGCGGTTTGCGCGAGGGTGGCGACCAGACCCGCGGTATCCCAACCGTGCTCGGGTAGCGACACGCCGACGGGGCGACAGGATGCGCCTTGAATCGCGGCAATCGCCAGCGGATAAGTAGGGTGATCTACCACTACGCGATCGCCGGGGCCGGTGAGCAAACGTAGGATCAGCGCCAGGCCGCTGACAGCACCATTCACGACCATGATTTCATCGGGCTGCGTCGGGAGCCCGCGATCGCAATAATGCTGAGCGATGGATTCACGCAATACCGACAGTCCCTGTGGCAGATACCCGGAACTCAACAGATGCTGTGGCATGGCGAACAGCGCCTGTTGGTAAGCCTGATGAATTTCGGGTCCGGCACTTAGCGCCGCCGTGGACAAATCAAGTGCTGTGCCGGTACTGGTCCGGGTTGGCACATGGCGAATATGTTCCGGCAGGATCACCCGTGAGCCGCTACCATGACGGCTTTCCAGATATCCCTCTTCACGCAGTTGCGCCATAGCGCTGGCGACGGTAGTTCGACTTACTTGCAGAACGACGGCGAGCTCGCGTTCACCCGGTAAACGGCTATCCAGCGCCAGTCGACCATCGAGAATAAGCAGACGTAACGCTTCTGCCAGCTGTCGCCAGATGGGCGTTCGCGAGGGGCTTTCCAGCCAGTGTCCGAGCAGGCGTTGCAAAGACTGACTTCCATAACGGCGAGATGACATAGCAGTCCACTTTTTGAAAACTGGACATTAATCATAGTGCCAATTGCGATGAAGATGAAAGTTATCTGAGAGTGAGAGGGGAAAAGCATGCTGCGTCGTTTACTTCAGCTGTTTATCGGGCTGGTGCTGTACGGTGTGTCGACGGCGATGTTTGTCCGTGCTGATTTAGGGGCCGATCCGTGGAACGTGTTTCACCTGGGTGTAGCCAATTTATTGTCAATGAATATCGGCGTGGTGATTATTGCCGTGGGCGTGTTGGTGCTGCTGGCGTGGATACCGCTGCGCCAGCGTCCTGGCTTTGGCACGTTGAGTAACGTGATTATGATCGGACTGGCGGCAGATGCCGCGCTGCTGGTGATTCCTGGATTTGAATCTCTGCTGGCGCGCAGCGGGCTGCTGGTGTCAGCGGTAATATTGAATGCGTTAGCAACCAGCCTGTACATTGGCGCCGGTTTTGGCGCCGGTCCGCGTGATGGTCTGATGACCGGTATCCACGCGCGTACCGGCTGGCCAGTACGACGAATTCGAACCGCAATCGAAGTGTCGGTGCTGCTTATCGGTTGGCTGCTGGGTGGAACCGTGGGAGTTGGTACGGTGCTGTATGCCTTGGCTATCGGACCGTTGATTCAGCTTTGCCTGCCGTGGTTTCGGCATCAGCCGCAGTCGCGTACACGTATCAGGAATGCGCCTGGGGCGCGATCGCCTGGTGGCGACTAAACTTAACCTCGACTGACGCGGCCGGAATCGGCTTGCCGCGCAGTACACTTCGGAGGTTTTTCTCATGAAGTATGTTGATGGCTTTGTGGTTGCCGTACCCGCTGAAAACAAGGAGGCGTACATTGCGATGGCGGCAAAAGCAGCTCCGCTTTTCAAGGAGTTCGGTGCATTGCGCGTGGTGGAGTGCTGGGCAGATGATGTCCCCGACGGCAAATTGACCGATTTTCGCATGGCTGTGAAAGCGCAGGATCATGAAGAAGTGGTATTCAGCTGGATTGAATATCCATCCAAAGAGGTCCGCGATGCGGCTAATCAGAAGATGATGTCCGATCCCCGTATGAAGGAATTCGGTGAATCTATGCCATTTGATGGCAAGCGAATGATCTACGGTGGATTTGCGCCCATTATGGAAGAGTGATGTGACTGGCTGTGCGGCGTGCCGCCAGCCATCTCAACATCAACAGCCATGTTAAAGCCGTTTTTCTGCCCACAGAATAAATTCCGCTTTCGGCAGCGCTTTGCTGTAAAGCCAACCCTGACCGTACTGCACGCCGTGCTTGCGTAGCCAGGTTTCCTGATTCTCGGTTTCGATACCTTCCGCCACCATCTCAAGTTTCAGCGTTTTCGCTATCTCGATGATATGCGGCGTGACGTTGTTGTACTCCAATGCATCAACGAACGATTTGTCTATCTTCAGGATGTCTACATCCAGATCCTGCAAATAGCTCAGGCTGGAATAGCCGGTACCAAAGTCATCAATATAGATTGAATGACCCGCCTGACGGTATTTGGCAATAAACGGCGCGCTGTTTTTTGGGTCGGCAAATTCGCGTTCAGTTAGCTCCAGCGCGATTTGCGCAGGCTTAAGCTGCCAGCGGTTCACCTTCTGGCTTAACAGGGCAGGAAGCGTTTCGGAGGACAGATCGGCTGACTCTAGGTTGATGGATATATGCTGCTCCGGATGCTGACGCAGCCATTTGCCTAAATCTTCAAATACGCTTTCAATAATCAACCGGGTGAGGGACTCTGTCAGCCCGGTTTCATGCGCCAGCGCGACGAAGACTTCCGGCGACAGATAGCTTCCGTCGGCCTGCTGCCAGCGAGCCAGCGCCTCTGCCCCAACCACTTTCCCCGTTTTGAGCGAGATAATTGGTTGGTAGTGGACTTTGATGTCCCGATGCTGGATAGCGTCCTGCAACTGGTGATGGGGCGACTGTAAGCGGCGCAAAATACGCAAAACAAAGGCGGCGGTGAGCAAGCCGATAAGAATGCCTGCCGGGAGCCAGATCAGTGCCTGCCGGTGCCAGGTTTTTTGTAACGGCAGGGTAGATGCCCAGGTTACGATCGTGATACCCAACTCAGGAAAGGGGCGGGCGTTATAAATGCTGCCATCTTTTTTAAAATGAGTAATCGATCGTTCTTGCTGTACATGCTGTAAAACGTCCGATGGCAAATCGGCGCTACTGGCAACCACGACGTTGCGCACGGTGCCAATGATAGTCACTTCAATCGGCCATGAGCCAAACGGGATGACGTCAATGAAAGAACCCGGATCGACCATCACAACATAATGTTCGCTCCCTAATGCTGCCATAAAACGCTTGATGCCCAAATCATTTTGCGTGGTAAGCCATGCGCGATATCCATCAGGCGTGACTTTCATTGCGGGTGGAAATGCGTCAGCCTGGCTTCTTTTTTCCAGAGATGAGCATTGCGGAACGTTATCTTTGAGGTACAGCACTTCCTGAATATAGCGATAGCTATATGACAAACGACGCATTTCCAGCAGATGCTCTTCACTACAAGGCACCCCCTGAAATGCTTCAATATGGCGCAATGCTTTTTTCGCCTGCTCGCCTACGCGTTCCGTACGTAATGCGACCCGCGTTGAGAACATGTCGAGCTCATCGATAAATTTCGTTTCGACCTGACGATGTGCCAGCCACAGGCTTAAACCTACAGGCGCGAGGATGGAAAGGAACAGTACCCCAGTCACCAGGCTTATCAGATGTCGTGTTGTCACAGTGATATCCTTATTTACACAGCGTAGGGAAAGTATATCCGAAACCCCAAAAAGCTATTCGATTGGCATCATATATTTACGGCCATTTATCATCCCATTTAAGTCCCTATAGCGTAAATCAGGTTGTGGTTAGTACAAGAGTGGTGTATTTTGTTGGGTATGTTATAACGTAACAAATTGAGGTTGCCATGAAATCGGATATTCATCCTTTTTACCGTACCGTGGTGTTTCACGATACCAGTGCCAATGAATTCTTTAAGGTCGGTTCGACCATCAAGACTGAGCGTGAGATTGAGTTTGAGGGGAAAATGTACCCGTACGTGACCCTTGATATCTCTTCCAAATCGCATCCGTACTATACCGGGAAACAAAAAACCTTTGATAATGAAGGCAGTGCAGCACGTTTCCAAAAACGTTTTGGTCATTTTATTGGCGTTAAGCGGGGTTAAAATGCAGGTACTCAATTCACTTCGCAGCGCAAAACAGCGCCATCCTGACTGCCAGATAGTAAAACGCAAAGGGCGTTTGTACGTTATCTGCAAAACGAATCCGCGCTTTAAAGCAGTACAGGGGCGTAAAAAAAGACGTTAGTTTCTTTGCCAGCATTTCAGGGATTAAAGTGCGTTACCTTCGCAGGAACGCACTTTTTTTATCTGTGCTGAGATGCCGTTACTGGCTGTTCTGGGCGCGGGTAAGCGTAAAGACATCGTAAAACGAGAGTTCGCCTTTGCGCGATATCATCTTTTGCAGCTGTGCTTTATGTTCGCTATCCACGGACGGTGAGTGCAGGATAGTATCGATGAGCGAGGAGGGGACAAAGCGCGTGTTGTACCATTCTCCGTTATAGCAAACTCTAAAATCCAGAACGTCGATATCTTCAAAGCGGTATCGTGGCGCAACGTCGAAAAAGAAAAAGCCGTTGAGTACAACGAACAGTACCACCAGCAGCCATACCGAATCGACTAACGTTTCTGACTGTAGCATCACCGCCAGCGTGGCAAACCACGCAACATACATGCCGATAAACAGCCCTGGGTGTTTGCGAATAAAGCTGATGCTAAAGCGCGGTTTGTTGTCGCGCTTCTCGCGAATATTTAAGTCGTCGATTGTTTCAGTAAGCAGGCGCTGTATTTCTGTCATCTCTTGCCTTCGTGATATCTGCAAAATTCAGGAGGGATCGCCCTATTTTAAAAGGGGATACCATTTGAAGAAAGTAACAGATTAACCGCAATTTAGCATAACAGTTACATTTAAGATCACAGCGTTTTGATGATCCTTGCGGGATTGCCCCCAACCACGGTGTTTGCCGGAACGCTTTTAGTGACCACTGCGCCTGATGCCACAACCACGTTATCGCCCAGCGTGACGCCGGGATTGATCACTGCACGGCCACCTATCCAGACATTATTGCCGATAGTCACGGGCTTCCCGAACTCCAGGCCACTGTTGCGCTCGGTAGCATCCAGCGGATGGGTCGCGGTATAGATATGAACGCCTGGTGCCAGCATGCAGTTGTCGCCAATATGAATTGGACAGACGTCGAGCATAACGCAGTCGAAATTAGCGTAAAAGTCTTTACCAAGATAGATGTTATAACCGTAATCACAACGGAAAGAGGGTTCAATATAGGCCCCCTCACTCTGACCTAACAGATCATGCAGGATTGCCTGGCGCTCATTTTTTTCATCGGGAGCGGTGAGATTGTAGCGATGGATCAACTGACGAGCGCGTAGTCGGTCACTGCGCAGCGTTTCATCTGCCGGGCGATAGTATTCGCCGGCGATCATTTTTTGCTTTTCATTACGCATTACGAATTCCCTGTGTACTGAAGGTTATTTCAGCACAGTAAAACGTAATGCAGACAAGGGGAACGTTCCCGCTTCTTTGCTGTGATCATAGTCACGCGATTTGAATTAAATAACCATTGTAAATACGAAAATGGTCAGCCAGACAACGGTACCGCTATACCTGACTTAACCTTGAGTGCAATTAGCGAATGAATTTCCAAACAGAAGTTGGAATCTTGTCGTAAAGCTTATTCATGGTCAATTCAGCAAGGCGATGATCTGCTGCTGAGTAAAATACAGCCAGTTCGTTGTCGGACAATTCATATTTATTTTTTTCAATAACGCGCTCTAGCGTATCAATTGTCTGGCAACGTCGCAGGCGCATCAAATAATCTGTTTTAGTTAATGGTTTATCGGACATAACTCTTACCTATGATTGTAATAATTTTTAACAAGACAAACTAACAGGATTAGCCCTGGTGGCATTGACAAAACAGCGAAACAGTCGATTACCTGACTTCCGCCATTTCTGCAGATCCTGCGTATTAATACCATAACTGCTGAACAACATAAAAGTGTCATCCAGGTATTCATCTATCTGCGCGATCAGCTTATTGTCCTCATTGTACTTAATTTTATAATTAAGTGCGAAGGTTGCAATATGCTCTATCAGTTCATTGAGCTGCAAGCTGGTTGCAGAGGTAGGGTCATTAACCCAGCCATGGTTACTTTGTTCAAGGTTTGCAAGACAGTCATGATACAGAGTTTCGCAGAGAAATTTAAGCTGCGCGATATCATGTCTTTTGGGTGAGTATTCATCCATAACGCATCCCCTTCTTAGTGGCTTAAACTAACCGAACACCTTTCGGGATGGATACAACAACTACCTGGAACTTGCCCGCGACTCCTGATGATTTAACTATAATCTACTCTAAAAAAGATTTCATCGTCATATCACGAAAAATTACAATTATGTAAAATTATGATGCTACGTCATTTTTACATTTTAACAGATAAATGCCGCTATTCGAAATGGGACAATTTCTTTATTCTTCGGGCAATCATCGGGTTATCTTGTTTAGGTTTAGCAACGAAAGGCAACAACCGACAATGTGAACCAGTGGATAGGAATAATCTTAATATTTATTAAAGTAAATAAGAACTCTCGCTGTTTTTTTAAGAATAGCCTTTAAGGCTGCAAGGATTATATCGCTTATTTATCCGATAGAAAATAAACGGAATGGCAATAAGTGATTTTTATGATTTTTTCAGAAAAAAGGCCGCTTGCGCGGCCTTATCTTTAGAGATGTATCAATGATGCTCTACTGAGTGGCTATGCTCAATATCTTCATTTTTGCGGCTAAAGCGGCGGCGTACCACCACAAAGAACACCGGAACAAAGAAGATCGCCAACACGGTTGCCGTCACCATCCCGCCCATTACGCCAGTACCAACGGCGTTCTGTGCACCGGAACCTGCGCCGGAGCTGATGACCAGCGGCATTACGCCCAGAATAAAGGCCAATGACGTCATCAGGATTGGACGTAAACGCATGCGTACTGCGTCCAGCGTCGCCTCAATCAGACCTTTACCCTCTTTATCCATCAAGTCTTTGGCGAATTCGACGATAAGTATCGCGTTCTTCGCCGACAACCCAATGGTTGTGAGCAGGCCTACCTGGAAGTAAACGTCGTTGGTCAGGCCGCGGAACGTTGCCGCCAGCAATGCACCGATAACACCCAGCGGTACCACCAGCATTACGGAGAACGGAATTGACCAGCTCTCGTACAACGCTGCCAGACACAAGAACACGACGATCAGTGAAATGGCATACAGGGCAGGGGCCTGGTTGCCGGACAGTCGTTCCTGGTAGGACATACCGGTCCAGTCATAACCGATACCGGAAGGCAGTTTGCTGGCCAGTTGCTCCATCATTGCCATGGCTTCACCGGTACTTTTACCCGGAGCGGCCTGGCCTAAGATTTCCATGGAAGGCAAACCGTTATAGCGTTCCAGACGCGGCGAGCCGTATTCCCAACGTGAGGTAGAGAAGGCGGAGAACGGTACCATCTGTCCATCGCTACCACGGACGTACCAGTTTCCAATATCTTCCGGCAACATACGGTATTTCGCTTCAGACATGACGTAAACTTTCTTCACACGACCACGGTCGATGAAGTCATTCACGTAGCTTCCGCCCCATGCTGCACCCAGCGTTGTATTAATATCACTAATGGAAACGCCCAGAGCCTGCGCTTTTTCCTGATCGATATCGATCTTGAACTGCGGCGTATCTTCCAGACCGTTAGGACGAACACCGACTAACAGATCAGGATGCTTCGCAACTTCACCAAACAGTTGGTTACGCGCCTGAGTCAGCTTCTCATGGCCCAGACCAGCCTGGTCAATCAACTGGAAGTCGAAACCGGTCGCGGTCCCTAACTCCACAATCGCTGGCAGGTTAAAGGCAAAGACCATAGCGTCTTTAATCTGCGAGAATGCGCCCATCGCACGTTGAGTAATCGCCTCAACCTTGTTCTCTTCGCCTGGACGTTCACTCCAGTCTTTCAGAGAAACGAACGCGATACCGGTGTTCTGACCACGACCAGCAAAACCGAAACCGTTAACGGCAAACACCGATTCAACGTTCGCTTTTTCCTTGGTCAGGTAGTAATCCGTCATTTCGTCCAGCACCTTCTGGGTACGCTCTTGCGTTGCACCCGCTGGCAGCTGAGCCATAGAAAGGAATACCCCCTGGTCTTCATCTGGCAGGAACGAACTTGGCAGACGAACGAACAGATAGGCCATGCCCACGACGATGATCAGATACAGCGCCAGATAACGACCGGTGCTGCGCAGAATACCGCCCACGCTATCGGTGTAATGATGCGTGCTCTTATCGAACATGCGGTTAAACCAGCCGAAGAAGCCTTTTTTGCCTTCTCCGTGATCGCCTTTAGCAATCGGTTTGAGCATGGTCGCACACAGGGCAGGGGTCAGAATCAATGCCACCAGTACAGACAACGCCATCGCAGAAACAATGGTGATGGAGAACTGACGGTAAATTGCACCGGTAGAACCACCGAAGAACGCCATTGGGATAAATACCGCTGACAGTACCATCGCGATACCGACCAGTGCGCCCTGAATCTGGCCCATCGATTTACGCGTTGCTTCCTTCGGCGGTAGTCCTTCCTCAGCCATTACACGTTCAACGTTCTCGACCACAACGATGGCGTCATCCACCAGCAGGCCGATGGCGAGTACCATCCCGAACATCGTCAGGGTGTTTATCGAGAAGCCGAAAATCGCAAGGACGGCAAACGTACCCAAGAGCACCACCGGCACGGCGATAGTCGGAATCAGCGTCGCGCGGAAGTTCTGCAGGAACAGATACATTACCAGGAACACGAGGATGATTGCTTCCGCCAGCGTTTTTACTACTTCGTGAATAGAGATTTTCACGAACGGCGTGGTGTCATATGGGTAAACGATCTTCAGACCTGACGGGAAGAACGGCTCCATCTTCTTCAGTTCTTCGCGGATAGCGTTTGCTGTATCCAGGGCGTTAGCACCTGTCGCCAGCTTGATACCCAGACCGGATGCCGGTTTACCGTTGAACTTCGCAATGATGTCGTAGTTCTCACCGCCCAGTTCCACTTTCGCCACGTCACGCAGACGAACCTGGGAACCATCCTGATTCACTTTCAGCAGAATTTTGCTGAACTCATCAGCGGAGGTCAGACGGGTTTGCGCGATGATTGACGCGTTAAGCTGCTGGCCTTTAACCGGTGGCGTACCACCTAACTGACCGGCTGCAACCTGGGCGTTCTGCGCCTTGATGGCGCTGATTACATCAACCGGCGTCAGCTGGAAGTTGTTCAGTTTGTTCGGATCCATCCAGATACGCATCGCGTACTGAGAACCAAACAGCTGAACATCACCCACGCCTGAAGTACGGCTAATAGCGTCCTTCATGTTGGCGCCAACGTAGTCGGAAATATCCTCCTGCGTCATGGTGCCGTTGGTGTTGATAACACCGACAACCATCAGGAAGCTACTGGATGACTTCTCAACGCTAACCCCTTGCTGCTGTACTTCCTGCGGCAGCAACGGCATGGCCAGCTGCAGTTTGTTCTGCACCTGAACCTGCGCGATATCCGCATCAGTACCAGACTGGAAGGTTAGGGTGATCTGCACGGTACCCGTGGAGTCACTGTTAGAGGACATGTACATCAGGTTATCGATACCGTTCATGTTCTGTTCGATAACCTGCGTAACAGTATCCTGTACTGTTTTGGCATCAGCGCCAGGGTAGGTCGCGGAGATCGTCACTGCTGGCGGTGCAATAGTCGGATATTGCGCTACCGGCAATTTGAGGATCGCGAGCCCCCCTGCCAACATGATGATAATGGCGATCACCCACGCAAATATTGGGCGATCGATAAAGAAATTAGGCATGTCTTAACGGCTCCTGTTTAAGTTAAGACTTGGACTGTTCAGGCTGGCTACCGCTTTGGCCTTGCTGGTTGTTATCAGCGGTGATTTCCTGCGCTTTTACCTGCGCGCCAGGACGTACTTTCTGCAGCCCAGTAACAATCACGCGGTCGCCCGGCTTAAGTCCATCAGTGACTAACCATTTGTCGCCAATCGCTTGTGCGGCGACAATTTGACGAGTTTCAACTTTGTTGTCTGCACCGATAACCAATGCACTGGCATCGCCACGCGGTGTACGGGTAACGCCTTGCTGTGGAACCAGTAATGCAGTTGGGTTAATCCCTTCTTCCAGACGTGCACGGACGAACATACCCGGCAATAAGGTGTGATCCGGGTTAGGGAAGATTGCGCGTAACGTAATCGACCCGGTGGTTTGATCAACCGTCACATCAGAAAATTCCAGCGTGCCGGACTGCGGGAATTTAATGCCGTCATTGGTTACCAGTTCGACTTTCGCTTTGCCGTTCTCTTGCTTCAGCGTGCCGTTGGCCAGCTCTTGTTTCAGGCGCAGGAAGTCGTTGCTTGACTGCGTTACGTCCACGTAGATCGGGTCCAGCTGCTGAACGGTCGCCAGTGCGGTCGCTTGACCGTTTTGCACCAGAGCCCCTTCCGTAACGGATGATTTACCAATGCGGCCGCTGATCGGCGACGTCACTTTGGTATAGGCCAGATTGATGCGTGCTGTTTCTACCGCGGCTTTCGCGGCAACAACGGCGGCGTTTGCCTGCTGTGCGTCTGCCAGCGCGCTATCGTAATCCTGTTGACTGATGTACTTGGTACCCAACAGTTTCTGATAACGTTTAACCGTCAGTTGAGCGATATTTGCTGCGGCTTGTGCTTTGGCCAGATCGCCTTTTGCGCTTTCGTAAGCGGCCTGGTAAGTCGCAGGATCAATCTGATAGAGAGATACACCCGCTTCGATGTCACCACCTTCGGTGAAATTACGCTTCAGGATAATACCGCTAACCTGAGGGCGAACTTCTGCGATGCGAAACGCACTGGTGCGACCCGGAAGCTCGGTTGTTATCTGTAGAGGTTCAGTTTTGAGTGTAACAACTCCAACCTCTGGCATCTGCTGGCCCCCTTGTTGGGCCTGTTTGTCGTCACATCCTGTTAGCGCTAAGCTGCCTGAGAGCATCAGAACGACTGCCAGAGGCGTTAACCCTCTGTTTTTGTTCATATGTAAACCTCGAGTGTCCGATTTCAAATTGATCAATGGCTTAAAGCCCATAAACCCATTGCTGCGTTTATATTATCGTCGTGCTATGGTACATACATTCACAAATGTATGTAAATCTAACGCCTGTAAATTCACTGACATATGGCACGAAAAACCAAACAACAAGCACAGGAAACACGACAGCATATTCTCGATGTTGCTCTGCATTTGTTTTCGCAACAAGGGGTATCATCCACCTCGCTTGCGGAGATTGCAAAAGCCGCTGGTGTCACGCGCGGCGCGATTTATTGGCATTTCAAAAACAAGTCGGATTTATTCAGTGAAATCTGGGAGCTAGCAAAACCTAACATTGATGAGTTAGAGACTGAGTATCAGGCAAAATTCCCCGACGATCCACTATCAGTATTAAGAGAAATTTTAATTTACGTTCTTGAAGCTACCGTGACAGAAGAACGCCGACGTTTGTTGCTGGAAATTATATTCCACAAATGCGAATTTGTCGGGGAAATGGCCTCTGTTCAGTTAGCTCAACGCCATCTTTGTATTGAAAATTACGATCGTATCGAACAAACATTGCGGCACTGTATGGATGCCAATATGCTGCCGGAAAACCTGAACACCCGTCGCGTGGCGGTCCTGTTGCGTAGCTACATTACCGGAATCATAGAAAACTGGTTATTTGCCCCCGAATCGTTTGATCTGAAAAAAGAAGCTCGGGAATACGTGGCTGTGCTGCTGGAGATGTGCCTTATGTGCCCAACTCTGCGGCTTGGCGTGGCGGAAATACACTAAACGTTTTGGGCCTGTACCAGGAATTCTCCTGGTCGTTTTGCCTGCTGCTATTCTGCCGGTCACAGCCGTGATATTCTTGCCGCTTGACTATTTTCGGTCACTTTTCCGGTTCAGAAACGTTCATTCTCATGACTATGTTGCAGCTCTATAAACGTTCACAGCATCTTATTGCTATTACCATTCTTTTCTTCATTCTCTTGCTATCTTGCCAGTCGTCTGCTTTTGCGCGGGCGCAACAGAGTGGTGAACTGCCGACGAAAGCGGATATTCAGAGCCAACTGGACGCACTGAGTAAACAAAAAGATCTCTCCGCGCAGGATAAGCTGGTCCAACAGGATCTCATCGATACCATCGCCACGTTGGATAAAATCGATCGCGTGAAAGATGAGACCGTACAGCTTCGCCAGAAAGTTGCCCAGGCACCGGAGAAAATGCGTCAGGCGACGGATGCGTTAAATTCGCTCAGCGATGTCGATAACGACGATGAAACGCGAAAGACGCTGAGTACACTCTCCTTGCGACAGCTTGAGTCGCGCGTGGCACAGGTTTTGGATGACCTGCAAAGTGCGCAAAACGATCTTGCCGCTTACAACAGCCAACTGGTGTCGCTCCAGACGCAGCCAGAGCGTGTGCAGAATGCGATGTACACCGCGTCGCAGCAAATGCAGCAAATCCGCAATCGACTCGATGGCACCAATGTGGGAGAGGCGGCGTTACGCCCCAGCCAGCAGGTGTTGCTGCAGGCGCAGCAGGCGCTGCTGAATGCGCAGATCGACCAACAGCGTAAGAGCCTGGAAGGCAATACTGTTTTGCAGGATACCTTGCAAAAACAACGTGATTACGTAACAGCTAACAGTAACCGGCTTGAACATCAGCTCCAGCTCCTGCAAGAAGCGGTGAACAGCAAACGACTGACGTTAACCGAAAAGACGGCTCAGGAAGCGGTAACGCCGGATGAAGCCGAGCGTATTCAGTCAAATCCGTTAGTGAAGCAGGAACTGGATGTTAACCATCAGCTCAGCCAGCGCCTGATTGCCGCGACCGAAAACGGCAACAACCTGATGCAGCAGAATATCAAAGTCAAAAACTGGCTTGACCGCGCGCTGCAATCCGAACGCAATATTAAAGAACAGATCGCCGTCCTGAAAGGCAGCCTGCTGCTGTCGCGTATTCTGTATCAGCAACAACAAACACTGCCGTCGGCGGATGAACTTGCCGATATGACCAACCGGATCGCCGATTTGCGTCTGGAGCAGTTTGAAATCAACCAGCAGCGTGATGCGCTATTCCAGAACGATGCGTTTGTCGCCAAACTGGAAGAAGGGCACAGCAACGAAGTGAATGGTGAAGTCCATGATGCCCTGCTGCAGGTTGTGGATATGCGCCGTGAACTGTTGGATCAGCTGAACAAGCAGCTGGGCAACCAGTTGATGATGGCGATTAACCTGCAAATCAATCAACAGCAGCTAATGAGCGTGTCGAAGAACCTGAAAGGGATCCTCACGCAGCAAATCTTCTGGGTTAATAGTAACCGTCCGATGGACTGGGACTGGATCAAAGCCTTCCCGCAAACGCTCAAAGACCAGTTTAAGTCGATGAAAATCACAGTGAACTGGGAAAAAGCCTGGCCAGCGGTCTTTATTGCGTTCCTGGCGGGCCTGCCGCTGCTGCTTATTGCCGGGTTAATCCGCTGGCGTTTGAAATGGCTGAAAGAGTATCAGGCGAAATTAGCCGCCGCAGTAGGGAATCTGCGTAATGACAGTCAGCTCAATACGCCAAAAGCGATACTGATCGATCTGATCAGAGCGTTGCCGGCGTGCCTGATTATCCTCGCCGTGGGCCTGATTCTGCTTACCATGCAGTTGAATATCAGCGACCTGCTGTGGGCGTTCAGTAAGAAGATGACAGTCTTCTGGCTGGTGTTTGGTCTGTGCTGGAAGGTGCTGGAAAAAGATGGCGTGGCGATACGTCATTTTGGCATGCCAGCGCAGCAGACCAGCCACTGGCGCCGCCAGATCGTGCGTATTAGCCTGGCGCTGTTGCCGCTTAACTTCTGGTCGGTCATTGCTGAACTGTCGCCGCTTAATTTGATGGACGATGTGCTGGGTCAGGTAGTTATTTTCCTCAACCTGCTGCTGATCGCCTTCCTGGTATGGCCAATGTGCCGCGAAAGCTGGCGTGACAAAGAGTCACATGGCCTGCGTCTGGTCACTATTACCGTCCTCTCAATTATCCCGATTGCATTAATGGTGCTGACGGCGACAGGGTATTTCTACACCACGTTGCGCCTGGCCGGCCGTTGGATTGAAACGGTCTATCTGGTTATCCTTTGGAACCTGCTGTATCAGACGGTACTGCGTGGATTGAGTGTGGCGGCACGTCGTATCGCCTGGCGCCGTGCCTTAGCGCGTCGTCAGAACCTGGTGAAAGAAGGGGCGGAAGGAGCCGAGCCGCAGGAAGAACCGACCATTGCGCTTGAGCAGGTTAACCAGCAAACGCTGCGTATAACAATGCTGGTGATGGTTGCCCTGTTTGGTATTCTGTTCTGGGCAATTTGGTCCGATCTAATCACCGTGTTCAGTTATCTCGATAGCATTACGCTCTGGCATTACAACGGCACCGAAGCGGGAGCTGCGGTGGTGAAAGACGTCACCATGGGCAGTCTGCTGTTTGCGGTTATTGCCTCAATGGTCGCGTGGGCGCTGATCCGTAACTTACCCGGCCTGCTGGAAGTGCTGGTGCTGTCGCGACTGAAGATGCGTCAGGGTGCTTCGTATGCGATCACCACGATCCTTAACTACGCGATCATCGCCATCGGCGCGATGACGGTCTTCGGATCGCTCGGTGTTTCATGGGATAAGCTACAGTGGCTGGCAGCAGCCCTGTCGGTTGGTCTTGGTTTTGGCTTGCAGGAAATCTTCGGTAACTTTGTTTCGGGTCTGATTATTCTGTTTGAACGCCCGGTCCGCATCGGCGATACCGTGACTATCGGTACGTTCTCAGGAACGGTCAGCAAGATCCGTATCCGTGCCACCACTATTACCGACTTCGATCGCAAAGAGGTGATCATCCCGAACAAAGCATTTGTGACGGAGCGTTTGATCAACTGGTCGCTTTCCGATACCACCACGCGTCTGGTGATCCGCATCGGCGTGGCCTACGGTTCGGATCTGGATAAAGTGAAGAAAGTGCTGCTGCAGGCGGCGATGGAACACCCGAAAGTGATGCACGATCCAGAGCCTGCAGTGTTCTTTACCGCCTTCGGCGCCAGCACGTTGGATCATGAACTGCGTTTATACGTGCGTGAACTGCGCGATCGTAGCCACACGGTTGATGAACTGAACCGTGCGGTCGATCGTTTGTGCCGTGAAAACGACATTGATATCGCCTTTAACCAGCTCGAAGTGCACCTGCATAACGCGAAAGGTGATACCGTGACCGAGGTTAAGCGTGACATCATTAAAGGTGATGATCCGACGCCTTCGGTAGGTTAATAGAAAAACTCATCAGGCCTGCGAGCTTCGATTCATTCGTAGGCCTGATAAGTGCAACGCTTTCAGGCATTTCAGCTATAGCGCGTTTTTTGAAGAAGAGAGCTGTTTCTTTTCGTAATCCCGTTTAACAATCTCCAGCGCCTTCAGTACGGTTTCAGGCGCAACCTGATTTTCCTCAAGTAAAACAATCAAATCGACGGCCAGTTTGACCTCGTCCGGGGCGTTCTCTAATGACATAAATTCTCCGGGGATTAACGGGTTAAACGCGACAGCACGTTTTCTATTCTTGCCAGAGCATGGCGACAGCGCGCCAGTCGCGCCTCGAATGCTTCTACTTCACGATGCAGTTTTTGCTGTTCTTCAAAGCCGGTAGCCTGAGCCAGACGCTCTTTGCGTTCACGCGTCATTTCAACCAGGCGGCGTTCAAATTCCTGATGTTGGACCCGCTTGCGCTGCCAGCGCGCCAGACCTGGAGAAGCGCTGTCCCACTCTCGAAGGGACCAACTGGCGGTTTCACGTGAAATCGCCTCTAACTGTGAAGCAAGGTGTTCCGCAAGCCAGGTGATTTGCGGGAGTTGTTGCTGTTCAACGGCACGACGCAGGGCAGTAAGATTATCGTCAGCCTCATCCAGACAAGCCTGCAGCAACGTGCTGCGCGTGTGAAACAGATGCCTGTCAAAGCGGGCGCTAAGCGTTGTGTGATGCGCCAGCGGAGCACAACGCTGTCGCAGGCGGTTAAGCTGGTTTTCGAGCGTCTGTAACAGCATGGCGGTTTTCACAACAACACTCCGATGAAAATGAGAACCGTTATGCTAAAGTAGCGATTCTCTGTGTTAAGTACTCATATTATGCAACGCATTATTCTAATCATCATTGGCTGGATAGCGGTAGTGCTAGGTACGCTGGGCGTAGTATTGCCTCTGTTGCCGACGACGCCGTTTATACTGCTGGCTGCCTGGTGTTTTGCCCGCTCATCGCCGCGTTTTCACGACTGGTTGCTTTACCGTTCGTGGTTCGGTGGGTATTTGCGCCACTGGCAAAAACACCGTGCGATGCCGCCGGGAGCAAAACCGCGCGCTATTTTGTTGATCCTGGTGACGTTTGGTATTTCACTGTGGCTGGTCAATATGATGTGGGTACGCGGCCTGCTGCTGGTTATTCTCGCCTGTTTACTGATTTTTATGTGGCGGATCCCGGTGATTGATGAAAAACAACAAAAGCAGTAAAGCGCAATAATCGCTGTTGCAATTGTCTCTCACAGCCAGTAAATTCGACCGTTTTCGAGCACAGGCGCAGGTGGTCAAAGGTTAAGCAAGTGTAACCTTGGCTCTTATATAGACACAAAATCATTCAAGATTCGTCGAGGATGAAGTGTTTAGTGCGCCGTGAAGTAATACTGTATTAATCAGGCACAAACTTATGACCGCGACAGCACAGCAGCTTGAGTTTCTCAAAAATAGCATCAAAAGCATCCACGACTACCCAAAACCGGGCATTCTCTTTCGTGATGTCACCAGTTTACTGGAAGACCCGAAAGCCTACGCCCTCAGCATTGAATTGCTGGTTGAACGCTACAAAAATGCGGGTATCACTAAAGTGGTTGGCACCGAAGCGCGTGGCTTCCTGTTTGGCGCGCCGGTAGCGTTGGGTCTGGGCGTCGGCTTTGTTCCGGTACGCAAACCCCGTAAGCTTCCGCGTGAAGTTATTGCTGAGACCTATGAGCTGGAATACGGCACCGATCAGCTGGAAATCCACGTTGATGCCATCAAACCTGGCGATAAAGTGCTGGTTGTGGACGACCTGCTGGCAACTGGCGGCACGATTGAAGCGACTGTGAAGCTGATCCGCCGTCTGGGTGGTGAAGTTACCGATGCTGCTTTTATCATTAACCTGTTTGATCTGGGCGGCGAACAGCGTCTGGAAAAACAGGGGCTTACCTGTTATAGCCTGGTTCCATTCCCGGGCCACTAATTTAGGGCTATCTTTTTTGCCATTTTGGCCCCGGTCAGTGCTCGAAATCCTCACGTACTGCGTGTACGCTCCGGTTTCTGTGCGCTGCCCGAAACCAAACTGACTGCAACGATAACGCCCGAATATAACGTGTCAACCTCGCCGTCGCTGCGAGGTTGTGTTAGCATTATCCCCCTGTGAATCCACCCTCCAGCCTTTCAGAGCCTGCCAATGAGTTATCAGGTCTTAGCCCGAAAATGGCGCCCACAAACCTTTGCTGACGTCGTCGGCCAGGAACATGTGCTGACGGCACTGGCGAACGGCTTGTCGTTAGGGCGTATTCATCATGCTTATTTGTTTTCCGGCACCCGTGGCGTCGGGAAAACCTCTATCGCCCGCTTGCTGGCGAAGGGATTAAACTGTGAAACCGGCATCACCGCTACGCCGTGCGGCGTGTGCGATAATTGCCGGGAAATCGAGCAGGGGCGTTTTGTCGATCTGATTGAAATCGACGCCGCCTCACGCACCAAAGTCGAAGACACCCGTGACCTGCTGGATAACGTCCAGTATGCGCCTGCGCGCGGTCGCTTTAAGGTCTACTTGATCGACGAAGTGCACATGCTGTCGCGCCACAGTTTTAATGCCTTGCTGAAAACGCTCGAAGAGCCGCCCGCGCACGTTAAGTTCCTGCTGGCGACTACCGATCCGCAGAAGCTGCCGGTGACTATCCTGTCGCGCTGTCTGCAATTCCATCTTAAAGCGTTGGATGTCGAACAGATTCGTCATCAGCTTGAGCATATCCTCAAAGAAGAGCATATCGCCCATGAACCACGTGCACTGCAACTGCTGGCTCGCGCCGCGGACGGCAGCCTGCGTGATGCGCTGAGCCTGACCGATCAGGCGATCGCCAGCGGCGATGGCCAGGTCTCGACCGAGGCGGTCAGCACTATGCTCGGCACGCTGGACGACGACCAGGCGCTCTCGCTCGTTGAAGCGGTTGTGGCTGCGGACGGCGAACGCGTGATGGCGCTGGTAAACGACGCCGCCGCGCGCGGTATCGAATGGGAAGCGCTGCTGGTTGAGATGTCGGCTTTGCTGCATCGTATTGCCATGGTTCAGCTTTCGCCTGCCGCGCTCGGCAGCGATATGGCCGCCATTGAACAGCGTATGCGTGAACTGGCGCGAATTGTTCCGCCAACCGATGTGCAGCTTTACTACCAAACTTTGTTAATCGGGCGCAAGGAACTGCCATATGCGCCGGACAGGCGAATGGGCGTCGAAATGACGCTGCTGCGTGCGCTGGCTTTTCATCCGCGCATGCCGCTCCCGGAACCTGAAGTTCCACGACAGTCGTTTGCCCCGGTCGCACCCACTGCGGTGATGACCCCGACGCAGGTGCAGCAGCAGCCTGCACCTGCACAACAGCAACAGAATGTGCCGCTCTCCGATGCCACCAGTCAGGTGTTGGCGGCGCGTAGCCAGTTGCAACGCGCTCAGGGAGCAACCAAAGCAAAAAAGAGTGAACCGGCAGCCGCTTCCCGCGCGCGGCCGGTGAATAATGCTGCGCTGGAAAGACTGGCTTCGGTGTCGGAACGTGTTCAGGCGCGTCCGGCGGTCTCTGCGCTGGAAAAAGCACCGGCGAAGAAAGAAGCGTATCGCTGGAAAGCGACCAATCCTGTTGCAGAAGTTAAAGAAGTCGTTGCCACGCCGAAAGCGCTGAAAAAAGCGCTTGAGCATGAAAAAACGCCGGAACTGGCGGCAAAGCTTGCGGCTGAAGCCATTGAACGCGACCCGTGGGCCGCCCAGGTGAGTCAGCTCTCGCTGCCTAAACTGGTGGAGCAGGTGGCGCTTAATGCCTGGAAAGAAGAGAATGGCAACGTAGTTTGCCTGCATCTGCGTTCCACGCAGCGACACCTAAATTCCAGCGGTGCGCAGCAAAAACTGGCCGAAGCTCTGAGTTCCTTAACGGGGTCAACGGTTGAATTGACCATCGTTGAAGATGATAATCCAGCGGTGCGTACGCCGCTGGAGTGGCGTCAGGCCATTTATGAAGAGAAGCTCGCGCAGGCGCGTGAGTCGATTATTGCGGATAATAACATCCAGACGCTGCGTCGTTTTTTCGATGCGGAGCTGGACGAAGAGAGTATTCGCCCCATTTGATCGTCAGCCTAATGGTTTGACGGTCGTCATCCCTTAACGTGATTGAGAGAGAAGCCTATGTTTGGTAAAGGCGGTCTGGGTAACCTGATGAAACAGGCCCAGCAGATGCAAGAAAAAATGCAGCAGATGCAGGAAGAAGTCGCCAAGCTGGAAGTGACCGGCGAATCTGGCGCGGGTCTGGTAAAAGTGACCATTAACGGCGCGCACAACTGCCGTCGCGTGGAGATCGATCCAAGCCTGCTGGAAGACGACAAAGAGATGCTGGAAGATCTGGTTGCTGCGGCATTCAACGACGCGGCGCGTCGCATTGAAGAGACGCAGAAAGAGAAGATGGCCTCTGTTTCCTCCGGAATGCAGCTGCCGCCTGGCTTTAAGATGCCGTTCTGATGCAAACCAGCCCGCTGTTAACTCAGCTTATGGAAGCACTGCGCTGTCTGCCCGGCGTTGGCCCGAAGTCGGCGCAGCGCATGGCGTTCACGCTACTTCAGCGCGATCGCAGCGGCGGGATGCGTCTGGCACAGGCGTTAACGAAGGCGATGTCAGAAATCGGCCACTGTGCCGATTGCCGCACCTTCACAGAGCAAGACGTCTGCAACATTTGCTCGAACCCGCGTCGCCAGGAAAACGGTCAGATTTGTGTGGTGGAGAGTCCGGCGGACATCTACGCCATTGAGCAAACCGGGCAGTTTTCCGGACGTTACTTCGTGCTGATGGGACACCTGTCGCCGCTGGACGGTATTGGCCCTGATGATATCGGGCTGGATCGTCTCGAACAGCGACTGGAGTCTGAGCAAATCAACGAACTGATCCTGGCGACCAATCCCACGGTCGAAGGAGAGGCGACCGCCAACTATATTGCTGAGCTTTGCATGCAATATGGCGTTGAAGCCAGCCGTATCGCCCATGGCGTTCCGGTAGGCGGCGAGCTGGAAATGGTCGATGGCACTACGCTGTCGCACTCTCTGGCAGGACGACACAAGATTAAATTCTGAACAAACGGAGGCCGCGACGGCGGCTTCCGCTTGAAATCCTTCCCGCTTGTCCCCATTTCACCCTCAACGTGTTTTTACCATTGAAAATGGCTTTGTTGAGGTAGATCTACATGAAAGGACAAGAAACTCGTGGTTTTCAGTCAGAAGTAAAACAGCTTCTGCACCTGATGATCCATTCTCTGTATTCCAATAAAGAAATCTTCCTGCGTGAGCTTATCTCTAACGCCTCGGATGCGGCAGACAAGCTGCGTTTCCGCGCCCTGTCTAACCCGGACCTGTATGAAGGCGACGGTGAGCTGCGTGTACGTGTTTCCTTCGATAAAGATAAGCGTACGTTGACCATTGCCGATAACGGCGTGGGGATGAACCGTGATGACGTTATCGATCATCTGGGGACCATTGCGAAATCCGGTACTAAATCTTTCCTCGAATCCATGGGTTCCGATCAGGCGAAAGACAGCCAGTTGATCGGCCAGTTCGGGGTGGGCTTCTACTCTGCGTTCATCGTGGCGGACAAAGTCACCGTGCGTACCCGTGCTGCGGGCGATAAGCCGGAAAACGGCGTGTTCTGGGAATCTGCGGGCGAAGGTGAGTACACCGTTGCCGACATCACCAAAGACGATCGCGGCACCGAAATCACCCTGCATCTGCGTGAAGGCGAAGATGAGTTCCTTGATGACTGGCGCGTACGTTCCATCATCAGCAAATATTCCGACCATATCGCGTTGCCGGTAGAGATCGAAAAATCCGAAGAGAAAGACGGCGAGACCGTGGTTTCCTGGGAAAAGATCAACAAGGCACAGGCGCTGTGGACCCGTAACAAGTCGGAAATCAAAGACGACGAGTACAACGAATTCTACAAGCACATCGCCCACGACTTCACTGACCCGCTGACCTGGAGCCACAACCGTGTGGAAGGTAAGCAGGAGTACACCAGCCTGCTATACATCCCGTCCCAGGCTCCGTGGGATATGTGGAACCGCGATCACAAGCATGGCCTGAAACTGTACGTCCAGCGTGTGTTCATCATGGACGACGCCGAGCAGTTCATGCCGAACTACCTGCGCTTTGTGCGCGGTCTGATAGATTCCAACGATCTGCCGCTGAACGTTTCCCGTGAGATCCTGCAGGACAGCACAGTCACCCGTAACCTGCGCAGCGCGCTGACCAAACGCGTACTGCAGATGCTGGAAAAACTGGCGAAAGACGACGCGGAAAAATACCAGACCTTCTGGAAACAGTTCGGCCTGGTACTGAAAGAAGGCCCGGCGGAAGATCACGCCAACCAGGAAACGATCGCTAAGCTGATGCGCTTCGCGTCTACGCACACTGACTCCTCCGCACAGACCGTGTCGCTGGAAGACTACGTGTCGCGTATGAAAGAAGGGCAGGAGAAAATCTACTACATCACCGCAGACAGCTATGCGGCAGCGAAGAGCAGCCCGCACCTGGAACTGCTGCGTAAGAAAGGCATTGAAGTCCTGCTGCTTTCTGACCGCATCGATGAGTGGATGATGAACTACCTGACCGAGTTCGACGGTAAGGCATTCCAGTCTGTTGCTAAAGCTGACGAGTCCATCGACAAGCTGGCGGATGAAGTTGATGAATCGGCAAAAGAAGCGGAAAAAGCGCTGACGCCGTTCGTTGAGCGCGTGAAAACCCTGCTGGGCGACCGCGTGAAAGAAGTGCGTCTGACTCACCGTCTGACCGACACGCCAGCCATCGTCACCACCGATGCGGATGAAATGAGCACCCAGATGGCGAAACTGTTTGCCGCTGCGGGCCAGGCCGTACCGGAAGTGAAATATATCTTTGAACTCAACCCGGACCACGTGCTGGTAAAACGCACGGCGGATACCCAGGATGAAGCGCAGTTTAAAGAGTGGGTCGAACTGCTGCTGGATCAGGCGCTGTTTGCTGAGCGCGGCACGCTGGAAGACCCTAACCAGTTCATCCGTCGTATGAACCAGTTGCTGGTGTCCTGATACCCGTAATGTAATGCCGGATGGCGCTAACGCTTATCCGGCCTACAGCATCTCGTAATAGTATGCCGGATACGGTGTTTCCACCGCCATCCGGCATTTTCTCGCCTTATTTTTAATTTTCCCACCGTTAACCGTTTCAGCGTCGGGCGTCTTTCTTGAGCCAATTGCGTGATGGTGGTATCGTTTAGCGCTTTTTAAAAAATATCGACAACCTTTAAGGGGATTTTCGTAATGCGTATCATTCTGCTTGGCGCTCCGGGCGCGGGTAAAGGAACTCAGGCTCAGTTCATCATGGAGAAGTATGGTATTCCGCAAATCTCCACCGGTGATATGCTGCGTGCTGCCGTGAAATCTGGCTCCGAGCTGGGCAAACAAGCGAAAGACATCATGGACGCCGGTAAGCTGGTGACTGATGAGCTGGTGATCGCGCTGGTAAAAGAGCGTATTGCTCAGGAAGACTGCCGTAATGGTTTCCTGCTGGATGGCTTCCCGCGTACTATTCCGCAGGCAGACGCCATGAAAGAAGCGGGCATCAACGTGGACTACGTTCTGGAGTTCGATGTTCCTGACGAACTGATCGTTGACCGTATCGTGGGTCGTCGCGTACACGCTGCTTCTGGCCGCGTTTACCACATCAAATTCAACCCGCCTAAGGTTGAAGGTAAAGACGACGTGACCGGCGAAGAGCTGACCACCCGTAAAGACGATCAGGAAGAAACTGTACGTAAGCGCCTGGTGGAATACCATCAGATGACAGCTCCGCTGATCGGCTACTACTCTAAAGAAGCGCAGGCGGGTAACACCAAATACGCGAAAGTTGATGGCACTCAGGCCGTTGCTGACGTGCGCGCAGCGCTGGAAAAAATCCTCGGCTAATTTTTTCGCGTAATAAACCTCTTATCAGGCCTGCCATTATCGCGTAGGCCTGATAAGCGTAGCGCCATCAGGCAAATTCTCGTCTTACCTCTCACAGCAATTAGTTCTTCTTTATCGCTTTTCCGCTACAATTATCAACAATTTGAATCGATAAGAGGCGGTAATGCGTCAGACGAAAACCGGTATCCTGCTGGCAAACCTCGGCACTCCCGATGCCCCAACCCCCGAAGCCGTTAAGCGCTACCTGCGCCAGTTTTTAAGCGATCCACGCGTAGTTGATACGTCACCTGCACTGTGGTGGCCGCTTCTGCGCGGGGTGATTTTACCGTTGCGTGCGCCACGCGTAGCCAAGCTTTACCAGTCAATCTGGATGGAAGACGGTTCCCCGCTGATGGTTTATAGCAAGGCACAACAGCGTGCGCTGGCAGAACGCCTACCAAATACCCCTGTTGCGCTGGGAATGAGCTACGGTTCGCCGTCGCTTGAAAGCGCGGTCGATGAACTTTTGGCAAGCGGGGTTGAACACATGGTGGTGTTACCGCTGTACCCGCAATATTCCTGTTCGACGGTGGCGGCCGTCTGGGACGAACTGGCGCGTATCTTAGCGCGTAAACGCGGTATTCCTGGCGTTTCATTTATTCGTGATTACGCCGATGACAGCAGCTACATCGATGCGCTGGCGAAGAGTGCCCGGGATTCATTTGCTCAACACGGTGAACCTGATTTGCTGCTGCTCTCCTACCACGGCATTCCGCAGCGGTACGCCGATGAAGGAGATGACTACCCGCAGCGCTGTCGTGATACCACCCGAGAGTTGGTTTCAGCGCTTGGCCTGCCGCCAGAAAAAGTAATGATGACCTTCCAGTCTCGCTTTGGTCGCGAACCATGGCTGACGCCATATACCGACGAAACGTTAAAAATGCTGGCGGAGAAAGGGACACAACATATCCAGGTTATGTGTCCGGGCTTCTCGGCAGATTGCCTCGAAACGCTGGAAGAGATAGCGGTACAAAACCGGGAAATTTTCCTTGAGGCTGGCGGTAAGCAATATGAGTATATTCCGGCGCTTAATGCCGCACCGGAACATATCGAAATGATGGTTAAACTGACCGACGCTTACCGTTAAAGCTGGGCTCTGAAGTAACGAGCGCCTTCCCGCAACGCATCGTCGGCGGTTTTCATCATTCGCGAATAGTGCAGGAAGGCGTGTAGCGTGCCGGGGTACATTTTGTACTGGCAGGGCTGCTGATGCGCCTGCAACGTCTGGAATAGTAAGCGGCTATCGTCAATCAGTGGATCAAACTCAGCGCCGGCGATAAAACACGGCGGCACGTCACGCGTCAGATCGTTATTAAACAGGCAATAATACGGTGACTCGCGATCGTCAGCGCTACGCAGGTACGCGTTTTCGTACATCTGCAAGTCCTCGCGGGTTAACCCATCCCACGCTCCGCCCATCAGCCGTCGGCTCAGTGAATCCTGCAGGCCGTAAAGCCCATACCACAACAGCACCCCAGCCACCTTGCCGCAGACAATGCGTTTATCCCGTAGCCACAGCGCGCTGGCAAGCGCCAGCATGGCTCCGGCGGAATCGCCCGCAAAACCGATATGATTCACATTAAGAGAATAGTCGCCAGCGTGCTGATGAAAATACTGGCAGACGGCGGCAATCTCTTCGATGGCTTGCGGGAAACGGGCTTCTGGCGCAAGCGAATAGTCGATACCAATTACCGTGCACTGCGTATAGCGCGCCAGCAAGCGCATAATACGGTCGTGGGTATCCAGATTACCGAGAATAAAACCGCCGCCGTGCAGATAATACAACGTTGCCAGGCTATGGGGCTGCGGTGAGTAAATACGTGTGGCCACGGGGCCGCATGCGGTAGAAATAACGCATTCGCGGGTATTCATCTCTGGGGCATCGGCATTCCACAGCTGCCGTTCATGAATGTAGTGCTGGCGCTGGGCCACGAAGTCATCTGCAGCGGGCCACGGCGGCAGATCGTCGCGATGAAAATTCACCACGCTTTTCATTTCATCCGAAATTCTGTCGAGTACGGGGATCTTGTTTTCCGGCTTCATAAAACGCTCCTTGTGAAGGTGAGTTATTGTAGAAATTAATCCCGTTTAAACTGCGATCTCACCGTCTGATATTGAAACTTAGCGCCGCATCGCATGCGTGGCAGGGAATGTGCTACCATGCATCGCTCAGTTAACCACCCGTAAAATCGACCATGAAATTTCCCGGTAAACGCAAATCCAAACACTATTTTCCCGTCAGCGCGCGCGATCCGTTGCTGCAACAAATTCAGCCAGAAAATGAAACCAGCGCAGCCTGGGTGGTGGGCATCGACCAGACGCTGGTGGATATTGAAGCCAAAGTGGATGATGACTTTGTAAAACGTTATGGATTAAGCGCCGGGCATTCTCTGGTGATTGCCGATGATGTCGCAGAAGCGCTCTACCAGGAACTGGTGCGTGAAAATTTGATCACCCATCAGTTTGCGGGCGGTACTATCGGTAACACGATGCACAACTACTCTGTGCTGGCGGATGATCGCTCGGTGCTGCTGGGCGTGATGTGCAGCAATATCGAGATTGGCAGCTATGCGTACCGCTATTTATGCAATACCTCCAGCCGTACCGACCTGAATTACCTGCAAGGCGTTAACGGACCGATTGGCCGCTGCTTTACGCTGATTGGCGAGTCAGGTGAGCGTACCTTCGCAATCAGCCCTGGGCATATGAATAAGCTACGGGCGGAGAGCATCCCTGAATCGGTGATTGCCGGAGCATCCGCGCTGGTGCTGACGTCTTATCTGGTGCGCTGCGAGCCGGGTGAGCCGATGCCGGAAGCGACCATGAAGGCGATTGAATATGCCAAAAAACACAATGTGCCGGTGGTTCTGACCCTGGGCACCAAATTCGTCATTGCCGATAACCCGCAGTGGTGGCAGGCATTCCTGAAAGAGCATGTCTCTATTCTGGCGATGAATGAAGAAGAGGCTGAAGCGCTGACTGGCGAGAACGATCCGCTGCTGGCATCTGACAAGGCGCTGGATTGGGTGGATCTGGTGCTGTGCACGGCGGGTCCGGCGGGTCTGTATATGGCGGGCTTTACGGAAGAAGAAGTCAAACGTAAAACCCAGCATCCGCTGCTGCCCGGTGCTATTGCCGAATTTAACCAGTACGAATTCAGCCGCGCCATGCGCCATAAAGACTGTACCAATCCGCTGCGCGTGTATTCGCACATCGCACCGTATATGGGCGGACCTGAAAAGATAATGAACACCAACGGCGCAGGTGATGGCGCGCTGGCGGCATTGCTGCATGATATTACCGCCAACAGCTATCACCGCAGCAACGTGCCTAACTCCAGCAAGCACAAGTTCACCTGGCTGACCTATTCGTCGTTAGCCCAGGTGTGTAAATATGCTAATCGCGTGAGTTATCAGGTGCTGAACCAGCATTCACCGCGCCTGACGCGCGGTTTGCCGGAACGTGAAGACAGTCTGGAAGAGTCGTACTGGGACCGTTAAATCTTGCATAGGCCGGATAAGCGATAACGCTATCCGGCACGGACACTAACTGGCCGTAGCAACTTCACCTGCAGGCGGCGTTTCAATCAGCTCCAGCATGGTACGGGCGATTTCGCGCTCACCCATGACGACCTGGTTGGCGCCGCGTTCGGTAATATATTCCACCTCATCGTCATAATGCGCGCGGGCGATAATCTCAATCGACGGGCATTTCTCACGTGCAGAAGCGACAATTTCACCCGCTTCATAACCATTGGGAATGGTCAGCAGCAGCCAGCGCGCGCAATCCAGATGCGCCAGATTCATAATCTCTTCGTTGGCGGCATTTCCCAGTACCGCGCGGATCCCACGCTCGCGCAGTTCATCCACCCGGGTACGTGAGGTTTCGATCACCACCAGCGGGATCCCTGCAGCCATCAATTTCTCACCCAGCAGGCTGCCGACGCGACCAAAGCCAACCAGCAAGGCATGATTGCAGATATCCACCGGAATTTGCTTCTCTTCTTCGATAGCCTCTTCCAGCGTCTGCTCTTCCAGCGTTTCTGTTTTGGCGAGATATTTTTCTAACACCGCGAACAGCACCGGGTTGAGCATGATGGACAGGATTGCCCCCGCCAGTACCAGATTCTGTCCGGCCTGCGGCAGCAGGTTTAACGCCATTCCCAGACCCGCCAGGATAAAGGCAAATTCACCAATCTGCGCCAGGCTGGTGGCAATAGTGAGCGCCGTGCGTTGGGAGTGACCAAACAGGCGCACCAGGAAATAGGCGGCAAGGGATTTACCAAAGATGATAATCGCCAGCGTGCCCAGTACCGCCAACGGCTGCTGGATCAGAACTAACGGATCGAACAGCATCCCGACGGAGACGAAGAACAGCACGGCGAACGCATCGCGCAGCGGCAGGGTATCATGCGCCGCACGGTGGCTTAGTTCAGATTCATTCAGCACCATACCGGCGAAGAACGCGCCCAGCGCAAAGGAGACATCGAACAGCTCTACTGCGCCAAAGGCAATGCCTAAGGCGAGGGCGAGGACTGAGAGGGTAAACAGTTCGCGTGAACCGGTTGCGGCGCTGCGGGCCATAATCCACGGTACCAGGCGACGACCCACCAGCATCATAATCGCGATAAACGCCACCACCTTACCGATGGTAATGCCCATATCGACGGCCAGCGAAGCGAAGCCGACATCTTCTTTTTCCAGCATCCCGGCGACGGCTGGCAGGAGAACCAGCGTCAGCACCATCATCAGATCTTCGACAATCAGCCAGCCAATGGCAATTTGCCCTCGCTGGCTGTCAATGAGCTGTCGTTCTTCAAGCGCGCGCAGTAGCACCACGGTACTGGCGGTTGAAAGACACAGACCAAACACGATCCCCACCATCAGCGACCAGCCTAATACGGCTGAAAGCGCCATACCCAGCAGCGTTGCCACCGCTATCTGGGCAATCGCGCCGGGAATGGCGATAGACTTTACCGCCATCAAATCCTTCAACGAAAAGTGTAGCCCCACGCCGAACATCAGCAGAATAACGCCAAGCTCAGCCAGCTCAGGCGCGAGCTTAGTATCAGCAACAAAACCAGGTGTAAATGGACCGGCCAGAACGCCCGCTAACAGATATCCCACCAGAGGAGAAATACGCAGTTTATTGGCAATCATGCCTAATATAAAAGCGAGCACAAGGCCGCCGACAATGGTGGTGATAAGCGGGGTGGCGTGATGCATTCCGTCTCCTTTGGTTGCTGTGATGATCCTAAAAACCCAAACTACGAGTAATAGTTTATGACAATTTTAATGTTTATGTTTATGAATAATTATTGAATTTTGAAGAAAACGGGATTTTACGCGCAAAAAAGCACGGATCGGAAAAGTACGGTGATATGTGAGAGGTAAAGGCTGATGGCTACTGCAAGTAATGACGGCCAAAATTTACTTTTGGCCGTCAGAAAATCAGGCTTTGTGTCGGTTATCAGGTAAGAATATGGTCAGTATCCCCAGAAGTGGCAGGAAAGCACATATTTTGTAGACCAAATCGATGCTGGTATGGTCGGCTATCAGCCCTAACACCGCGGCTCCCAAGCCGCCCATGCCAAAGGCAAAACCGAAAAATAGCCCAGAAACCATGCCGATACGCCCAGGAAGCAGTTCCTGTGCGTAGACCAAAATAGCAGAAAACGCCGATGCGAGGATAAAACCAATGATCACGGTTAAAATCCCGGTCCATTCCAGCGTTGCGTAGGGTAAAACGAGGGTAAATGGCGCAACGCCGAGGATAGACCCCCAAATAACATATTTTCTGCCAATTTTATCGCCCAATGGTCCGCCAATCACCGTCCCGGCCGCGACGGCAAACAGGAAGGCAAACAGGTGAAACTGGGCGTTTTGTACCGATAATCCGAATTTTTGCATCAGATAAAAGGTGTAATAGCTGCTGATGCTCGCCATATAGAAGTATTTGGAGAAAATCAGCACCAGCAGGATGCTTACCGCCAGCACCACTTTATTGCGCGGTAACGGATTTACGATGGCGACTTTCGGTTTTCCTTTACTCATCCGATGCTGCGCAGCGTACCAACGGCTGATTTGTGCCAGGACGACAATCGCTAATAACGCAGCCAGAACAAACCAGGCTACATTACCCTTACCATATGGCGCGATGATGACAGCTGCCAGCAAAGGTCCCAGAGAGCTGCCGAAGTTGCCGCCAACCTGGAAAATTGACTGTGCCAGGCCGTGACGACCGCCGGAGGCCATGCGTGCCACGCGGGACGATTCCGGATGAAATACCGAAGAGCCGGTGCCAACCAGCGCCGCGGCGAGCAGCACCATATGGAAGCTGCCGGCCATGGCTAGCAAAACAAGTCCGCTCAGCGTGAAGCACATCCCAATGGGCAGCGACCACGGCATCGGGTATTTGTCCGTCCAGTAACCCACCACCGGTTGCAGCAGCGAAGAAGCAAGCTGGAAGGTTAGGGTGATCATCCCGATCTGCATGAACGTTAGCGAGAACTCTGACTGCAATAGCGGATAAATCGCCAGAATCAGCGACTGAATCATATCGTTTAGCAAATGGGAGAGGCTGATCGCTCCTAAAATGCCAAATGAGGTGCGTGCTTTAGCAACCGACGCTGACGCGCCAGCCACAGGCTGGGTTGGTTCACTTATTGCCATAGAAAGTCACTTCTGTTTGGGTTGCGATTATGAGGGTAATCTATTTTGTTATTATTACCTGACTAACATACCTGCGGAAGGTGTTTGAAGGAAGTCTCATTTCTGAAAACATTTTCGACTATTATTTTATATCATTGTAATTTCAGTCGTTGATTTTGGCTCAGGGAGAGAAATATGAAGTTTTTAAAACGGGGCGTGGCGCTGGCGTTATTAGCCGCATTTACGCTGGCAGGTCAGCCTGCACAAGCGTACGAAAAAGATAAAACCTACAAAATTACCATTTTGCATACCAACGATCATCACGGTCACTTCTGGCGCAGCGAATACGGAGAATACGGACTGGCGGCACAAAAAACGCTGGTGGACGGTATTCGTAAAGAGGTAGCTGAGGAAGGGGGCAGCGTACTGTTGCTTTCCGGTGGCGACATTAATACCGGCGTACCGGAGTCCGATCTGCAGGATGCGGAACCTGATTTTCGTGGGATGAACCTGATTGGCTATGACGCGATGGCGGTCGGAAACCACGAGTTTGATAATCCCATGACCGTACTGCGCCAGCAGGAAAAATGGTCCAAATTCCCGTTTCTCTCGGCCAATATCTATCAGAAAAGCACCGGCGAGCGTTTGTTTAAGCCGTGGGCTATCTTTAAGCGCCAGGATTTAAAAATTGCCGTACTCGGTTTGACTACTGACGATACGGCGAAAATAGGCAACCCCGAGTTCTTTACCGATATTGAGTTCCGTAAACCTGCTGATGAAGCCAAACTGGTTATTCAGGAACTGAATATGGGTGAAAAGCCAGACATCATTATCGCAACCACCCATATGGGACATTATGACAACGGCAACCACGGCTCGAACGCCCCTGGCGATGTCGAAATGGCGCGTAGCCTGCCGGCGGGATCGTTGGCGATGATTGTCGGTGGTCACTCGCAGGATCCGGTGTGTATGGCTTCAGAGAACAAGAAGCAGGTTGATTACGTACCGGGTACGCCGTGTGCGCCAGACAAGCAAAATGGGATCTGGATTGTGCAGGCGCACGAGTGGGGGAAATATGTGGGCCGGGCTGACTTTGAGTTCCGTAACGGCGAAATGAAAATGGTTAACTACCAGCTCATCCCCGTCAACCTGAAGAAAAAAGTGACCTGGGACAACGGTAAAAGTGAGCGCGTACTCTACACCCCGGAAATAGCTGAAAATCAGCAAATGCTTTCGCTGCTGACGCCGTTCCAGAATAAAGGTAAAGCGCAGCTCGACGTGAAAATCGGTAGCGTCAATGCGCGCCTCGAAGGCGACCGAAGCAAAGTCCGTTTCGTGCAGACCAACATGGGACATTTACTGCTGGCTGCGCAAATGGCGCGAACCAGCGCTGATTTTGGCGTGATGAGCGGCGGCGGCATCCGTGATTCCATCGAAGGTGGCGATATCACTTATAAGAGCGTGCTGAAAGTACAGCCGTTCGGAAACATCGTGGTGTATGCAGACATGAGTGGGAAAGAAGTGATTGACTATCTGACCGCTGTAGCACAAATGAAGCCGGACTCCGGGGCCTATCCGCAGTTTGCTAATGTCAGCTTTGTGGCGAAAGATGGCAAGCTTAACGATTTGAAAATCAAAGGCGAACCCGTTGACTCAGCCAAAACCTATCGCATGGCGACCCTGAGCTTCAATGCGACCGGCGGCGATGGCTATCCGCGAATTGATAACAAACCAGGCTATGTGAATACCGGGTTTATTGATGCTGAAGTGCTGAAAGAGTACGTGCAGAAGAACTCACCGCTGGATGCCAGTATGTATGAGCCGAAGGGTGAAGTTACCTGGCAGTAACAGGGCGGAGCGCCGGATGGCGGTGCTTGCACCTTATTCGGCCTACAAGTCAGTGTGATTTGTAGGCCTTAAAGCTGCGCGCCATCAGGCAATCATTCTAAAATCGCTTAATCACGGCGTGCGATGTCGGCGAATTTCGCATCCAGAATTTTCGCCAGATCGCCTGCTGCCAGTTCGATATCCAGCCCGCGTTTGCCGCCGGAAACATAAATGGTGTCAAACGTCTGGGCAGGGGCATCAATGAGCGTTGGCAATCTCTTTTTCTGTCCTAATGGGCTAATCCCCCCCACCAGATAACCGGTGGTTCGTTGCGCAACCATTGGATCGGCCATATCAACCTTTTTAGCCCCCAGCGCCTTAGCGACCTTTTTGAGATCCAGTTGACCGGCTACAGGCGTGACCGCAACTGCCAGATGCTTCATATCGCCATTCACGGCAACCAGCAGCGTTTTGTAGACCTGGTCCGCATTCAAACCTAACTTGCGCACCACTTCATCACCAAAGTTCGTCTCGGACGGATCGTGATCGTAGGAATGGATCTGGAAAGAAATTTTGTTTTTTTCGAGTAATTTAACGGCGGGTGTCATAGCAATTTTCCTGGACCAGACAAAATACGACTCAAGCATACGCCTGATGTCTGTCTAAAAAATAGTACCATCTTGCGCAATAGTATTGGCAGGATGATGACTTTGAGCGACAATCGAACTACACCGATGCTTTAAGCATTGGGATCATAATAATGATGAAATTCCTCTTTGACGGGCCAATAGAAATATTGGCCATTTTTTTACCGTAACATCTCCGGCAAATTTCCTTCTCCGTACAGATGCAACGCGCCAACGGCCACGACGTAATGACCAGCAGGCATCGCTCTGAGCCGATCGCGCCAGGCTGTGTTACGTTGATGCATCAATACGTCATACAACGACTGGCTAAAGGTATTGGGAAGCGTCAGTTCGCTATTGCGTGGCGGTGTTTTAAGCCACCAGCCCATCATTTGTTGCAACAATCTGGCATTGGTATGCCAGTGCGTCAGAGTATCGTCCAACAGGGCCAGTCCGTTATCAGGCAACTGACATAACAGCTCGATTTGACTGGATGCGCCTTCCAGCTCGATAACGGGTTTATGCGCTTGTTTTGCCGCTTTCAGCAATTGGTAATCAATCCCGTATTCTGCCCGTAGACCCAACTGCTGTGCCTGTGTCGCCTGTAATACCATGGCGATTTGCCACAACGGCTGAGTAGATAACAGCGATGGGGAAATGCCCAGTTCGTTGGTGACTTTACGCAGGTTTTCTAACTGCTCCGGGCTGATTCGTTCTTCGAGTGCGGCAAATGTAGGAAGGTTAGCAAACGGCGCGTCGTCACAGGAAACATCCGCTTCGACAATCAGCGCATCGGCATGGTTGAGTTTTTTGAGTAATTTGGCAGGCAGAGGTGCCATATCGCGACTGCCCATGTGAATACTGCCAATCAGATGAAAATGGCGGTTGCCGGGCAATGAAATGTCGATGGCAGGCCAGGTATAGTGGTTGCCGCGTAGCGCGGTGAAAAATGTTTTTACCCGGTATAACAGATCCATACGACCTCCCTAAGTAGACTTTCATGCTAGCGCGTGGTCCAGGAAGGTGCAATGCGAGAATCGCCGGATGGCGACGCGAAATCGTCTTATCCGGCCCACAATGTTACCTGCACTTTGTAGGCCGGATAAGCGTGAGCGCCATGCGGCAGAGGGTTACTCTTTCGGTTTGAAGCGCAGCAGTCGGTTAGCGTTGCTCACCACAGTAATGGAGGAGAGCGCCATCGCCGCCCCGGCAACGACCGGATTCAGCAGTGTTCCGGTGAACGGCCACAGGATCCCCGCGGCAACGGGAATACCGATGCTGTTATAAATAAACGCGCCGACCAGGTTCTGCTTCATATTACGCAACGTTGCCCGGGAGATAGACAGTGCATCCGCAACGCCCATCAAGCTATGACGCATCAGCGTAATCGCGGCGGTTTCAATCGCCACATCGCTGCCGCCACCCATGGCAATCCCTACATCGGCCTGAGCCAGCGCAGGTGCATCGTTGATACCGTCACCCACCATGGCAACCTGACGCCCCTGGCTTTGCAGACGTTTAATCGCCTCGGCTTTACCGTCCGGCAGAACACCGGCAATCACCTCATCAATACCGGCTTCTTTGGCAATAGCGTTAGCCGTGGTCGGGTTGTCACCGGTAAGCATCACCAGACGATACCCGTTGCGGTGCAGACGCTGAAGTGCTGCCACGCTGTCGCTACGCAGTGGATCACGCACCGCTAACAGTGCCGCCGCTTTACCATCAATCGCCAACAGGACCGGGGTTGAACCCTGGGATGCCTGAGCAGTGATTTCAGCTTCCATTTCAGTGGTATCTACCTGCTGTTCATTAAGCAGCGCCTGGTTGCCCAGCAGCAGCGTATGACCTTCCGTTTCACCACTGACGCCTAAACCGCGCAGCGTACGGAAACCATTGACCTGTGGCAGCGTAACATCACCGGCTTTGTCCAGTATCGCTCTGGCCAGCGGGTGGCTGGACCCCTGTTCAAGGGCTGCTGCCAGACGAATTGCCAGTGCTTCATCGGTGTTGCCAAACGTTTTGATGGCGACAACCTGCGGTTTACCTTCAGTCAATGTCCCGGTTTTATCAAATACGACGGTATCAAGCGTACTGGCGCGCTGCAGCGCATCGGCATCACGTACCAGAACCCCAAACTCAGCGGCACGACCCACACCGGAAATAATCGACATTGGTGTTGCCAGGCCCAGCGCACAAGGGCAGGCAATAATCAGTACGGTAGTGGCAATCACCAGCGTATAAACAATTTGTGGTGCCGGCCCGAAGAAATACCAGATTGCTGCACTTACCAGCGCAATGACTACGACGACCGGAACGAACACTGAGGAGATACGGTCAGCCAGTTTGCCAATCTCCGGTTTACTGCTTTGCGCCTGGCGCACCATACGAATAATACGTGACAGCGTGGTGTGGCTGCCAACGGCGCTGGCGCGAAACAGCACGCTGCCGTCTTGTACGACCGTACCGGCGTGGACGCTATCACCTTCGCCTTTTTGTTGCGGAATAGGCTCTCCGGTCAGCATGGCTTCATCAAGCCAGGCTTCGCCCTGAGTGATTTCGCCATCTACCGGAACGCGGTCACCGGTGGTCAGGCGCAGTAACATTCCCGCCTGAACGTCTGCCAGCGGCACGTTCTTTTCACCTTCGTCGGTAACAACACGCGCGGTCGGCGGTGTCAGATCGAGTAATTTTTCCAGTGCTTTGGACGAGCGCTGACGAGCCCGTGCTTCCAGCATGTGCCCGAGGTTAATCAGACCGATAATCATCGCACTGGCTTCATAATAGAGGTGTCGTGCTTCCATCGGGAACCATTGCGGCCAGAGGTTGACACTCATGGAATAAAGCCATGCCACCCCCGTACCCAGCGCCACCAGCGTATCCATGGTCGCGGTGCCGTTCATCAGGCTTTTCCACGCGTTGCGGTAAAAATGACCGCCCGCGAAAACCATCACGGCAAGCGTTGCCAGACCAATCGTCAGCCACAGGCTACGGTTGTCGGCAGTGACCATCATGTTTTCGCCAATCATTCCCCATACCATGACAGGGATACCCAACAGCAGCGCGACGGCCGCCTGCCAGCGAAAACGTTTCATGGTTGCCACGGCGGTTTCTTGCTGACGCTCGCGGCGCTTAACATCATCTTCAATGGCTTCTGCGCCGTAGCCCGCTTTTTCCACCGCTTTCACTAACTGGTCGGCGGACGCACTGCCCATTACCAGCGCAGTACGTTCCGCCAGGTTTACCCGTGCCTGCGTGACACCCGGTACGCTTTGCAGAGCATCTTGTACGCGGATAACACAGCTGGCGCAGCTCATGCCGTTTAACAGCAACTGTTGGCTGTCATCATCAGCCGTAGCTGCCGGAAGCTCGGAAGGGACCGCTGCCAGTGCTTCCGACGGGATTGATGACTCCGTCAGCGGTTTAGCCTTTGGGTGGCTTAACTCCGCGCCGTAACCGGCTTGTTTGATGGTTTCAATCAGCGCTTCAGCACTGGCGCTCCCGGTGATGTGCGCTTCAGTCACAGTGACATCCGCTTGCTCAACGTCCGGGCGTTGCTCCAGACTCTCTTTAACGCGTTTTACACAGTGACCACAGGACAAGCCGTCCAGGGTTAGATCGATTGTTTGAGACATAACCAACTCCTTTATTGCAGGATTAACTGACTGTGATAAAGGTTAAACCTTCCATCTAGGGGAAGGTCAAGGGAGTTTTTTGAAAAGGTGCAAAAAGGGCGAAAAGGAAGAAAAACGGGAACGTCAGAACAGGACGCTCCCGGTCAATTATTGATTGAGAACAATAAGCGGCGTTCGATGCTCCGGTTCATTCATCACCGTGAGATCGGCGCCGTACAGTGCATTTAGTGACGATTGCTGCAGAACATCCTGCGGACGACCGTTATCAACTATCCTGCCGCGTTCCATCAATACAACGCGGTCAGCATAGCGCGCCGCAAGGTTTAGATCGTGCAGGACGCAGCAGACGCTGAACTGTCGTTCACCTACCAGACGACGCAGCAGACGAAAAAGATGCTGTTGGTGGTGAATATCCAGGGCGGAGGTGGGTTCATCGAGAAACAGCCATTTTGGCCTGGGTTCGGGCTCCCAAAGTTGAACCAGCAGACGCGCCAGCTGTACCCGCTGTTGTTCTCCTCCCGACAGGTGCCGGTAATCGCGCGCGGCCAGCGCCTGGCAGTCACACAACGTCATGATGTGCTCCGTTTCATCGCCCGTGTTGCGCGTACGATACGGATGCCTGCCCATGCGGATGACCTCCTGCACGCTAAACGGGAAGGCCATATGACTGTTCTGGCGCATCACGGCACGGGTTTTTGCCAGCTCGGTGATTGACCACTCGTTCAGCGGCTTGCCAAACAAGCTACAACGCCCGCTGTGGGGCTGCAGATAGCCCGTAAGCTGGCGAAGCAGCGTCGATTTTCCGGCCCCATTCGGACCAAGAATCGCGATGATTTCTCCATCAGGTAGCGTCAGAGAAACGTCATCGGTCAGTCGTCTGCCCTGAATGTGGTAGACCAGATTTTCAGCGACGATCATGACATCCTCCGGCTACGCAGTATTAACCACAGGAAATACGGTCCACCGATCAAGCTGGTTAACAGGCCAACGGGCATTTCGGCAGGCTGAACAAGTGTGCGGGCCAGCGTGTCGGCAATCAGCAGTAAACAGGCGCCGGCCAGCGTAGAGCAGGGAATCAACCAGCGATGATCGGCGCCGGTAGTCATTCTGATCAGATGCGGGATCACAAGGCCAATAAAGCCAATCACGCCGCTGACGGAAACGGAAGCGCCAACCAGGAGCGAGCTGAGCAACAGTAATTGCTGGCGCTTACGTTTGACGTTTACGCCGAGGTAATGCGACTCTTCATCACCCAACTGCAGCAAATTAAGCGTTCCCGCCAGACAGACGGTGACAGCAATGGCTGGAAGAACAAACGTGCTGGCAACCAGCAGCGTTGGCCACTGGGCCTGGCCGAGATTCCCCATCATCCACAGCGTAAGTTGGCGTAGCTGCTGTTCGTCGCCCACATAGCTCAGCACGCCAATAGCCGAACCGCACAGAGCATTGATGGCGATACCTGCTAACAGCAGTTGCATCATTCCACCGTGGTTATGACGCTGGCTTATCAGGAAAATAATCGTGCAGACCACCATGCTGCCCGCGACGGCAAAAATCATCTGCTCATACAGCACCAGCACCACGGGGAATGAAAATGGGATAACTATCGCGATGCCAACCATCAGCGCGGAGCCGCTGCTGACGCCAAGCAGGCCGGGATCGGCCATCGGATTGCGAAAAAGTCCCTGCATAATGACCCCTGCCGTAGCCAGCGCAGCACCGACCAAAACGGCCAGCAGCACGCGGGGCAGGCGAATGTTCAACCAGATATCTCGGTATTCGTCGTTGAACAGGGCGCTGAAGCTAATGTTCAACGCCCCCTGGCTGGCACCGAACAGCATCAGAGCGACCAGCAAGAGAGAAAGGCCCGTCAGAATGCTGACGGAAGAAAGCGAGTCCTTAAGCACGCAACGCTCCATAACGTCTTTGCGGCGCGAAGTTTCCGCGCCGCGAGGGGTTTACGCGGGTTTCAGTCCCGGCTCAACCAAACTGTAAATCTGGTTTTTGAGTGCCGGTGCCGTGGCCAGTTCGTGAATGTGCCAGGCAACATCTGCGCGCATCACAAAGCCATGACACTCCTCGGCCTGTATTCGTTGCGCCAGGCCTGTGGCTTCACCGTTCAGCAAACCGCCGGGGCGGAGAATGGCGTAGTCCAGTTGACTGGTTTGTAGCCAGCTTTCAGCCAACGATTTTTCCCGTACGGCCTGGCCAAATGCGGTCCTGGCGCGTGGGGACAAAAAGGGCCAACTGTCGCCACAGCCCAGAGAGGTAACCAGAATCATGCGTTTGATCTCAGCTTTTTCTGCTTCATCAATGACGGTTCTGTGCGCCAGATAATCCTGGGCACCGCCCATGGAGGAGATCACCGTGGCATGCTGACCCGCTGCGCGACAGGCGCAGGCGGTGACCTGGCTGTCGCAGGCGTCGCCAATAAAGACCTGCACACCTTTTTCCTGCAGCCCGGCAGCAACCTGGGGATTGCGAACGACAGCAATCACCGGACGATGCTCCGCCAGTGCTAGCTCCAGCGTTTTCGCGCCGACGCCGCTTCCACCTGCACCAAAAATAAGCCATGGAGCCATCAGGCATGTTCCTTTAAAGATGAAGACAACGCGTGAAAGGCGCTGACCTGTTCGGCCAGTAGCTGTCGATGCTCATCGCGACCGAGGAAAATTTTGAACATAGCGCTACCCGCCTGGTTGAAGAAGAGAATGGACGCAGTGTCCATTCTCATAAATTTGCGTTCAATCAGGGCAATATGCGTGCAGTTTTCTGCCTTGATATGACCGGTCATGCCTTTTTTGCCGCGCAGGTTGAAGTAACCGTGGCGGTGGAATCCGGAAGGTAATTCACCGGTGAATTCCAGAATGACATCAGCAGTATGGACCAGGGTGGTGACTTTGCCCCATTCGCAGACGGTTTCCCAGACGGTATCAAATTGACTGCCGGAAACCAGCGTTGGGGAAGGGAGGTTTTTCACCACCTCCAGCAATGTAGTGTTGTACTGGGCTGCGATAGCTTCCAGCGTACCGTCCGGCTCAGTTTTCAAAAAATCCTGTAAAGAGACATGGCTCATTATTCACTCCTTTTATGGTTGCTCTACCGCAATGCGCGGCGCGTTAAGTGCCTGAATCAGTTCATCAAGAGACTGCAAAATATTGCTCGCCCAAAAACGCCCTTCATTGGTCAGGCGTACACAGGTGCTGGCATCTCGCGTCAGTCCTGCGTGATGCCATTGGGTCAGTAGCGGGGCCAGTTTTTGTGCATGAGGCGTCAGTTCATCCAACGGGACGCGGGCCGTCTCAATACCGGCCTGGAGAGTGTGTCGCCACTGGAAACCACGCTCGGCTGTGCGCATTATCATCATTAGCGGTTTTTTTCCGGCGGCGATAGATTCATGCCATGTATTCAGGTTGCGCTCGACCATCCAGGAATAGCCATTGACTGACCCTCCTGCGCCAGAGCCGAATGCCAGACAGTCTGCACCCTGTTTAATCAGCAGGTTGTACAGATTGCGTTCCCGTGTGGTACGCGCCCAGTGGCTGTTGCTGATGCAGCGCCAGCCCGCGCTGTCCATGAAATCGCAGCCCTGAAGATAGAGATCGCGGCGTTCGGCGGGAGAGGGAACGGTTGTGCGCCCGGTTTCAACTGCTTTGCCAAGCGGTGTATTAGGGATCAGATTCAGCGCATAAAGATCTACGCCGTCGAGGCCAATGTCGCGGGCAATCGCCAGATCCTCGCCCCACAGTTTTGCGTCTTGTCCTGGCAGACCAAATAGCAGATCGCACACCACGGCGGCACGATCCCGTTTTACCAGTCCCTGCATAAAGGCCGTTGCGGTCGGGCCGTCCGAAGTACGCGCCATTTTCTTGCGGATCCGGCTGTTAAAAGACTGAATACCGATCGAAAATCGATTGGCGCCAGCGTCAAGGCAGGCATCGATTCGCGCATCGTCAAAATTGAGCACTCGCCCCTCAATGGTGATTTCGCAGTCCGGCGCCAGCGGTAGCTTGTCACGCAGCGCGGTGATGATTCTGGCCAGGTCCTGTGCAGACAACGCAGAAGGCGTACCGCCGCCAAAATAGACGGCGTGAATGGGGGCTGACTGGTGTAATGCGCTATCAGCTTCCATCTCTATTTCGCGCAACAGCGCGTTGGTGTAGCGGGCGCAGTTGTCTTCTTCAAACCGGTTTTGATAAAAACCGCAGAAAGTACAATGTGTTGCACAAAAAGGGATATGCAAGTACACCAGCCGTTTACGTGGCGGGGTTGGCTGGCTGATGACCTCCTGCCAGGTTTGTGACAAAAGCTCTTTGGCAACCGGGATCGCCCCACGCCAGGGCATCGTGGCGCGGCGATCCTTAAATGGCTGACTTCCCTCGAGCGCAAAATGCGCGGTGAGATCCAGCGAGTGTTCAGTTTTCATTCTTCTTAATAAATCCAGTTAGTGAGGCCAGAATTGCTGGTGCAGGGCTTCAACCGCATCGGTGACGCGAGGTCCCATCCCCAGAATCAGCGCCTGGTCTACTGCCACAATGCGCTGATTTTTCCAGGCCGCAGTGTGGGTAATACCGGCAATCGCGCTCAGGCGAGCCAGACCGCCATCGACCATTTGCGACGTCACCACGATCACCTCCGGGTTGGCGGCGATCAGTGACTCCGCGCTGTAGCTTTTATACTGCGCATGGGTGGCGACATTTTGTGCGCCTGCGAGGGTCATAATGGCATCGGCAACGCTGCCTTTTCCGGCGATCTGAGGTGCGCTGCCGCCAGCAGAGAGAATGAACATTGCTTTGACCGGCGCGTTTTTCGCCGCCACGCTGTGCTTAATACGCTCCAGACGTTGCTGCAGGCGATTGACTAACGCCTCACCTTGGTCAGGAATGTGCAGTGTTGTAGCCAGTTCTCGAATGTTGGCGTACATCTGTTCTACGGTGGCCGGTACGCGCGGCAACGTCACGACGTTAACCTTTTGCGCCCGCAACTGATCCAACACGATTTGGGGTCCTGCATCCTGCCAGGTGATAAAGCTGTCCGGATGGAGCGACAAAATGCCCTCGCTGCTTAACTGCTTCCAGTAGCCGATATGCGGGAGTGTGGCAGTTTCGGGCGGATATGAGGTGGTTTCATCAACGCCGACCACCCGGTTGCCGACGCCCATGGCGTATACCAGTTCGCTAAGCGAGCCGCCCGCCACCACCAGGCGGTCGGCGGACTGGGCACTGAAAACGCAGGCGAGGCTCAGTAAGCCAATCATGAGTTTTTTCATCGTCAGAAATTCCACGCAAAGCCAACGGCGGCATTGAAACCAGCATCTGGAATAGATTCATGTGCGGTTCTGTAACGCTTATCGGTCAGGTTGTTGAGCGCGAGGTTGACCTGATACTGGTCCTGCGGACCGAACTCGGTGTTGAATGCGAGGTTAAGTGTGGCCCAGCCAGGGTAGTTGATTTCCGTGGTGCCGGTATTATCTTTAGCGCTGGACGCCGCGCGGATAAAGGCATCGGATGTCACGTTAGCGACATTCATCAACCAGGTATGTTTCAGGCCGACGCGCCCGGTCAGCGTGGGCTCGCCGGTATCCCAGGTTTTTAGGGTATTGCCTTCGTACTGACGGCGAATGAGATTACCGCTCAGGTAAGGTGAAACCGCCCAGCCGTTGTATTCTGCGGTGAGTTCCATGCCCCAGGTTTTGGCCCGATCGATGTTTTCGTAGTAGTAATAGCCACCCCGTGAAGAGGTGGTATTACCGCTGCAAACGGGTTGGCCTGAACAGGCCAGGCTGGCGATATAGTCTTTGGCTTCGGAGTAATAAATGGCGCCGTCAATCAGCCACATATTCCCTTTATACCGTGCGCCCAGCTCATAGTTATTCGAGTGTTCCGCCTTCAGGTTTGGGTTGCCGTAGGTCACGCTTCCGCCTGCGGACGTCTGCATAAACAGCTGAGTCAGCGTGGGGAAAACATAGCCTTGGGCATACGCTGCCCGGAGTTCAAGATCTTTAAAACCGGAATAGCGCAGGCTGGTTGAGGTCACTAGTTCATCATCGTGTACTGAATTTCCTCCGGTGGATTGCCAGGTACTGCCGCTGCTTTGCAGGGTTTGCGTATCGTTGCGATTGAGTTTCGAAGACAGCCAGTACTGGCGTGCGCCTATGGTCCAGGTCCAGTCATCGGCAAAGCGCCAGTCGTTTTGCGCGAATAATGAGGTATTGCTTTGCTCCGCTTCGTTGTATGACAGGGTGCGGGTTTGCGTATCGAAGAAGCCGGTAGCCGCGGTCTGGCGTGTACTGCCGTCCGTGTCCTGTTTGATTTTGTCATGCTGATATTGAGTGCCAATCACCAGCTCGTTGTTCGCGGGAAGGGAGAAATTGCCCTGCAGCGTTACCCCCTGGGTATACTGTTTGTCGTTGGTATTGGTTTGATTGTTTATCGTCAGCGCTTTAATCGCCGGGCTGGGAATTACCTGAGTCGTTTTGACCCGGTTTTCAAATTTGCGCTCTATTGTCTGGCTGTATGCGTCAACATGGATTTTCTTCAGGTAATCCCCGTCAGCCGCATAGTCGTAGAAAAGACCGATTTTCTCGCGTTCCAGCTTAGGTATTTTGACGCTAAAGTCGTCGAACTGGCCCTCTGGATCGTCAAACCAGGTTTGAGTAGACAGTTTGTAACGATCGAGCGAGAGTCCGATTTTATGGCGATCGAAGTTGTAGCCCAGCCACACGCCCTGGCCGTTATTACGGAAGTTGGTGTCAGGCAATCTTCCGTCAGGCGTATCGCGGTCCCCCTGGTCGGAGTAGCTGCCATTGATGCGGTAGTCAAAGTTTCCGATGCTGCCCCAGGCTGCCGCTGATTCTTCCCATCCTGCCGTTGCGGAGTTATAAACGGCCTTAATGCTGCCGCCGAGAGGCTTATCGCCGCCTTTTTTGGTAATAAAATTCACGACGCCGCCAATCGCCTGCGAACCGTAGAGGACAGAGTAGGGGCCTTTGACCACCTCAATGCGTTCCAGCGCGGATTCGTCAATCAGCAAACCGGCCCCGTAGTTTTGCCCGGCACGTTGGTAGCTGACGACCTGGCCGTCGATCAAAATCAGCACCCGCGAAGAGGCTTCGCCACGGATACGAATTTGTTTCCGGCCAGCGAGGGCGTTATCGGTGACTTCGACGCCGGGAATATCTTGTAAATCATCAGCAATAGAAACGCTGGTGGAGTTTTGCAGCGTCTGGCGATCGATAACCTGAATAGTTGCCGGGCTATCCCAGAGACTACTTTCAGAGCGGTTAGCCGTGACGATCACCGTATCATCATCGGGCGTTGAAGCGTGTGTTGTAGAGGTAGCTGCAGAAGCAGCGCCGGACATGCATAATGTCAGGGTTGAAAGAATAAATGGCCTTTGGTTAATCCGTGGCAACATAAGAGAACCTTTATTGAATGTAAATGATCATCATTATCATTCGCATTTATATATAAAAATGTTTCCCTTTGTTCAATATGAAAGATGTATAACCAATATATCTTTTGATTTGAGTCAATTTTGTACGGTCAATAAATACTGAAATGTGATCTGTATCGGGTATAACAATGTGAATAGAAAGGATTTATTCATCTCTTTATTGACTTAAAATGTGCAGATTTCTCGGGTAAATGATTACGGCAATCTGGGCTATAATGTGGCTCAGCACTAACAAGCACCGCGGGGGAAATGTGAATATTAGCGATGTTGCGAAAAAAACCGGTTTAACCAGCAAAGCCATTCGCTTTTATGAAGAGAAAGGACTGGTGACGCCGCCGCTGCGTAGTGACAATGGCTATCGCACTTACAACCAACAGCATCTGAATGAACTGACGTTGCTGCGTCAGGCGCGGCAGGTTGGATTTAATCTGGAAGAGTGCGGCGAGCTGGTAAACCTGTTTAACGATCCGGCGCGTCACAGCGCGGATGTGAAAAAGCGCACCCTGGAAAAGGTGGCGGATATTGAGCGGCATATCAGTGAGCTGCAGGCCATGCGCTTGCATTTGCTGGCGCTGGCAGACAGTTGCCCCGGCGATGATAGCGCCGAATGCCCAATCATTGATAATCTCTCAGGCTGCTGCCATCACAAAGCCAAGGCTTAACGGCGAGAGGGATTGAGCATAAACACCACCGTGCCGCGATACCACGGGGATTTCTCAAGCTGCGCTTCAGCCAGTGGATCCCGGTTACCGTTTTGCACCAGTCCCAGCTTAAATGGAATGCGCAGGCGGCTGAGCGCGGGCAAATACGCCTGATAATTCGTCACCGTGTGACGCCCCTGATAGCTTTGCACCACCAGTTCATCGACCGCCAACGCGTTCAGCGTAGCGACGTCGCCCGTTTTTGCCCAATCCAGTAGTCCGGTTACGCCTAGCGCAAACTCGGCCGGGAGCTGTTGGCGCAGTTGCTGCAGAAAGCGGGCGTAGTCGGTCAGTTGATGGGTCGCTGCGTCAAAATCAACCTGCAGGCCGACGACGTGATTCCCGGCGGCCTGCCAGCGTTGCATCAACCGTATGATACGCGCCGGGATTTCCTCCGGTACGTCGAGCGTGGTAAAGCGTACGGTCAGCCAGATTGACGGAAAAGACAGACGGCTGACCGGCAGTCCGAGACGCTGGAAAACCACGTTACCCGAACGAACCAGCACCTCGCCCTGATGCAGATAGACCGTTTGCGCGTTTTTCAGCTCGTCACTGGCCTTCACTCCGGACCACAGCCAGAAGGCGGGATGCTCACGGGCGGCGACGATATCCGCCGCCTGTGCCTGGCCCAGCAGCAGTGTGGTTACCAGTAGTATTTGAGTTTTTGCGCCCACGGGCTTCCCGGATACTGCGTTTTCAGTTGGGTGAACCAGCCCTTACGCTGCAGTTTATCCACTTCCTCGCCGCCGCACTCGTTAGCGCCTGAAGGCGCATAGCACATGATGGCGCGATACAACGCGAAGCTCTTATCTTCGACTTCAGCGGTGGGCGAGGTGATTACCTGCTGATAGTAGCTTTGTCTGTCGAACTGGCCGAAGGGTTTCTTGCGCGAGATTGCTGATTCAAGCTCGTCATTGCCAGCGCTGTTTTTCCACAGATCAACATGCGTTTGCGTGGTGCGGAAGAATTCGCCTAAGCAGTTCAGCGCGTGAGCATCATCCGCTTTTTTGCTCAATACCGTTACCGTTTCATTGAGGCTGCGGCACGTATAGCCCGCCTGCGCCGTGTCGCCATTCCAGTCGAATATGCTCAGGTTAACGTCAGCAAACGCTTCGCCAATGACCGGAGGCGTAATCGCGCTGGCCAGTTTTCTGTCATTCAGCCAATCGCCAAAACGATTCTCTGTAAGATCTCGCACCAGCAGCGTATGCAACGCAATGGTACGCTCTTCGTTATTCGGGCCATGAACGGCCTGCTGGCGCAGCAGTTCTGGTGTGGCCTGTGTTTTCAGTACCTGCGAACGAAAGCGCAGGTTGGTCACCGCGCTATTCGGTGCGAAAACCGCAGCCACGTCGCCGCTATATACCAGCGTGGCGGCAAGCTTAGCCTGCACATATTGCTGCTGTTCGTTATCCTGGCTGAGTTTTAACAACTGCTGCCAGAAATCGCGCGCCTCGGCCCATTTCTTCTGGCCCATCAACGCTTCGCCGTACAGCACCTGTTCGCTGAAGGCGAGGGTATCGTGAGCGGCAAGTTTCTGCGCTGGCGTAACTGCCTGAATAATTGCCGCGTAGTTGCCCGTTGCCAGCCACAGATTGAGTTGCAGATCGCGCCATAGCGGCAGTTTTTGGCTCTGTTCAAACACCGGTTTGCTGGCGTCGAGCTGTGCCTGCGTCAGCGTGGGTTTGTTATTGTTATCCAGGCGCAGCGCGCGTAGCAGTTCGATATAGCTGACTCGCGGCGCGTTGGGGAAGGCTTCAACGACGGACTGGTCGTAGAACGCCATGCCATAGACATTATCGTATTCGATGACATTTTCGCGCAGTTGCTGTGCGTCAGTCGACTGCTTCAGCGTCTGTTCATACAACCCGGCCAGCTGCGGCCATGACTGTAAATACCAGTTGATGCGACGCAACATGCCTCGTGAAGAGTCAGCGTAGAGTCCTTGGGGAAAACGCTGCAGATAGGCCTGCGCCAACTCTTGAGCCTGAGTGGCATCCTCGCGGTTAATTTTCGCAATATCAAAATCGCCGTACTCGCCCACGCTGTTCTGACTGCTCTTGTTCAACGCCGTGCGCATCAGCATGTATTGCGCAGTCTCTGCCAGCCACGGACGATCGCTTTTGGCAAGCTGAGCGAAATCCCGTTCGGCACTGGCATAATCACCGGCATAGAAACTGGCGGCTGCTGCCAGATAGCTTTTATAGGGCAGAGCAGGAGAATCTGCCGGGAAGGTAGCAAGAGAAGACTCAATTTGCTCGCGGGTTGCTCCGGAAAGCAGTCCTGTACGCGCCTGGGCTAAGGCCTGACGCTGTTCCGCCGTTAACGTGGAATCGGCCAACAGCGCGGCAAAAAACGCGCTGACGCTCTCGGTGTTATTCGAAACATGGCGGTTCTCAAGCTCAGCGTCGTTGATGTTTATTTCGTCGGCGCTAATGTTCAGCTCGGCCATCTGTTGGGAGAGAGGGCTGTCTGCGGCGGATGCCGGAGCAGCGGCTGGCTGCGGGGCAGCCTCATCCCACTGCGGGTGATAGGCAAAATAGAAATCACGGGAGCGGGTGATGTCTGCGGGCATTGATTGCACCGGCAGAGCAAATGATTTTTCCTGGCTCAGCAGCCGCAGCAGGTTGTCACGGCTGTCGTTTTCAGGGTTAAAGGTCGGTGTTCCCTTTAGTAGACAGCTGTCGTCGCTCCATTTGCAGTCTTCCATATCGAACGAAGCGAATGCCTGCGGGGCGGCGGTCAGCAATATGCAAAGGGCAAAGGCAAGGGGTGTCTTCCTGACCATAGTCTTATTTCCTGTCTCTTTAGTGTGATACCGCTTTTATAATCAGGGTGATTCCCTCAACGGCAATGACTTCAACCTGCGTTCCGGCGCTCAAATCGTCACGGGCGCTAACGGGCCAGGAGCTGTCGCCGACGCGCATATGTCCGCGACCATTGACCAGGGTGGTTTCCAGAATAAATCGACGGCCAACCAGCTGTTGTCCGCGCTGGTTAAGATGGCTGTCGGCTGGCTTTTGCTCCTGAACGCGCCTTGCCAGCCACTTCCACCACAGCCAGGCCGCCAGCAGAGTGAGGACAGCGAACATTGCCCCCTGCCACGCCCAGTCTAGCGGAACGAGCCAGACGACAAGACCGGTAATCACCGCAGCCACGCCGCTCCACAGCAGATAGCCGTTGCCGCCCAGCATCTCGGCGGCGAGTAGCAAACCGCCGAGGCTGAGCCAGAAGATGTGCGGGTGCACCAGAATCATCGCTATCATGATTTTTTCCGCTCGCTGGCGCTGTCCTTAACCAGTTCGGCGATCCCGGCAATGGAGCCCATCAGGCTACTGGCATCCAGCGGCATCATCACCACTTTGCTGTTATTCGACGAACCGATATGCTGCAGCGCTTCGGTGTATTTCTGCGCCACGAAGTAGTTCACGGCCTGAATATCCCCGGCGGCAATGGCCTCAGACACCATCTGCGTGGCGCGGGCTTCTGCTTCTGCGGAACGTTCACGCGCTTCAGCCTGTAAAAATGCGGACTGACGTTCACCTTCCGCAATGAGGATTTTCGATTGCTTCTCACCTTCGGCCTTAACGATTTCTGCCTGACGGATCCCTTCGGCTTCAAGAATGTAGGCGCGCTTGGTACGTTCGGCTTTCATTTGTGCGTTCATGGCGTCGATAAGTTCTGCAGGAGGACGCACGTCGCGGATCTCAATACGGGTGATTTTTATTCCCCAGGGATTGGTGGCCTCATCAACGATATGCAGCAGGCGCGTGTTGATGTTGTCGCGCTGGGAGAGCATTTCATCGAGCTCCATCGAGCCGAGAACAGTACGAATGTTGGTCATGGTCAGGTTGATGATCGCCAGTTCCAGGTTGCTGACTTCATACGCGGCTTTCGGCGCGTCGATCACCTGAATAAAGCACACAGCATCAATCGAGACGTTGGCGTTATCTTTGGAGATGACTTCCTGAGAGGGGATATCAAGCACCTGTTCCATCATATTGATCTTACGACCAATGCGGTCCATGAATGGTACAACAAGGCTTAAACCCGGTTGCAGGGTTTTGGTGTAACGGCCAAAACGCTCTACCGTCCACTGATATCCCTGCGGGACGATTTTGACGCCTGCGCCGACGATCACCAGCGCGACAAAAATAAGAATAGGAATAAAAATGAGCATTGATGAAACCTCCTGTTGTGCTGTCCTTTACTGCCTCATTAGTCAAATTATACCCGATTTATCAAGGTGAGCTCCCCTATAATAAATTACAGGGATATACCCGTCATACTTCAAGTTGCATGTGCGTTAGCTGCGTTACTCGGCCCATCCCTGGGCCTCGCCCCTGCGGGGTCGCTGTAAGCAGCGCTCAAATTTGCTCCTGGCAGATTTGTCGCTCACCCCAGTCACATAGTTAACTATGCTCCCGGAGGTTCACTCACTTGCCGCCGCCATGCAACTCGAATTATTTTGGGTATACACTGTCTGCACGAAAGATGTAAAAAGGGATTGGTAATGGAAGAAAGCAGCATTCTGCTTCAGTTAAAAAATGTCGCGTGGCAGGCAGGGGCGACGCAGGTTCTTAATAACATCTGTTTTGATCTCCGCGCTGGAGAATTTAAGCTGATTACCGGCCAGTCCGGCTGTGGTAAAAGTACGTTACTCAAGATTGTGGCGTCGTTAATAAGTCCGACTGGTGGTGAGATTCTCTTTGAGGGCAAAGAGATAAATACCCTCAAGCCGGAAACGTATCGCCAGCAGGTCTCTTATTGCGCGCAAACGCCCGCTTTGTTTGGTGACACCGTTTACGATAATCTCATTTTCCCCTGGCAAATCCGCAACAAAAGTCCGGATCCAGATGTGTTTCTGGCCGATCTGGCCCGCTTTGAGTTACCCGAGACGATCCTCAAAAAAAATATCAATGAGCTATCCGGCGGCGAAAAGCAGCGCGTCTCGTTAATTCGTAATTTGCAGTTTCTGCCGAAAATTCTGCTGCTTGATGAAATCACCAGCGCGCTGGATGAAGCCAACAAGCGTAATGTAAACGAATTAATTCACCACTATGTTCGCGAAAAGAATATTGCTGTGCTGTGGGTGACGCATGACAAAGATGAAATTGAACATGCGGATAACGTCATAACCCTTCAACCGCACGCCGGTGAAATGCAGGAAGTCAGCAATGAACGAGCATAATATTACCAATGAATCCCTGGCGTTAGCGATGATGCTGGTGGTGGTCGCGATACTGATCAGCAACAAAGAAAAGCTGGCGCTGGAAAAAGATATTCTCTGGAGCGTTTGCCGGGCAGTGGTTCAGCTTATTATCGTGGGCTACGTGCTGAAATATATTTTCGGCGTCAACCATAGCATTCTGACCTTATTGATGGTGCTGTTTATCTGCTTTAACGCGGCCTATAACGCGCAAAAACGCAGTAAATATATTGATAAAGCTTTTCTCTCGTCGTTTATTGCTATTACGGTGGGAGCGGGGCTAACGCTTTCGGTGCTGGTTCTTTCAGGCTCTATCGAGTTCACGCCGATGCAGGTTATCCCTATTTCCGGCATGATTGCAGGCAATGCGATGGTTGCGGTAGGGCTGTGTTACAACAATCTGGGGCAGCGGTTTAACAGCGAGCAGCAGCAAATTCAGGAAAAACTCAGCCTCGGCGCAACGCCGAAGGTGGCTTCTGCACCGCTTATTCGCGACAGCATTCGCGCCTCGCTTATCCCGACGATTGATTCAGCGAAGACCGTGGGGCTGGTGAGTTTACCGGGGATGATGTCAGGATTGATCTTTGCAGGTATTGACCCGGTAAAAGCGATTAAGTATCAGATTATGGTGACGTTTATGCTGCTATCAACCGCCAGCCTGTCAACCATTATCGCCTGCTACTTAACCTATCGAAAATTCTATAATTCGCGCCACCAATTAGTGGTAACGCATTTGAAGAAGATGTGATGTGATGCCGGAGGGATCGGTATTTGTCGAATTTACAGGCCCGATAAGCGCGCAGGCGCTATCGGGCAAAATCAAATGGATTAGTACAGCAGCGCGTACAGCTGGCGGCGGTACTTCGAGGCCAGCGCATCGCCCGTACCCAGTGCGGCAAGGATCTCCTGGAAGGTCTTACGTGCCTGACCATCGGCAGCCGTAAGATCTTTCTTCAGGTGGCTGAACAGTAATTCCAGTGATTCCTCGTTGCGCCCGACCTGGTGCAATTGAATAGCCAACTGCGTTGCCAGTGCCGCATCCTGCGGATTGTTGGCGACCTGCTGCTGCAACTGTTGGATTTCCGGCGTATCAGCTGCCTGTTTCAGCAGTTCAATCTGCGCGATCAGTCCCTGATAGCGGGTGTCCTGATCCTGCAACGGAATGGTTTTCAGTACCGCTTCGGCTTCATCAGAACGGTTCAGGGCGATTTGTGTTTCCGCCAGTAGCAGACCAATTTCGCTGCTCTGGTTGGAGATCTGCCAGGCTTCTTTCAGCAACGGCAGTGCATCCGCGTGATTACCGGCTTCGATGAATTCGATAGCCTGGCGTGCTTTCAGCTCTTCTTCGCTCGGCAGCACTTTCTCCAGCAGCGCGCGAATAACCTCTTCCGGCTGCGGGCCCTGGAATCCATCTACCGGCTGGCCGTTCTGGAACAGATAAACCGTAGGGATCGCGCGCAGACCAAACTGGGAGGCGATCATCTGCTCGGCATCGCAGTCCAGCTTAGCGAGAATAAACTGACCGTTATACTGGGCGGCAAGGCTCTCCAGTACCGGCGTTAATTGCAGACAATGCTGGCTGCGCTCAGACCAAAAATAGAACAGGACCGGCGTGGTCATCGACTGTTCGAGGGTCTGCTGTAGGTTCGATTCGTTAATGTTAACAATATTCTGTGTGGACATGGAGTTACTCTCTTTTGTCGATTTCTTGTTACATGGGGGCTGACGCGCGAGCTTCAACTCAACCCTGTAAAATTTTGTCCATTATGCGGCCTGGTAACAGGCGTTTAAGCAGCATCACTGCCCAGGTCACCAGCGTAACCGGATAACGTAGCTTTGGTTTATCGCTCTCAAACGCATGACGCACTTTGGCGACAACCGCTTCTGGTCCCAGCGTAAAACGCGCGGCAATGCCGGGATTTTCAACGGGAGCATCTCTCTGGGTCTGGTTGACGTTTTCGGTAAAGCGGGTACGGATGGGGCCGGGTTCAATCAGGCTGACCTTAATCCCGCTATGGCGCAGTTCCATACGCAGTGCGTCGGACCAGGCTTCCAGTGCATATTTGCTGGCGGCATAGGCGCCGCGTCCCGGCGTTGAGATCAATCCCATCACCGATGAGGTCATCACAATGCGCCCTTCGCCGTGGGGTAACATGGCAGGTAACAGGCGCATGGTAAGCTGATGTGCGCCAAAAAAGTTGGCGGAAAACTGCTGTTCCATCTGTTCACGGCTGATGGTGGGCAGTGGACCATAGACACCGTATCCGGCGTTGTTAAAGATCCCATATAAACGATTATCGGTCAGGGCGATCACTTCATCGGCGGCACGATCCACGCTTTCGGGTGAATCCAGATCCAGCAACACGCCAGTGAATCCCATGCTGTTCATACGCGCGACATCGTCAGGTTTGCGACAGCCTGCCAGAATTTGAAAACCCTGGCGCTTTAGCTCAAGCGCACTTTCCAGGCCGATTCCGCTGGAACATCCTGTTATTAAGACCGATTTTTGCATAACTTTACCTGTCAGGATCTCCGTTGTTTTATGAGTCGTGATTTACTATATCCGTCATACTTCAAGTTGTCTGTGCGTTGGCTACGCTCGCTCCCCCCAGTCACATAGTTATCTATGCTCCTGGGAACTCTCTCACTTGCCGCCTTCATACAACTCGAATTATTTAGGATAGAAAAGGTGTGAGATGTTGCGCCATCCAGTCGGCGATAAACGGCTGGGCATCACGGTTAGGATGAATACCATCATCCTGCATCCACTGGGGTTTCAGATAAACCTCTTCCATGAAAAATGGCAGCAGAGGAACATCAAACTCTTTGGCGAGCTTTGGATAAATCGCGCTAAAGGTTTCATTATAACGGCGACCGTAGTTTGCCGGCAGACGAATTTGCATCAGCAGTGGTTCGGCATTTGCCGCTTTCACGTCCTGCAAAATTGTTCGCAGGGTTTGTTCGGTTTGCGCAGGCGCAAAGCCGCGCAGGCCGTCGTTGCCGCCAAGTTCGACCAGCACCCAGCGCGGCTGGTGCTGCTTGAGCAATGCAGGCAGACGGGCCAGACCTTGCTGCGAGGTGTCGCCGCTAATGCTGGCATTCACCACCGGCGTTTTGGTTTGCCATTTATCATTAAGTAGCGCAGGCCACGCGGCGCTGGCGGACATACGGTATCCGGCGCTCAGGCTGTCACCCAGAATTAATAACGTGTCCGCAGCGGCGGCGCGGAAAGTTAACAGGACCAGGAACAGGAAAGGCCAATGCCAGCGGAAAACATTGTTGAAGTTCATCATCTTAAGAAATCCGTCGGTCAGGGTGATCATGAGCTATCCATCCTTACCGGAGTTGAACTGGTTGTCAAACGCGCCGAGACCATTGCGTTGATTGGCGAGTCGGGATCGGGGAAATCCACGCTGCTGGCGATTCTCGCCGGGCTGGACGATGGCACCAGCGGTGAAGTCAGTCTGGTGGGGCAGGCGCTGCACACCATGGACGAAGAAGCCCGGGCGCAGCTGCGGGCGCGGCACGTGGGTTTTGTCTTCCAGTCATTCATGTTAATTCCGACCCTCAACGCGCTGGAAAACGTCGAACTACCCGCGTTGTTGCGCGGCGAAAACAGCGGAAAAAGTCGTGACGGGGCAAAAACGCTGCTGGAGCAACTGGGGTTGGGAAAACGTCTTGATCATCTTCCGGCCCAGCTTTCCGGCGGGGAGCAGCAGCGCGTGGCGTTGGCGCGGGCCTTTAACGGTCGCCCTGACGTGCTGTTTGCCGATGAACCAACGGGCAATCTGGACCGCCAGACCGGAGACAAAATCGCCGACCTGCTGTTTTCTCTGAACCGGGAACACGGTACCACCCTGATTCTGGTGACCCATGACCCGCAGCTGGCGGCGCGTTGCGATCGGCGTTTACGCCTGGTGAACGGACAGTTGCAGGAGGTGGCATGATTGCACGCTGGTTCTGGCGCGAATGGCGCTCGCCTTCATTACTGATTGTCTGGCTGGCGCTGAGCCTGGCGGTAGCTTGTGTGCTGGCGCTGGGCAATATCAGCGATCGTATGGAAAAAGGGCTGAGCCAGCAAAGCCGTGAGTTTATGGCGGGCGATCGGTCGCTACAAAGTTCGCGTACCGTGCCGAAAGCGTGGATTGACGAGGCGCGACAGCGTGGTCTGAAGGTGGGAGAACAGCTGACCTTTGCTACCATGACTTTTGCCCGCGATACGCCGCAACTGGCGAACGTTAAAGCGGTGGATGATGTGTATCCGATGTACGGCACGCTGCAAACTAACCCGCCGGGACTGAAACCGCAGCCGGGCTCGGTGCTGCTGGCCCCACGTCTGATGGCGCTACTCAACTTAAAAGTCGGTGATTCCATCGACGTTGGCGATGCCACGCTGCGTATTGCCGGGGAGGTGGTGCAGGAGCCTGACTCTGGTTTTAATCCGTTCCAGATAGCACCGCGTCTGATGATGAACATGGCGGATGTCGAAAAAACGGCGGCGGTCCAGCCGGGAAGTCGCGTGACCTGGCGCTATAAATTTGGCGGGACGCCGTCGCAACTGGAAGCCTATGAAAAGTGGCTGCTGCCACAGTTAAAGCCTGAACAGCGCTGGTATGGGCTGGAGCAGGATGAAGGGGCGCTGGGGAAATCACTTGAGCGTTCGCAACAGTTCTTGCTGCTTTCGGCGCTGTTAACGCTGTTGCTGGCAGTCGCCGCGGTTGCCGTGGCGATGAGCCATTATTGCCGCAGCCGTTACGATCTGGTGGCTATTCTGAAAACCCTCGGCGCGGGCAGAGCGCAGTTGCGCAGGCTGATTGTTGGTCAATGGTTGATGGTGCTGGCGCTGTCTGGCGTGACCGGCGGACTATTCGGGCTGTTATTTGAGCGCGTGCTGGTGCTGCTGCTCAAGCCGGTTCTGCCCGGAGAACTACCGCCTGCCAGCCCCTGGCCGTGGCTATGGGCACTAGGCACCATGACGGTGATTTCGCTCTTGGTGGGGTTACGCCCGTACCGTCTACTGCTGGCGACGCAGCCACTGCGGGTGCTACGCCGTGACGTGGTGGCAAACGTCTGGCCGCTGAAGTTTTATTTGCCGGTGGTCGTGATAGTCGTGATTGCACTGCTTGCTGGACTGATGGGCGGAAGTCCGCTGCTGTGGGCGGTACTGGCTGGTGCGGTGGTACTGGCGCTGTTGTGCGGGGTGCTCGGCTGGATGCTGCTCAACGTTCTGCGTGGTCTGACGCTCTCCTCACTGCCGCTGCGTTTGGCGGTCAGTCGACTGTTACGCCAGCCGTGGTCAACGCTCAGCCAGCTATCGGCATTTTCGCTTTCCTTTATGCTGCTGGCGTTGTTACTGGTGCTGCGCGGCGATCTGCTCGACCGCTGGCAGCAGCAAATGCCGCCGGAAAGTCCGAACTATTTTCTGATCAACATTGCCACCGAGCAGGTGGTTCCGCTGAAGGCTTTCCTGTCCGAGCATCAGGTGATCCCGGAATCGTTCTATCCGATTGTGCGGGCGCGTCTGACGGCGATCAATGAGAAGCCGACCGAAGGCAATCAGGATGAGGCGCTGAACCGCGAGCTTAATCTTACCTGGCAGGATACCCGACCGGATCATAACCCGATAACCGCCGGAAGCTGGCCGCCAAAAGCGGGCGAAGTGTCGATGGAAGAGGGGTTAGCGAAACGGCTGAACGTCAAACTCGGCGATCGAGTGACCTTTATGGGCGACACCCAGGATTTCAGCGCCACGGTCAGCAGTCTGCGCAAAGTGGACTGGGAAAGCCTGCGGCCCAACTTCTTCTTTATCTTCCCCTCCGGCGCGCTGGATGCTCAGCCGCAAAGCTGGTTAACCAGCTTTCGCTGGGAGAACGGCAACGGCATGCTAACGCAGCTTAACCGCGAATTCCCGACCATCAGCCTGCTGGATATTGGCGCCATCCTCAAACAGGTGAGCCAGGTGCTGGATCAGGTGAGCCGCGCACTGGAGGTGATGGTGGTACTGGTCACCGCCTGTGGCATGCTGCTGCTATTGGCGCAGGTCCAGGTCGGGATGCGTCAGCGTCATCAGGAGTTGGTGGTCTGGCGCACGCTGGGCGCGGGTAAGAAGCTGCTGCGTACCACGCTGTGGTGCGAGTTCGCCATGCTCGGGATGGTTGCCGGACTGGTGGCAGCCATCGGCGCAGAAACGGCGCTGGCGGTACTGCAAACCAGAGTGTTTGATTTCCCGTGGGAACCAGACTGGCGACTGTGGGTAGTATTACCATTTAGTGGAGCACTGCTGCTCTCTTTATGCGGCGGATGGCTCGGTTCACGTCTGCTAAAAGGTAAAGCGCTATTCCGTCAGTTCAGTAGTTAATTCATATTCGTGATGATTACGCACCGGTTTTTAAATCGGTGCGTCTTTTTTTCTATGTAGCACAAAATGATAACTCCTTGATATTTAACAGCACAGAACAATAAAAACCCAACAACACGAGAGTATTAATAAACGTTAATATTTGTGTGCTGAATAATTGGCAGGCTATCTATCAAGGTATAAATAATGACTATAAAAAAAACAGCGCTGGCGGTATCGATCGGCGCAGCAGTGGCATTAACGACTTTCGCTTCACAGGCGGAAATCACGGTCCTGAAACAAGATCCGCAGGCGGGCAACCCGCTGAGCCGTCTTAACTTCACCGTCGGCGGCAGTATTCGTCCGCAGTTCCAGAATATGGCCGGTGACGATGGTAAGAATGGCTACAAACGTAATGGCTTCGATGGCGGTACACGTTTCCGCTTCGCCGCTGACTACTATCTGTTTGATGATATCAGTTGGGTGAGCTACTACGAGCTGGGCGTTAACTTCCCGGCGATGTTCAACTGGGATAACCACTACGCTGACGGTGCCAACGATACCACGCGTCGTATGTTGTACACCGGTCTGAAGAGTGCAACCTGGGGTACGCTGACCTTCGGTCAACAGAACAGCATTTACTATGATGTAGTCGGTGCGAAAACGGATATCTGGGACTATGACATGATCGGTCAGGCGCCAGGTAACGGTATTAATGGCGACTATGATGGTTCCTATCGTACGCGCAAATCTCTGAAGTATAAGAATACCGTTGGTGATGTGGATCTCTACGCCTCTTATCTGTTCAGTGATGATTACAACCCGAACAACGGTCTGCGCTACAAGCGTAAAGGCGGCGGCTCGCTGGGTGTGGATTATCACATTACCGATGACCTGACCTGGGGTACGGCGTGGAACTACACTCGCGCGGAAATGCGTGGCAACACCAGCAAAACCTACGATCAAAACATCGTCGGTACTGCGCTGAGCTGGAAACCGGACAACTGGACCTTCTCGCTGGGCGGCGGTTGGTATCAAAACTTCATGACCACCAAAAAAGTCTCTGTTAACGACTACTTTGCCGGTGATGCCTGGGGTCTGGAATACTTCGCGGGATACACCTTCCCGGTTGGTCAGTATGCGCTGAAATCCGTTCAGCCTTACTTTATGGGCGACCGTATTGAGTACGTGAATGGCCGTAACTACCTGCGTACCGACAACGGCGTGGGGATCAGCTTCCAGCTGGATTACGGTTTCCGTGTTGACTACGAACACGTCTTTACCTCCAGCACCGACAATCTGGGTGACATGAACCTGGTTCGTCTGCGTTACGACTTCTAATCGACGCCTGCCGCCCGATGCGCTTGCGCTTATCGGGCCTAAGAAAGCTGTTGTAGGCCGGATAAGGCACTTGTGCCGACATCCGGCTTTTTCATACCTTCTTTCATTTAAAAACATACTCTGCAACATCATGAAATAATTTCAAGGACAGCAGGTTGTGATCTGTGTCATGTTAACAATCAGCCTGTTAACAGGCCAACAAGAACAACGCCGCAAGAACGGCGTGAGACATGACACCACAACGTTAAAATGGAGAGAATATGGGATTGCGTCAGAGTTTACGCGTCGCGACCGGGGCGCTGTTACTGGCCTGTGGATTACAGTTTGCTCATGCGAACAGTGACCCGCACACAATCGTGTTTGGCGTCGCGCCTGGGCCATACGGTGATATGGTGAAACAGGCCATTGCCCCCACGCTGAAAGAGAAAGGCTATAAGGTAGTGGTGCGCGAATTCAGCGATTACGTGCAGCCAAACATGGCGCTCTCCAACGGCAGCATTGATGCTAACCTGTTCCAGCATTCGCTCTATTTTGACAAATTCACCGCAGATAAAGGCCTGAAGCTGAGCAAGCTGATTGTGGTCCCGACGGCAGGGATGGGGTTTTACTCACATAAAATCAAAAGCCTGGATGAGTTGAAAAAAGGAGATGTGATCACGCTCTCCAACGATCCCACTAACCTGGCTCGCGGTCTGCGTTTCCTGCAGTCTATTGGCCTTATCACCATCAAAGACAATATTGATCCAACTAAAGCCTCCGAGCGCGATATCGCCAGCAATCCGAAAGGGCTGGTGTTTAAACCGCTGGAAGCGGCACAGCTGCCGCGTACGCTGGACGGTGTGACCGGTGCGCTGGTCAACGGTAACTTTGCCGTGGCGGCAAAAATGGATCTCGCCAGCGCCATCAAGCAGGAACACCTGGACGAAAATCTGAAAAATATCATCGCGGTACGCAGTGAAGATGCGGATAAACCGTTCGCAAAAGATATTGTTGAGGCGGTGAAATCTCCGGCGTATCGCGCGGTGATCGACGATCCGCAAAATATCTACAGCGCCTTCCAGAAACCGGAATGGATGTCGACAGCCCAATAATCGCTGCGCACAAGGGTTAACAGGGGCAGCGACGACTGCCCTTTTCGCATTTCTGAGGTGGCTATGATTGAGATTGAGAAAGTTTGCGTGGATTTTAGCGCAGGCCGTGGACCATCAACCCGGGCGGTTGATGACGTTAGCTTGCGCATTGGCGCAGGTGAGATATTTGGCATTGTCGGGACCAGCGGCGCGGGGAAAAGTACGCTGCTGCGCACCCTGAACGCCTTAACGCGTCCGAGCCAGGGAAGCGTGAAGGTGAACGGCGTAGAAATTTCCGCGCTGGAAGGGGGGCATCTACGTAAAGCCCGTCAGCGTATCGGTATGATTTTTCAACATTTTAACCTGATGCATACCCGTACCGTGGCGCAAAACGTCGCCTTTAGTCTGAAGGCTGCCGGATGGGAGCGCAGTAAAATTGGCCCGCGCGTGAGCGAAATCCTGGCGCTGGTGGGGCTGTCAGACAAGGCGAACCGCTTTCCGGTTCAGCTCAGCGGTGGGCAAAAGCAGCGTGTGGGTATTGCCCGCGCGATTGCCAATCACCCGGATGTGCTGCTGTGTGATGAACCTACCTCGGCGCTGGACCTCGAAACCTCAGCCACGATTCTGGCGTTGCTTAAGCAGATCAACCAACAGTTGGGGATCACGATCGTGCTGATCACTCACGAGATGAACGTGATCAAATCGATTTGTGATCGCGTGGCGGTGATGTCCGGCGGCAAGGTGGTGGAATCCGGTGAGGTGTTTGACGTTTTTGCTCACCCGCAGCATGCGTTCACACAGCAGCTGGTGTCACATACCCTCAATTTGACGCTGCCCGAGCGTCTGCGCCAGCATCTGCCTGGCCAGTTGCTAAAAATTCTGTTCATCGGCGATTCGGCGGAACAGCCGGTGTTGTCAGAAGTGGCGGTTAAATTTGGCGTGGCGGTGAACATTCTGCACGGCAAAATTGAGTATATCGGTGAACGTGCGCTGGGGATTCTGGTGGTGCAACTGACCGCGCCGCATAACCCTTCTGCGGTGGATGTCGCCGTGGAACATATTCGTCAACGTACTGCACAGGTGGAGGTGATTCGTGGATGATTTATTGCCGGATTTGACGCTGGCGTTTAATGAAACTTTCCAGATGCTGAGCATCTCTACGGTGCTGGCAATTATTGGCGGACTGCCGCTCGGTTTTCTTATTTTCGTCACCGATCGGCATTTATTCTGGCAAAACCGTTTTGTGTATCTGCTCAGCTCCGTGCTGGTGAATATCATTCGTTCGGTGCCGTTTGTGATCCTGCTGGTTCTGCTGTTGCCGCTAACCCAGTTTTTGCTCGGGAATACCATTGGCCCGATTGCGGCGTCGGTCCCGCTCTCAGTAGCGGCAATCGCCTTCTATGCCCGTCTGGTTGATAGCGCGCTACGTGAAGTCGATAAAGGGATTATTGAAGCGGCGGAAGCGTTTGGTGCCAGCCCGATGCGCATCATCTGCACCGTTCTGTTACCTGAAGCGAGCGCGGGTCTGCTGCGTGGGTTGACGATAACGCTGGTGAGTCTGATCGGTTACTCCGCGATGGCCGGGATCGTTGGCGGCGGTGGAGTCGGCGACCTGGCGATTCGCTTTGGTTATTACCGCTACGAAACCCAGGTCATGATCGTCACCGTGGTGGCGCTGATTATTCTGGTGCAGGTCGTTCAGGTGCTGGGTGACTGGCTGGCAAAACGCGCAGATAAGCGCGACAGACACTGATCACTGTGCGTTAAGCCAGTCGGCAACGTCCTGCCATGTGCCGCGAAAGACGATTTTCGCGGCTTTCTTTTCCAACTGATAACGATACATCGGGTCGTAATACTCGTTGAGCAACGGTACCAGCCAGCCCATATGGGCGTCGGTGCTGCCCGTTACCTGCTGTTCGCGCAGGGCCTCGTCGAGCAGGGTGGTCAGCTCGGCAAAACGTTGTAAACCCAGACGGCGGCGGATAGCAAACAGGCCGTGGTGCAGGTACTCGCTGTACTCCTGCCAGCCCTGGCTCTCGCCATAAGCGTGGGTAAAATCGTGGTGCATCTTCACGAAATACTCTTCGCGCAGTCGTTCCAGACGACGCTCAAAAGGATCGTTCACCACCGCAATTGATGCCTGGGTCATGCGCTCGCGCAGGCATTCGGGCAGATGATTAGCCCCGATCATGCGGCCTTCATCTTCCAGTACCCACAGACGTAAATCCTGACGGCTATCGGTTTTGAGCATTTCAACCGCCAGCAGGTTTTCAAAACTCGCCTGACTCAATTGAGGTTCAACGGTGCGACCAAACGAGGAGCCGCGATGGTGCGCTAGACCTTCGAGATCCACACCGTTTGGCTGCTGTTGCACCAGTTGGGTTTTGCCGTTCCCGGTACAGCCGCCAATTAAGACGATCGGCTTTTGCACTAATTCTTCAGTCAGCTGTATCACTGCCTGGCGCAGGGCTTTGTAACCGCCTTTAATCAGCGGATAGTCAATGCCGGACTCGTGCAGCCACTGCTGCACAATATGCGAACGCTGACCGCCACGCGCGCAGCATAAATAGCCCGCAGGATTTTGATGACAGGCATCCAGCCAGGCATGCATACGCTGTTGGCGGGTTTCACCCGAGACCAGTTGATGGCCGAGCGCGAGGGCGGCTTCGGGTCCCTGACGTTTATAACAGGTCCCAACGGCGGCACGTTCGTCATCGTTCATTAAGGGAAGGTTGATTGCGCCCGGCATTGCGCCCTGCTGAAATTCCACGGGGGCGCGTACATCGATTAAAGGCGTACCGGCGAGCAAAATTGCGCGGTAGTCCGTTCCATCGTTCATGTTTGATCCTGAAAATACAAAACAGCAATGGAGGGGATTTTACGCGCCAGAGGAGGGGCCGGGGAAGGATAAAATCAACTCCCCGGCATTATTGGCTTATTTCAGCTTTGACTGCGCCCAGATAATACCGCTGGCATATTCCGGCGGCAGCAGGGGGATAAGCGCTTCCAGAGTCGCGCTAAGGCGCGCGGTATCGCTGTCGCTCAGGTTCAGGTGACCCACCTTACGCCCTTCACGCACCTCTTTGTCATACCAGTGCAGATGCACCAGCGGCAGCTTCAGCCAGTCGTAGTTCAGGTCGCTACCAATCAGGTTTACCATCACCGAAGGGTGGTTCACCACCGGCGTCGGTAATGGCAGGTTGGTAATGGCACGTAGATGCAACTCAAACTGGCTGATGCTGGCGCCGTTTTGCGTCCAGTGGCCACTGTTGTGCACGCGCGGAGCCAGTTCGTTAATCAGCAGACCTTCCGGGGTGATGAAACACTCCATCGCCATCACGCCGACATAGCCCAGCTCCTGCATGATGGCAGAGAGCATTGCTTCAGCCTGTTCCTGCTGTCTGGCGTTAGCCTGCGGGAATACCACGCTGGTGCGCAGAATGCCATCCTGATGCAGGTTATGGGTCAGCGGATAGAAAACGGTGCTGCCGTCGTGCGCACGAGCGCCAACCAGTGAGACTTCACCGGAGAAGTTGATTCCCCGCTCGACGATGCACTCGCCGTAGCAGTCGTCCGGCAGTTGCTCGGTTTCATTTGCGCGCAAGCGCCACTGTCCACGTCCGTCGTAGCCGCCGACGCGACGTTTCACGATCGCCAGCTCGCCAAGTTTGTCGAAGACAGCAGACCATTCGCTTTTATCTGCCAGCAGTTGCCACGGCGCGGTCGCCAGACCGAGTTTGTCAAAAAGCTGCTTTTGCGTCAGACGGTCGGCAATAATCGGGAAGACGTCGCGGTTAACAAACGCCGGGTGGCGTGCCAGTTCGCGGGTGAGTGCCGTTTCCGGCCAGCGCTCAATCTCAGCGGTGATCACGCTTTGCTGAAAAGGGACCGCAGCCGGTTCAGCGTCCAGCCCGACGGGCCAGACGGCTATGCCCAGTGGCTCACCGGCCTGGCGCAGCATGCGCCCTAGCTGTCCGTTGCCAAGTACGCAGACCTGCTTCATGCGACACCTCGCGGGTCCGGGTTCTCCAGCACCTCATCGGTTTGCGCTTTGCGCCAGTCGTTCAGACGCTGGTGTAAGGCTTTGTCGTGTGTTGCCAGAATTTGTGCTGCCAGCAGGGCCGCATTTGCCGCACCCGCTTTGCCGATCGCCAGCGTGCCGACCGGAATACCGCGCGGCATTTGAACGATAGAGTAGAGGCTATCTACGCCGCTCAGCGCTGCGCTTTGCACCGGAACACCGAGGACAGGCACCAGCGTTTTCGCCGCAATCATGCCAGGCAAATGCGCTGCGCCACCGGCCCCGGCAATAATCACCTGATAACCGTTCTCTTCAGCGCTTTCGGCGAAGCTAAACAGTTTGTCTGGGGTGCGGTGGGCGGAGACGACTTCAACATGATGCGGAACGTCCAGGATTTCGAAGATTTCGGCGGCGAACTGCATGGTAGCCCAGTCGCTTTTGGACCCCATCACGATGGCGACACGCGCCGGATTATTGCGGGAAGACATGCGTCTGAAAACTCCTGTGGTGCACTACACTCGACTTTTGAGGCCACAGAGAATAGCATAATTCACCGCCAAGGAAAACGATTGCGCGCTTTGCACTTCACTCTTCAAGCGGCCTCTTTGTTGGCTACATCTGCTCACCCCAGTCACTTACTTTTGTAAGCTTCAGGGGACTCACAGATTTGCCGCCTCGATGCAACTCGAATAGTTTTGTGTAAAGAGGAACTGGGTATCTGCAGAATTAAAACGGAAATGCGATCAGTTCAACGTCGTCAGGGGTGACTTTGATCATCGAACCTTCGGTGTGCCATGCGCCTAAAACCACGCGGAAAGCGGGTTGCTCATTGGCCGTAAGCTCGTGGACGGCAGGGCGGTGGGTATGGCCGTGAATTAACCACTGAACCTGATGTTTTTCCATCTCGCTAATCACGGCCTGCTGATTCACATCCATGATTTCCAGCGATTTGGTGTCGTTGGCTGCTTTGCTGTTGGCACGCATTTTCGCAGCGATTCGCTGGCGAACGAACAGCGGCAGAGCGAGGAACAGCTTCTGTAACCAGGGTTGATGCACTTTGGCGCGAAATGCCTGATAGCCTGCGTCGTCGGTGCATAAGGTGTCGCCATGCATGATCAGCACCTTGCGGCCATACAGGTCGAGCACTTTTTCTTCGGGAAGCAAGGTCATGCCGCTCGCACGGGCAAAACGTTTACCGAGCAGAAAATCACGGTTGCCGTGAATAAAAAAGCAGGGAACGCCGGAATCAGTCAGTGATTTTATCGCCGCGGCCATTTCACGATGCAGCGGATTAGGATCGTCGTCACCAATCCAGGCTTCAAACAGGTCGCCAAGAATGTATAGCGCATCGGCCTTTCGCGCATCACCGGCTAAAAAACGCAGAAAACCGGCGGTGATCGCCGGTTCTTCTGTGCAGAGGTGAAGATCTGCAATAAACAGTGTCGCCACGATTACTCGCTGACGGTCACGTTTTCGATGATAACGTCTTCTTTTGGCACATCCTGATGCATACCGCTGCGACCAGTGGAAACGCCTTTGATTTTATCAACCACGTCCATGCCTTCAACAACTTCAGCGAACACGCAGTAACCCCAACCCTGCATGCTTTCGCCGGAGAAGTTCAGGAAGTCGTTGTCTGCAACGTTGATGAAGAACTGTGCGGTTGCGGAGTGCGGAGCCTGAGTACGCGCCATCGCCAGCGTACCACGGGTATTTTTCAGACCGTTGTTCGCTTCGTTTTTGATCGCTTCTTTCGTGGCTTTTTGCTTCATGCCTGGCTCGAAACCGCCGCCCTGGATCATGAAACCGTTAATAACACGGTGGAAAATGGTGTTGTTGTAAAAACCTTCGCGGCAGTAGTCCAGGAAGTTTTTAACTGTTTCAGGCGCTTTATCATCAAACGTTTTGATTACGATATCGCCGTGATTAGTGTGGAAAGTAACCATTTTTGCATCCTGTTCCGATAGATTGGTGCTTCGACCCCGTCAAGGGTCAGAGTTAGGGGTGTGTTATAGCATAACCGCAAGCTGCGATCACCTCGCAAAGTGTGCTGCTTCCGGTCTAAATTATGGGTATTATACAGACTTTACTATCCACACACGTCTACACGGAATCTTCGATGTTAAAAATCTTTAATACACTGACGCGCCAAAAAGAGGAATTCAAACCTATTCATGCCGGGGAAGTCGGCATGTACGTGTGTGGTATTACCGTTTACGATCTCTGTCATATTGGCCACGGACGTACCTTCGTTTCTTTCGACGTCGTTGCGCGTTATCTGCGCTTCCTCGGCTATAAGCTGAAGTATGTGCGCAACATTACCGATATCGATGACAAAATCATCAAGCGCGCGAATGAAAACGGCGAAAGCTTTGTGGCGTTGGTCGACAGAATGATCGCGGAAATGCACAGCGATTTCGATGCGCTGAATATTCTGCGCCCGGATCTGGAGCCGCGTGCTACGCACCATATTGCTGAAATTATCGAAATCACTGAACAGCTGATTGCCAAAGGTCACGCTTACGTTGCTGATAACGGCGACGTGATGTTCGACGTGCCGACTGACCCGAACTACGGCCAGCTGTCGCGCCAGGATCTGGATCAGCTGCAGGCAGGCGCACGCGTTGACGTGGTTGATGTGAAGCGCAACCCGATGGACTTCGTGCTGTGGAAAATGTCCAAAGAAGGCGAGCCGAGCTGGCCGTCTCCGTGGGGAGCGGGCCGTCCGGGCTGGCACATCGAATGTTCGGCGATGAACTGCAAACAGTTGGGCAACCATTTCGATATTCACGGCGGCGGTTCGGACCTGATGTTCCCGCACCATGAAAACGAAATCGCTCAGTCCACCTGTGCACATGACGGTGAGTACGTTAATTACTGGATGCACTCAGGGATGGTGATGGTTGACCGCGAGAAAATGTCCAAATCGCTGGGCAACTTCTTTACCGTTCGCGATGTGCTGAAATACTACGATGCCGAAACCATCCGTTACTTCCTGATGTCCGGTCATTACCGTAGTCAGTTAAACTACAGCGAAGAGAACCTCAAGCAGGCGCGTTCTGCGCTGGAGCGTCTGTATACCGCGCTGCGTGGCACCGACAAATCCGTTGCGCCAGCCGGTGGCGAAGCCTTTGAAGCGCGCTTTATTGAAGCGATGGACGATGACTTCAACACCCCGGAAGCCTACTCCGTGCTGTTTGATATGGCGCGTGAGGTTAACCGTCTGAAGGGTGAAGATATGGCGGCGGCTAACGGCATGGCTGCGCATCTGCGTAAGCTTTCCAGCGTACTGGGCCTGCTGGAACAGGATCCAGAGGCATTCCTGCAAAGCGGTGCGCAGGCGGATGATGGTGAAGTTGCTGAAATTGAAGCGTTAATCCAACAGCGTCTGGATGCACGTAAGGCGAAAGACTGGGCGGCAGCTGACGCCGCGCGTGACCGTCTCAACGAGATGGGCATCGTGCTGGAAGACGGCCCGCAGGGTACCACCTGGCGTCGTAAGTAACTCTGTAATGCCCGGTGGCGCTTACGCTTACCGGGCCGTGTAGGCCGGATAAGACGCATCGCGTCGCATCCGGCAGATTAATGTTTCCGATACCACCACAGCACACCCATCATTACGATTCCCGGCAGCCATACCCACATCAACTCCGACATGATCACCTGGTGCCCGTACGGCGTGGCGTAGCGTGATAACGCAAACGGGGCGACTTTAATCACCTGCCATGGCGCGAAGAAGCGTTCATCCGACCACGGCCACAGCCAGCCGACGCCTTTGCCGCCGGTGGTGACAGAATCCAGCAGACTGTGGGACAGCAGTGAAACTGTCAGGAATAGCCAGCAGCGAATCAATCCCGCCTTAAACCATCGTCGGCCAATCATGACGCAGAGCAGCGGTACCACGAAGGCGAACAGCAGTGAGTGGGTAAATCCCCGGTGGCCAAACACATTGCCGTAGGCGACGCCGAACTTAAATGACAACACGTCGGCATCTGGCAGCATGGCCAGAACGACGCCAGCAAACAGTAATCGTGGGGGGATGACTTTAAGTCCGAGACCTAAGCCTAAACAGAGCGGAACGGCCGCGTGAGTAACGATAGTGGGCATGATGATCGCTTCGTGTTGAAAAACAACATGCTAACAGTTCACTGTGAAGCGGGGATGAAGTCATTATCTGAAAACGAGAGGGGGAAGTAGCCGGATACGGTGTTAACCTCATCCGGCACTTAGGGTCACGCCACGACGTTAATGCTGTGGCCTTCAAAGCTGACTGTCTGTCCGGCAACGATTTTGCAGCGTTTACGCGTTTCAACAACGCCATCGACCTTCACTAACCCTTCGCCAATAGCAATTTTTGCCTGGGCGCCGCTTTCGCTCCAGCCTTCCAGCTTCAGCAAATCGCAGAGTTCAACGTGTGGGTGTTTACCCAGTGAAAATGTGGCCATCTTAAACGTCCTTTACATCATGATATTCAACACACGCCTGCAGCGTGTTTTCGATAAGTGTGGCGACCGTCATTGGGCCTACGCCGCCGGGGACCGGCGTGATATATGACGCTCGTGCGGCCGCATCGTCAAAGACCACATCGCCAACAACCTTACCATTCTCCAGACGGTTGATGCCGACATCAATCACAATCGCACCTTCTTTGATCCACTCACCAGGAATAAAGCCCGGTTTACCGACGGCAACAATCAGCAGGTCAGCATTTTCTACGTGGCGGCGCAGATCTTTGGTGAATCGGTGGGTGACGGTGGTGGTGCAGCCAGCCAGCAGTAGCTCCATACTCATTGGGCGACCGACAATATTCGAGGCGCCAATGACCACGGCATTCAGACCGTAGGTATCGATGTTGTAACGCTCAAGCAGGGTAACAATACCGCGCGGAGTACATGGGCGCAGGCGCGGCGCGCGCTGGCACAGACGACCGACGTTATACGGGTGGAAACCGTCAACGTCTTTATCTGGTGCAATACGTTCCAGAACTTTCACGTTGTCGATACCCGCCGGCAACGGCAGCTGTACCAGGATACCGTCGATGGTGGTATCTGCATTGAGCGTATCGATCAGCTCAAGAAGCTCCGCCTCGCTGGTGGTTTCAGGCAGGTCATAGGAGCGGGAGACAAACCCCACTTCGTCACAGGCTTTGCGTTTACTCGCAACATAAATCTGCGAAGCCGGGTTGCTACCTACCAGCACAACAGCCAGGCCTGGGGCGCGTAATCCAGCCGCTAAACGCGCCTGAACTTTTTGAGCAACCTCAGAGCGCACCTGCTGCGCAATCGTTTTACCGTCAATAATCTTTGCTGCCATCAGAGAGAGAATTCCGTCTGTTACGTTAAACCGAAGGGGATGCCACTATTTTGTCAGAAGCGGGGCGTGCTGTCAGTTTTCGTTTGCGTTTTTACGTGCGATAGGGATCACCGCGGTCCGCGTACGGGGTCAGTTCAGAGGCTGAAGTCCCCCGGATAATTAATGAGCATGCGAATTAAAATTAACGTGAATGAAACAATTCATCACCCTGGTGTTTTCAGGGGTAATGCGCCATAAACCAGTCTGTTACGTACCTTTATGGAAGGATTTAAGTAATATTCACCCAGATTTTTCTTAGGTCCCAATAAGAATTGGCCAGGGTCAATAAAAGGATTTGCAGGTATTTTTCATTAATTGAAATGTTTAATTTAACCCTGTGACGAATAGTCATATTCGCGAAGATTAATTAGTGAATCAAATACTCAGGAGAGTTGGGGTAAAAGGTTAGCTAAGGAAGGTGCGAATAAGCAGGTCATTTCTTCCCAAGCTGACTCGCTGATTAAAATTTCGCGGATCTGGGCCGATTTTTTTCCCGCAAACACATCGAATCAGCCTATTTAGGCTATTTTTTCCACCATTTCTGGCGTTATTTCCGGTTTTTACTGAGATCTCTCCCACTGACGTATCATTTGGTCCACCCGAAACAGGTTGGCCAGGGTGAATAACATCGCCAGTTGGTTATCGTTTTTCAGCAGCCCCTTGTATCTGGCTTTCACGAAGCCGAACTGCCGCTTGATGATGCGAAACGGGTGCTCCACCCTGGCACGGATGCTGGCTTTCATGTATTCGATGTTGATGGCCGTTTTGTTCTTGCGCGGATGCTGCTTCAAGGTTTTTACCCTGCCGGGACGCTCGGCGATCAGCCAGTCCACATCCACCTCGGCCAGCTCCTCGCGCTGTGGCGCTCCTTGGTAGCCGGCATCGGCTGAGACAAATTGCTCCTCTCCATGAAGCAGATTACCCAGCTGATTGAGGTCATGCTCGTTGGCCGCGGTGGTGACTAGGCTGTGGGTCAGGCCACTCTTGGCATCGACACCAATGTGGGCCTTCATGCCAAAGTGCCACTGATTGCCTTTCTTGGTCTGATGCATCTCCGGATCGCGTTGCTGCTCTTTGTTCCTGGTAGAGCTGGGTGCCTCAATGATGGTGGCATCCACCAAAGTGCCTTGGGTCATCATGACGCCTGCTTCGGCCAGCCAGCGATTGATGGTCTTGAACAATTGACGGGCCAGTTGATGCTGCTCGAGCAGGTGGCGGAAATTCATGATGGTGGTGCGATCCGGCAGGGCGCTATCCAGGGATAATCGGGCAAACAGGCGCATGGAGGCGATTTCGTACAGGGCATCTTCCATGGCACCGTCGCTCAGGTTGTACCAATGCTGCATGCAGTGAATACGCAGCATGGTCTCCAGCGGATAGGGCCGTCGGCCATTGCCCGCCTTGGGATAAAACGGCTCGATGACAGCGGTCATATTCTGCCATGGCAGAATCTGCTCCATGCGGGAGAGGAAAATCTCTTTTCGGGTCTGACGGCGCTTAGTGCTGAATTCACTATCGGCGAAGGTGAGTTGATGGCTCATGATGTCCCTCTGGGATGCGCTCCGGATGAATATGATGATCTCATATCAGGAACTTGTTCGCACCTTCCCT
>NZ_JAOWHQ010000056.1:0-238044 GCF_030332565.1 Citrobacter sp. Cpo109
TGACCTGCCCCCACGATTAGATACAACACTCAGTTAGTAACGTCGGAATCTTCATTCTCAGAATGACCCTTTCTCCAGCCCGCTGCAAATTCAGACGGTGTCTGATAATTCAGCGTGGAGTGCGGGCGGCATTCGTTATAATCCTGCCGCCAGTCATTAATAATTTTCCTGGCATGAACGATATCGCTGAACCAGTGCTCATTCAAACATTCATCGCGAAATCGTCCGTTAAAGCTCTCAATAAATCCGTTCTGCGTTGGCTTGCCCGGCTGGATTAAGCGCAACTCAACACCATGCTCAAAGGCCCATTGATCCAGTGCACGGCAAGTGAACTCCGGCCCCTGGTCAGTTCTTATCGTCGCCGGATAGCCTCGAAACAGTGCAATGCTGTCCAGAATACGCGTGACCTGAACGCCTGAAATCCCAAAGGCAACAGTGACCGTCAGGCATTCCTTTGTGAAATCATCGACGCAGGTAAGACACTTGATCCTGCGACCGGTGGAAAGTGCGTCCATGACGAAATCCATCGACCAGGTCAGATTGGGCGCCGCCGGACGGAGCAGCGGCAGACGTTCTGTTGCCAGCCCTTTACGACGTCTTCTGCGTTTTACGCCCAGGCCACTGAGGTGATAAAGCCGGTACACGCGCTTATGATTAACATGAAGCCCTTCACGGCGCAGCAACTGCCAAATACGACGGTAGCCAAAACGCCTGCGCTCCAGTGCCAGCTCAATGATGCGCCCTGATAAATGCGCATCAGCAGCCGGACGGTGAGCCTCATAGCGGCAGGTCGACAGGGATAAACCTGTAAGCCTGCAGGCACGACGTTGCGACAGACCGGTCGCATCACACATCAACATCACGGTTTCCCGCTTCTGGTCTGTCGTCAGTACTTTCGCCCAAGAGCCACCTGAAGCGCCTCTTTATCCAGCATGGCTTCGGCAAGCAGCTTCTTGAGTCTGGTGTTCTCTTCCTCAAGCGACTTCAGGCGCTTAACTTCAGGCACCTCCATACCGCCATACTTCTTACGCCAGGTGTAAAACGTGGCATCGGAAATGGCATGCTTGCGGCAGAGTTCACGGGCGGGTACCCCAGCTTCGGCTTCGCGGAGAATACTGATGATCTGTTCGTCGGAAAAACGCTTCTTCATGGGGATGTCCTCATGTGGCTTATGAAGACATTACTAACATCGGGGTGTACTAATCAACGGGGAGCAGGTCAGCGGGAGCGATAGGTTTACGTGAACGTAGGGCAAGATCTCCACGGCGTGTGATCGTGTATTCTTGAATATCCTTTTTAGTAAGTGTATCTATACCTTTGTTGCCAAGCTTTTGTGAAAGGGTACTCATACGTTGCACAACAGTTGCATATCCCTTTTTCTTTATCCCCCCTTTAAATTGAGTGTCTCGTAAGTATTCATCAACGATGTTAGCGATGCTGTACGCGCTTTCTGTAGAAGAAGCAGGGGTATTAGACGCTAGATTTTGCGTAGCTGCATCTGTGCTTTGTGAATCATCTATTTCTCCATGATTCAATTTTGCATCTTGCAGAGCTGCCCATTCTTGGGCTTCTTGTGATGTGGGGAATGTTTTGCTGTAAGGCTTATCGACACCTTTACCACGTACCTGAACTTGATAGGAAGTAATGCCTTTAGGGGATGTTCTTTCTTTGGTGGTGATACTAGCCATAATCTCTAACACCAATTTCACAGATTTGTGTATGTGAATTGTTGTGAGTTAGGAAAACCTATGTCTATTTAGATACTTATACGATTTCTCGCTAAGTCTCCTTACAACTGTCATCGCAGTTTGTAACTAAAAGAGTAACCCAATAATGAAGATTGAAACAGGGAATAACCTCCTGCCAGATCAATAAATCGGGAAAATTTAGCGATTTGACAGAAGGATAACTGAGAGGCTTGCGGAAAGATTACGCAACGTTACGCGTGTGGCCGGCAAGAACTGCCAGCGCGTCGCTGTTCTCAATAGTGATATATTTGCCTTTCACCGCCAGCATGCCGCTTTTCTGGAAACGACCCAGCAGGCGGCTGATGGTTTCAACCGTCAGACCGAGGTAGTTACCGATGTCGCCACGGGTCATGGTCAGGCGGAATTCACGAGGCGAGAACCCACGCTGGGCGAAGCGACGAGACAGATTGTAGATAAAGGCCGCCAGGCGCTCTTCAGCGTTTTTCTTCGACAGCAACAGGATCATATCCTGATCGCCTTTGATTTCGCCACTCATCAGACGCATCATCTGCTGACGCAGGTTCGGCATCTTACCGGACAGGTCATCAAGGGTTTCGAAAGGAATTTCGCATACCATTGAGGTTTCCAACGCCTGAGCAAAGCTCGGGTGATGGCCGCTGCCAATGGCGTCAAAACCTACCAGGTCACCCGCCAGATGGAAACCGGTAATTTGCTCATCGCCTTGTTCGGTAATGGTATAGCTTTTTATCGTTCCGGAGCGGATAGCGTAGAGTGATTTAAGCTCATCACCTGCTTTAAAGAGCGTCTGCCCTTTTTGGATAGGCTTTTTGCGCTCGATGATGTTATCGAGCTGGTCAAGCTCATGCTCGTTAAGTGTGAACGGGATGCAAAGCTGGCTGATGCTGCAATCCTGGCAATGGATAGCACAACCGCCAGACTGAATGCGCCGTATAATTCGCTTTTCCGGGATCATAGGTCTGCTCAAGCCGTAATTGATATTTGTCAATTTTAACATCTTTTTGGTGAGCACGTAAGCCTGAGCTACTCCCAATAGAGAATAATTCAGGCATAACTGGAGCGAATGTTTGTATCTGCTTGATTAACCACACTTAATTTGGGGTCGCATTATGCGGAAGTGTGATGAATAAGGCATTAATTGCCTGGAATCTAGAGTAGCAAATAACCTTCGTGGCGCAATAACCACTCTTTTCGTTGTACGCCGCCGGCATATCCGGTCATGGTGCCGTTACGTCCAATGACGCGATGACAGGGAACCACAATGCTTACTGGATTGGAGCCATTAGCTGCGCCGACGGCTCTTGCAGCGCCGGGGCGCCCCAACTGTTCGGCCAACTGACCATAATGCATGACCTGCCCGCAGGGGATAGTGCGTAATGCTTGCCAGACTTCACGCTGGAAAGGCGTCCCAGCGGTTGCCGTTTCCAGCGAGTCAATGATGCTGAGGTTTCCGGCAAAATACTCAGAGAGTTTGTCGCTTAATCCACCAGGATTTTTGGCGGCAATGCGCTGATAACCTTCTGTACGGTAATGAATATCAAGCAATTGTTCCATGCGATCGCTGTGCTGATCCCATTCCACTGCGCGCAGGCGAAATTGCTCATCACAAATAACCCACAGCGGGCCCAGCGGCGTGTCTATGGTGTCTTCCAGTAAGTTAAGCATCCGTTTCTCTCATTACAGCATTCAAGCGAGGCTACACATTATCACGCCTGTGACCGTCGCAGCTATACCCCTAAAAACGGATATCAACTTGCCGTGAGTAGAGCGGTTCAGCGCGGTGGATCCGGCTAATTATTGGAAATAACCGTAAACCGTTACCGGTATAGTTGTCGGTATAATAGTGCGCGGTTATGATAATGCTCGTCGCAATATGCTGGAGGATGAGACATGAACCTTGATGATGCATCGCTGTTTCTTGACGCAATGGGGGATGTTCAACCGCTGAAAAACCATGCCGATGTGCAGTGGCAGCCCATGCGCAATCTTCGCACTCCGGCGCGTGTCGATACGCTTCAACTGGATAATTTTCTCTCGACGGGATTTCTCGATATTGTCCCGTTGAATGTGCCGCTCGAGTTTCGTCGCGAAGGTTTACAGAACGGTGTGACCGACAAGCTGCGAAACGGAAAATACCCGCAACAGGCGAGTCTCAATCTTATTCGCCAACCTGTTGAAACATGTCGCCAGATGCTCTTTAGCTTTATTCTGCAGGCGCAGCAGGAAGGGTTGCGTAACGTGTTGGTGATACACGGCAAGGGACGTGACGATAACTCCCATGCCAATATTGTTCGCAGCTACGTGGCGCGCTGGTTGACGGAATTTGACGATGTGCAAGCATACTGCGCCGCACTGCCGCATCACGGCGGCAGGGGGGCATGTTATGTGGCATTGCGTAAAAACGCACAGGCAAAACAAGACAACTGGGAGCGTCACGCTAAACGTAGTCGCTGAACGACGTAAACATCAGGCGGCCAGCACTCTGTTCCTGCCTTCGTTCTTGGCTTTGTACAACGCGTCGTCAACGCGTTTGAATAACTCATCGATGCTTTCATTTGTTTCGTGCCGAGCTACGCCAATGCTGACGGTAAAGCGGGGAAGGCCAGGGAGAGTCACTTTGGCCACCGTCGCCCGTATCACTTCTGCGAGATTGAGGGCAGTGTCCAACGAGGTTCGCGGCAGCAGCAGCACAAATTCTTCACCTCCCCAGCGAAAAATCAGATCGTCCTTTCTCGCACAGGATTCCAGTGTGCGTGCCAGAGCGCAAAGTACCTCATCACCTTTTAAATGACCAAAAAGATCGTTAATGCTTTTAAAGCGATCGGTGTCGATCAACAGCAGGCTGTAATCCTGTGTCAGTGACATCGCGTGGGTCTGTTCCGGCTCGGTTACCTGATAAAAATGTCGGCGGTTAAGCAATCCCGTTAAGGCGTCACGCAGGGCCGCACGCTCAAGCTCCTGTTCCAGCCGCTTTTGCTCGGTAATATCATGAATAATGCACAACATGAGCTTATTACCGTAGATTTCGATTGGCCCGGCGTAGGTTTGTACGTGACGGGAGGTGCCGTCTGCCAGTTTATGCACAAAATGCAAAGGTTTATGGCCACCGGGAAGATGGGCGATTTCATGCATCACCGGGAGTATATGACGGCCCAGCGTATTGATTTCCCATGTATGTTTCTGGCACATCGTATCATGGCTATAGCCATAAAAATTTAGCGCGCTGAGATTTGCATCGACGATCAGCCCATCACGGGACGGATCGATAAGCAACATTGGTGCCGAGTTGGTCTGGAAAAAACGCGCGTAAAATCCCTGTTTTTTTCGCTGATAATTCGCTGAACGGCTCGCTTTCAGACCTTGCGAAGTCGGTGTTTCAATGCCTTCGAAAAGAATGACGTCACCTGATTCCGGCAGAGAGCGGATGGACAGGCGGCATGCCATTGCGACGGCTTCACCTTCGCGGCAAACCGTAAGGATTTCCACAATATCGTGATGATTTCTCAAATCGCTGAGATACATGGTTAAATCATTCTGGGCATGAGTTGAAAATATGCCCTTGCGGAGTAGAGAAAAGCAAGGGGCCTGCATCAGTTCCCGCGCAACGGTATTTGCGAACACCAGTTCTTCGGTATGCGGCGAAACAATCCACACCGGCAGGGTTAATAAATCCAGTGAATGCAGCTCGGTTGTGCTCATCGATAATCCCGTTATCTTTATCTGCTGTGTTGCCCGTTTAATGGCATCTGTTTTTTATATTACAGTCTCACAATGTTATCGATTGTTGAGGAGATAAAGACTGTACGATTCGCTGCTGCTTAATGTTGCTTTCCGTTGGAATCAATTCATGGATCTGATGCGCAGGCAACGGTTTTGCAAACAAGAAACCTTGCAGCACGCCACATCCCATCTGGGTCAGGAGTATTTCCTGCTCCTGGGTCTCTATTCCTTCAGCCACCACTTGCATATTCATGGAGTGGGCTATGTCAATAATAGTAGACACAATCTTTGTATTTTTGCTGTTCTCGTTGATATCTTTAACAAATACTCTGTCAATTTTTAATTCCCGTGCCGGAAGAGACTTTAACATCAATATATTTGAATAACCGGTACCGAAATCATCAATAGAAACGGTGATCCCTAAAGCTGAAAATGCATTCAAGACTTCAGCGCTACGTTTTAAATTTTTAAGCGCTGTACTTTCAGTCAGTTCCAGCGTGAGATATGCAGGTGAAAGTTGATATTGTGCAAGGGCGCTGCAAACCACATCAACGATATCATGTTGTTCAAACTGGGAAGGGGAAAGATTAACGGCGAGGGTCCATTCCGCATGGCCCTGTAACTTCCATTGATGTAACTGCTGGCATGCCTGCTGGATAACCCATTTCCCGACCGGAATGATAAGACCTGTTTCTTCCAGCGCAGGCAGAAACTCTGCGGGTAACAGCATGCCGCGTTCCGGGTGATGCCAGCGTAATAACGCTTCAAAACCGGTCAGGGAATGATCTCCGGCGGTGTATTTGGGTTGGTACCAAAGCTCAAATTGATCGTGTTCCAGTGCTTGTGACAGTTCCTGTAAAAATGTCGGCGGTGTATCGGCGATAGCTTCCATTTCCGGGCTATAAATAGCCCAACCGTTTCTGCCAGCCTGTTTGACATGATACATCGCCATATCAGCCTTTACTTTTAACTCATGCAATGTGGAACCATGTTCAGGATAAATACTGCTTCCCGCACTTAACGAAACCCGAATGGTGTACCCAAACAGCGTGAAAGGATCGCCAATCGCAGCCGCAATCCGGGTCAGCAGAGCGGTGATAGTCTCTTTATTACAGTCAGGAACCAGAAGAATAAACTCATCTCCCCCCAGCCTCGCCAGCGTCATGGTGTCATCAAGGCAGCTGTAGATTCGCTGCGTACTGGCGATCAGCAACTGATCGCCGATGTGATGTCCCCAGGTATCGTTAACGACTTTGAAGCGATCGAGGTCGATGAATACCAGAGCAAATTGATGCTGATGCAGTTTGGAATGTTGTAGACAGGCCTGCAAGCAGGCATCTATATGTGTGCGATTGGCAAGTCCGGTCAGTGCGTCGAAGTGGACCTGATGCTCAAGCTGGCAGTTAAGTTGATGTAAGTTGTCTGCCAGCCGGGAGGTACGCAGTTGCGAATCCACCATCGACACCACCAGCATGATACCCAAAATAACCAGCGTGACGGCGCAGACCCAGACAGAGAGTTCCAGTGTGCTGAGCCCATTGTGTACAGTGTGTCCAAAATGGGTGAATGTTGCCGCTCCCATCCCGGTGTAATGCATAGAGGCAATCGCCAGCGCCATAATAAGGGCGGCGACAAGCCGATTGAACAGGGCTCGACGGGTATTTTGGCGCAAATGAAACGCCAGCCATAAACCCACACCAGATGCAACGATGGCAATCATCACTGAGAGCAGTATCAGCGAATGACTCCATAGGATGGCAACATGCTCAATGATGGCATACATGCCAACGTAGTGCATGGTGACGACACCTGCGCTTAATATTCCTGTGGCTACGACTAATCGTTTTGTTGAAAGCGTATTACCGGAAATGGCGATATTAATGGCGAGAGTTGCAGAAATGAGCGCAATAAAGAAAGAAAATGCCGTGAGCGAAAAATGGTAATTGATCGGCATACTCATTTTCATGGCCAGCATACCGATAAAATGCATTGACCAAATACCCATCCCTAGCGTAGCCCCGCCAGACAGGCGCCAGAAGGTTGATTCACGTCGATTGGAGATTGCCACTTTGCCCGCACTATCGAGAGCAATAAAAGAGGCAATAAACGCGACAACAAAGGAAATCCCAATCAATACAGGGTCCCACGACACATTCAACATCATACTACCTATCGAAAAAAAGCCGTGGTAATAAATCTAGCAGGTTTTGTCCAGTTAACATGATAAAACCGGGAATGTTCTTATGTTTTTACACTGGTATTAGAGGAAACAGGAAGATAGTGAAAATAACGAGCCATTACTTATATAAACATTCACCAAATTTATAGTTCTGTGTGTTTTATGCTCTCCATGTGCTTGTCATCACAATAACCTGATGACTGGCGCCATCACAGCCATTTGATGGAATAAAACACTGAACTAACAGGAATACAAGGTGTGATTTCTTGCCTTAAGTAAAAGGATTGCAGGCTCTCATTGAAAGTTCAGCTTTCGTCGCAGAGCAATGGCATTCTGCATTGCAGGTGCTATAAAAAATAATATCTACATAATTTCTTAGTGCACAGGACTAAAATGTTAAATGATATTAGCGTCAGAACCTTTATTATTTTATTTCTGCTTATTTCGGCAGTCGCTCTAAATATTGTTGAGATAATTTTCTCGGCCACGCCGGAAATTATAATTGGTACAAATGTGGTAAGCCTTATTTCTGTATTTTGCTTATGGTGGTATATGACGAAATACCTGGTCATGCCGATCAATACGGTAAAAAGGAGCATTGAGGAAGTGACGTCTGGGAATCTGGCGATCAGTATTCCAGAGTTTGGTAATAATTGTGCGGGTAGACTAATACCGGGCATCAATAGTTTATCGAGTAATATTTCAACACTCGTTAATGAGATCAGAACATCCTCACAAACGGCGATGGCGCTCTCTGAACAGCTTGCGGAACGCAGCGCCGAGCTTTCAGTGAAAACAGAACAACAATCTGGAGTATTGATGCAAACGGCTGCTAATATGGATGAAATAGCCGTTAATACGCGAAATAATGCTGACAACACGCAAATCGCCAGCGTCCAGGCAACAGTTGCCACGCAATGCGCCATTCAGGGTGGCGAATTAATGGTGCAGGTTGCGACAAATATGCGTTCAATCACCGAATGTGCACAGCAGATGACGGAAATTATTACGCTAATTGATGGTATCGCATTCCAGACAAATATTCTGGCATTGAATGCTGCCGTGGAAGCGGCGAGGGCCGGTGAACATGGCAAAGGTTTTTCCGTGGTGGCCGGTGAGGTCAGAATGCTTGCACACCGTAGCGCGGATGCTGCTAAGAATATTAAGCAGCTGATTGCGCAAACCCATCAAAATGTTCAGCAAGGTGCAGCTATTGTGCGTGAAGCAGAAAAAAATATGCATGATATTGTCGGTGGTGCCGGTCAATTAAACCAACTGATGGGCGAGATATTAACCACTACACAGGAGCAGGAGAAAGGAATTATCAGAATTTCTCATGCACTGGCCGAACTGGAGAATGTAACCCAAAGTAATGCCATTATGGTTGATGAGCTTTCTGATTCCTCGGGTATCCTGAAAAACCAGGTGATTGATCTCCAGTCGCGAACACATAAATTTCGCTTAAGTAACGCTCTTGAGTCAGCGAGATGGCAGCGGGCTTAACCGGGTATTTCGAAGCAAGCGTCGCATTCGTCGGCGCTTTTTGTATTATCAGATATTTTTATGAATCATTTCAGCACAATGGGACAATGAGATATTGCTTAACATATTCTGATAGCTAGACTAACGAAAAAGGCTGAATGTTTGTGGAGGCGCTGTGGAAGCCATTAAGGGAACGGATGTTAATGTGCCGGATGCCGTGTTTGCCTGGCTGCTGGATGGTCGAGGTGGAGTAAAACCGCTGAGCGATAATGATGTAATTGATAGTCAGCATCCCTGCTGGCTACACCTTAATTACACTCATCCTGAAAGTGCCCAATGGTTGGCGACAACACCTCTTCTTCCCAACAATGTGCGTGATGCGCTGGCAGGCGAAAGTACACGCCCACGCGTCAGTAGAGTCGGGGAAGGTACGCTGATTACACTGCGCTGCATTAACGGCAGCACCGACGAGCGTCCTGACCAACTTGTGGCGATGCGCTTATATATGGATGAACGTCTGATTGTCTCAACCCGCCAGCGCAAAGTGCTGGCACTGGATGATGTGGTCAGCGATCTCCAGGAAGGGACAGGACCGGCTGATTGTGGCAGTTGGCTGGTGGATGTTTGTGATGCGCTCACCGACCATGCCAGCGAATTTATCGAACAACTGCACGACAAAATTATCGATCTGGAAGATAACTTGCTCGATCAACAAATTCCCCCACGCGGCTTCCTGGCATTGCTGCGCAAACAGTTGATTGTAATGCGACGTTATATGGCTCCTCAGAGAGATGTTTATGCGCGTCTGGCGAGTGAACGTTTACCCTGGATGACCGACGACCATCGGAGACGGATGCAGGATATCGCTGACAGGCTGGGGAGAGGGCTGGATGAAATAGACGCCTGTATTGCCCGGACCGGTATTATGGCGGATGAAATTGCGCAAGTGATGCAGGAGTCTCTGGCTCGCCGAACGTATACAATGTCATTGATGGCAATGGTTTTTCTTCCCAGCACATTTTTAACTGGGCTTTTCGGCGTCAACCTCGGCGGTATCCCCGGCGGTGGTTGGCAGTTTGGTTTCTCACTCTTTTGTATTCTGTTAGTGGTCCTGATTGGTGGTGTTACTTTATGGTTGCATCGTAGTAAATGGTTGTAACAACAACGTTTTTTAGTGGCTTTTGCGCATGAAAACGTCCTGATTTTTGAGCGAAGTCAATAAACCATCTACCTATTCGGGGCAATATCTCTCTCGCAGGTGAATGCAACGTCAAGCGATGGGCGTTGCGCTCCATATTGTCTTACTTCCTTTTTTGAATTACTGCATAGCACAATTGATTCGTACGACGCCGACTTAGATTAGTCGGCTTTTTTTTGCCTGCAGGAAATCAGCGTCTACCCTAAAAGAGTCAACCTGAATGACTGGAGGGGTATATGACCTGTCTGATTGCAACGTCGCACACTGATTCGCTACCGACCGATCCGGTTCCCATTCCCGATCCCATACCTCGTCCGCAGCCGATGCCGGATCCGCCGCCGGATGAAGAACCGATTAAATTGTCGCATCACGGGCACAGATCTGCGAGGATACGCGCCTGCTGAATGTGAGTTTTTACCGCGAGATTAAATTGTGACCGCTTTTTCAACCCTGAATGTTTTACCTGCTGCTCAACTCGAGAATCTTAACGAGCTGGGCTATCTTGAAATGACGCCTGTTCAGGCTGCTGCGTTACCGGCAATCCTGGCGGGTAAAGATGTTCGCGTGCAGGCTAAAACCGGCAGTGGCAAAACGGCTGCTTTTGGTCTTGGGCTATTACAGCATATTGATGCCGCGCTGTTTCAGACGCAGTCTCTGGTGCTGTGCCCAACGCGCGAGCTTGCCGACCAAGTGGCGGGTGAACTGCGTCGTTTAGCGCGCTTCCTGCCAAACACCAAGATCTTAACGCTGTGCGGTGGGCAACCTTTTGGCGCACAGCGTGACTCCCTGCAACATGCACCACATATTATTGTTGCCACACCGGGTCGTTTACTTGACCACCTGCAAAAAGGCACCGTTTCTCTGGATGCCCTGAATACGCTGGTTATGGATGAAGCCGACCGCATGCTGGATATGGGCTTTAGCGATGCGATTGATGATGTCATTCGCTTTGCGCCTGCGTCACGTCAGACTTTGCTGTTTTCCGCAACCTGGCCGGAAGCCATTGCCGCTATCAGTGGCCGGGTACAGCAAAATCCATTAACGATTGAAATTGATACGGTCGATGCGTTACCGGCTATTGAACAGCAGTTTTTCGAAACCTCCAGCCACGGAAAAATTCCACTGCTGCAAAAGCTACTCAGCCAGCATCAACCCGCATCGTGCGTGGTTTTTTGTAACACCAAAAAAGATTGTCAGGCCGTTTGCGATGCACTGAATGCGGCAGGGCAAAGCGCACTGTCATTACATGGCGACCTGGAACAGCGCGATCGCGATCAGACGCTGGTTCGTTTTGCCAACGGTAGCGCGCGCGTGCTGGTCGCAACCGATGTGGCCGCACGTGGCCTGGATATCAAATCACTTGAGCTGGTAGTTAACTTCGAACTGGCGTGGGATCCGGAAGTACATGTCCATCGTATCGGACGTACCGCGCGTGCCGGCAACAGCGGTCTGGCGATTAGCTTCTGTGCGCCGGAAGAAGCGCAGCGTGCCAATATTCTTTCTGAAATGCTGCAACTGAAGCTGAACTGGCTAACTGCGCCAGCTAATGGCTCAGTCCTGCCGCTGGAAGCAGAGATGGCGACGTTATGCATTGATGGCGGTAAAAAAGCGAAAATGCGTCCTGGCGATGTTCTGGGGGCTCTGACCGGCGACATTGGCCTGGATGGCGCCGATATCGGCAAAATTGCCGTTCACCCGGCACACGTTTATGTCGCCGTTCGCCAGACTGTAGCGCACAAGGCGTGGAAACAATTACAAAACGGTAAGATTAAAGGCAAGACTTGCCGGGTTAGGTTATTGAAATAACTGCCCGTTGGGGCGCCTGATGGCGCTCCGCTTATCAGGCCTACAGGCGCTTATGCACGTTGTAGGCCTGACAGACGCTTACTTCACTTCCACCACGTTCAGGCGTAATTCATCCAGTTGAGCATCATCTTCTTCTGGCTGCCAGCCCGCAGGTTGCAGCGGGATCTCTTCACGATCGAACGCTAAATCACCGCCGTCCACAACCTCTGAACCGTGCTTAATGCCTTTAAAATCGAACAGATTGATATCGCTCAGATGTGAAGGTACAACGTTCTGCATTGCGCTGAACATGGTTTCAATGCGGCCTGGATAGCGTTTGTCCCAGTCACGCAGCATGTCAGCAATGACCTGGCGCTGTAGGTTAGGCTGTGAGCCGCACAGGTTGCACGGAATAATTGGGAAACCTTTCGCTTCGGAGAAACGCTCGATATCTTTCTCACGGCAGTAAGCCAGTGGGCGGATCACGATATGCTTACCGTCATCACTCATCAGCTTCGGTGGCATGCCTTTCATTTTCCCGCCGTAGAACATGTTTAAAAACAGCGTTTGCAGGATGTCGTCGCGATGGTGGCCGAGCGCAATCTTGGTGGCTCCTAATTCGGTTGCCGTACGGTACAGAATGCCGCGACGCAGGCGAGAACAGAGTGAGCATGTCGTTTTGCCTTCAGGGATTTTATCTTTGACGATCCCATAAGTGTTTTCTTCGACAATCTTGTACTCAACGCCCAGCTGTTCCAGATACTCCGGCAGAATGTGCTCCGGGAAGCCGGGTTGTTTCTGATCGAGGTTAACCGCAACTAAGGAAAAACTGATCGGGGCGCTTTGCTGCAAATTACGCAGGATCTCCAGCATGGTATAGCTGTCTTTCCCGCCGGAAAGGCACACCATAATGCGATCGCCGTCTTCGATCATATTGAAGTCGGCAATGGCTTCGCCGACGTTACGACGCAGACGTTTTTGCAATTTGTTCAGGTTGTATTGTTCTTTCTTACTAATATCTTGATTTTGCGACATTTAATAGAGGCTCAATTCATAGTGTGGCATCAGAAGAGTATGCATCACGCCGGATCGTCCGGCAAAAGAAGTCTGATATAAAAACTGTGGCGTGTATGGTACGGATAAGCGGGAAAAATGTCAGCACATTTAGGACAGGAATCAAGGGTAAAAGAGGTAGAAACAAAAAGCCCGCAACGATGTGCGGGCCAGACAGCTTAGCGGACTACCAGTACCGAACACTCCGCATGACGCACCACGGCTGCAGCGTTAGAGCCCAGCAGGTAGGTGGTGATGTCAGGTCGGTGTGAGGCAATAATGACCATATCGGCCGGTAATTTTTTTGCGATCTCCAGAATCTTGTCTTTCGGCGCACCTTCTGCGACATGAACGTGCACTCTGTCCGTTGGGATATTGAACTTCTTGATAATCTCTTCCAGTTGAGATTTTGCTTCGGCTTTCAGATCGTCCATGGCCGGTAACTCTGCCGAGTAGGCCAGTCCCAGAGAAGCGTAATAAGGCAAGGACGGAATGACGGTTAAAAAATGAACCTGCGCATCGTCAATCTTTGCTTCTGCTTCAACATGGGCAATAACGCGTTGAGTTAATTCTGAGTCTGAAATATCGATGGGTACAAGAATCGTTCTGTTCATAAAACCTCCTGTTTAAGTATCCAAGTAAAGCTTACCGCGTAATGGCACTTTATGTACAATGACAACGATCACATTTTGGCATCACTTTATTTTGATTTCAGGAAATTTGCCTTTTATTACCCCATCGTAAAATCGGCCTTTAGAGACCACGATCAGGAAATCACGAAAAATACGGGCAGGGACCTGCTGATATTGCAGCGTAGCCAATTGGTGAAAGCGAATTTCTAGCGTACGGGAGGATTCGTCATAGCCGACGGATGCAATACGGGATGATTTTACAGGATGATGATTCATTGCAGGTATCCTCTACTACAGGTCTTAATGCAAGATATCATCTATCAGAGAAGTGTTTTAACGCAATAGATATAATGTTTTGATCTGGATAAAACAGAATTATTAGAACGTAAAGAGAGCCCGCCGTTGCCAGCGGGCTGACGGATTAGAACTGGTAAACCATACCCAGTGCTACAGTGTCATCGGTAGAGATGTCATTGTGATCTTTATTGTAGAAACTATCATCTTCATCTAGCAGGTTGATTTTGTAATCAACGTAGGTGGAGAAGTTTTTGTTGAAGTAATAAGTGGCACCTACGGAGGCATATTTAACCAGATCCTTGTCGCCGTCTGATCCGTTTACACCCAGATCTTTACCTTTAGACATCAGGAAAGAAACTTCCGGACGCAGACCGAAGTCAAATTGGTACTGTGCAGTTACTTCAAAGTTCTGGGTTTTGTTGGCAATAGTATTGTCGTGACCATCTGAACCGCCATACGGGGTCATATTGCGGGTTTCAGAGTACATGGTTGCCAGGTAGATATTGTTCGCGTCGTATTTCAGACCAGCAGTCCATGCGTCAGCTTTATCACCACCTGCGGTAGAATGGTTCACTTGTTGATTGGTACGGTCAGAAGATGTATATGCTGCACCGAAGCTTACGCCCATACCCAGATCGTAGGTAGAGGAGATACCGAAGCCGTCACCGTTAGAGTTCTTCATGTTACGATCGTCGCCACCGTTATTGGTGCCTTCTTGCTCTGGTGACTGATTTTCGTTCGCACCCTGGTACTGCAGTGCAACGTTCAGACCGTCAACCAGACCAAAGAAGTCGGTGTTACGGTATGTTGCAACACCGTTTGCACGACCGGTCATGAAGTTGTCTGCTTTGGTGTAAGAGTCGCCACCGAATTCTGGCAGCATATCGGTCCAGCCTTCAACGTCGTACATTACGCCGTAATTACGGCCGTAGTCGAATGAACCGTAGTCGCCGACTTTAATACCTGCGAATGCCAGACGAGTCCAGGAGTCGCCTTTATCACCTTCGGTGCCGTTGGCCTGAACCTGATATTCCCACTGGCCATAACCGGTGATCATATCGTTAACCTGTGTTTCGCCTTTGAAGCCCATACGCATATAAGTCTGATCGCCATCGCTGTTAGCGTCGTCAGAGAAATAATGCAAACCGTCTACTTTACCGTAGAGATCTAATTTGTTGCCGTCTTTATTATAAACTTCAGCAGCGTGAGCAGCGTGAGCAGCGCCTGCAGCCAGCAGGGCAGGAATTACGAGCGCCAGTACTTTTCTGTTCATTGAAATAATCCTTTAGTTTTTTTATTAACCTGTGACTACCCATGTAGGGAGTAAAAGCATGCTAAAGGAGAAGTTCCGTAAAGAGATAAATATGAATTGTTACGCCTTAAGTAAAACCTTAAACAAATAATTCTACGGAAATAGTGATAGTCGACATGAATGAGTTGATGAAAATATATATAAAATAAAAATTATACAATTGAATTTTGTTGGGCTATTCTGCGCGTGTTATATGCCTTTATTGTCACGTTTTATTTTTCGTTGGTATATTGATGGCAATTATTAATTAGCCAGCGAATAAATTGACAAGCCCGAACAACTGTTCGGGCTTTTTTTTTGGTTCCGGGCTAATACTGAGAAAAACGTATTATTCGGTACCGCTCTTTTCCGCTTTGCCTGCCAGTTGGGCCAGGAAGTCGTAGCGTTTTTGTAGATCAGCTGCGGCGTCTTTCCACAGCTGTTCTGCAACTTCTGGCTGTTGGGCATTCAGGCGGCGGAAGCGCTGCTCGTTAAGCAATGTTTCAGCCAGCGCGTCTGACGGTGGGCGAGAGTCCAGTGCCAGCGGCAGTTTACCTTCGTCTGCTCGGCGTGGGTCAAAGCGGTACAGCGGCCAGAATCCGGTAGCCGTGAGTTGACGCATCTGATCGTGGCTTAGCGCGAGGTCATAACCATGTTCTTCGCAAGGACTATAGGCGATAATCAGCGACGGACCCGGATAGGCTTCCGCTTCCTGGATAGCTTTCACCGTCTGGTTCAACTGGGCGCCCAGGGAAATCTGCGCCACATACACATGTCCGTACATCATCATACTGACGCCCAGATCTTTGCGAGCCTTGCGCTTGCCATGCTCACCAAACTTGGTAACCGCCCCGAGCGGCGTGGCTTTCGACGCTTGTCCGCCCGTGTTGGAGTAACACTGGGTATCCAGTACCAGAATATTGACGTTCTCGGTCAGGCTCAGGACGTGATCCAACCCGCCAAAACCAATATCGTAAGCCCAGCCGTCGCCGCCAATCAGCCAGATGGACTTCTCAACCAGCGCATCAGCATCGGTTAACAGTTGCTGTGCACCTTCGACATCTTTCAGATGCTGGCGCAGCGCTGCAACTTGTTCACGGCGTACTTCTGGCGTCGCTTCAGCATGCAGGGCGTCATTCAGTTCAGCCGGAATATTATCTGCAAACTGCTCCAGCAAACGCATGACGCGCACACGGTGTTGATCCACCGTCAGACGGAAGCCCAGACCAAACTCGGCGTTATCTTCGAACAGAGAGTTTGCCCATGCAGGTCCACGACCATTGGCATCGGTCGTATACGGTGTTGAGGGGAGGTTACCACCATAAATCGATGAACAGCCAGTCGCGTTGGCGATCAGCATGCGGTCACCGTACAGCTGCGTAAGCAGTTTGATATACGGCGTTTCACCACAACCAGAACAGGCGCCGGAATATTCAAACAGCGGAGTGATTAACTGCGAGGTACGGATATCAATGCGTTCAAGCTTGCTGCGGTCGATCTCCGGCAGATTGAGGAAGAAGTCATAGTTAACTTTTTCCTCTTCAACATGCTCAAGGCGCGACATCATATTGATGGCCTTGATTTCCGGGTTTTGGCGATCTTTCGCCGGGCAAACTTCGACGCATAGATTACACCCGGTGCAATCCTCTGGTGCAACCTGCAGGACATACTTCTGACCGCGCATATCGCGAGATTTCACATCCAAAGAATGCAGGCTGGCAGGAGCGTTTTCCATCGCTTCAGGTGAAACCACTTTGGCGCGGATTGCCGAGTGCGGGCAAGCGGCAACGCAGTGGTTACACTGGGTACACAGCTCTTCCTTCCAGATGGGGATCTCTTCGGCGATATTACGCTTTTCCCAACGCGTGGTGCCCATTGGCCAGGTGCCGTCTGGCGGCAGCGCGGATACGGGAAGGGCATCACCCAGACCGGCGAGCATTGCCGCGGTGACTGTTTTCACGAAATCAGGTGCGGCATCAGAAACCACCGGAGGGCGGTTTGCGCTGTGCGGATCAACTGGCTGGAGTGCTACTTCGGCTACGGATTCGCGCGCCAGGGCCAGAGCCTGCCAGTTACGTTCAACCAGGTCCTGTCCTTTACTGCTGTAACTTTTCGCAATCGCCCCCTGCAATTCAGCCAACGCGCTGTCGCCGGGTAAGATTTGCGTCAAATGGAAGAATGCCATTTGCATCACGGTGTTAATACGCGCTGCCAGACCGCATTCGCGGGCGATTTTGGCCGCATTAATCACGTAGAAACGGGCTTTCTTCTGATTTAGTACCGCCTGAACTTCCTGCGGCAAACGCGCCCAGACTTCATCCACACTGTACGGGGTGTTGAGCAGGAAGATACCGCCTGGTTTCAGGCGCTCGACCATCTGATACTTATCGATAAATTGCAGCTGGTGACAGCCAACGAAATCGGCTTGCGATACCAGATACGCTGATCGAATAGGCTGCTCGCTGACGCGCAGGTGAGAAACCGTCAGACCGCCTGCTTTTTTCGAGTCGTAGACGAAATAACCCTGCGCATACCATGGCGTAGAGTTACCAATAATCTTGATATTGTTTTTGGTGGCTGACACGCTACCGTCGCTGCCTAACCCATAAAACAGCGCTTCGAGCTTAGCCGTACCGGGCAGGGTGTTTTCTGGTAACGGTAGCGACAAGTTGGTGACATCATCATAGATACCGACAGTAAAGCGAGGTTTCGGCTTCGCGCTACTCAGCTCATTAAAGACCGCCATCACGCAGTCTGGACCAAACTCTTTGGAAGAAAGGCCATAACGTCCGCCAATCACGCGCGGTAGGGTTTCTCGCTCGCCGCAGTTAAAGGCTTCCGCCAGCGCGGTCATCACATCCAGATACAACGGTTCTGCCTGTGCGCCGGGCTCTTTGGTGCGATCCAGGACGGCGATGCTGCGTACGGTTTCCGGCAGCGCGCGCAGTAAATGTCTGGCAGAGAATGGACGGAACAGACGTACTTTCAGAACGCCGACTTTCTCGCCACGCGCCAGCAGATCTTCAACGACTTCTTCACAGGTTCCAATTGCCGAACCCATTAAGATAATGACGCGCTCAGCCTGAGGATGGCCGTAATATTCAAATGGCTGGTACTGGCGACCTGTCGCTGAGGCGAAATCGTTCATCGCCTGTTCTACATGATCGTAAACCGCGTTGTACCACGGGTTTGTTGCCTCGCGTGACTGGAAATAGGTGTCCGGGTTCGCAGACGTACCGCGAATAACTGGATGCTCAGGATTAAGCGCCCGAGCGCGATGAGCATCGATTTCCGCTTGCGGCATCAGTCCGAGGATCGTGTCGTCGGCCAGTGGCACAATTTTATTGATTTCATGGGATGTACGGAAACCATCAAAAAAATGAATGAACGGAACCCGGCTTTTCAGGGTAGCTATTTGCGAAATCAGTGCAAAGTCCTGTGCCTCCTGAACGCTGCTGGCACACAGCATCGCACATCCTGTCTGGCGCACCGCCATCACGTCGGAATGATCGCCAAAGATTGATAATGCGTGAGTAGCAATTGTACGAGCCGCAACGTGCAGTACAAACGGGGTCAACTGACCGGCCAGTTTGTACAGCGTTGGGATCATCAGCAACAGGCCCTGCGATGAGGTAAACGACGTAGAGAGTGCACCGGTCTGCAACGCGCCATGAACGGTTGCGATCGCGCCGCCTTCTGACTGCATTTCTACGACGCGAGGGGTATCCCCCCACACGTTCTTAAGCCCGTTCCCGGCCCAGGCATCCGCCTGTTCAGCCATCGTTGAACTGGGCGTAATCGGGTAGATGGCGATAACCTCGCTGGTACGAAATGCGACTGAAGCAACCGCACCATTACCGTCAATTGTGATCATACTGACACCCTTACATTGCGCAAAAAGAGGGACTCGCGTAACAGCGGCGAATCCTGTAGTTATCCTTCTATTTTAGCAAAAGCGCTAAAGACAGATTTTCGCTTTTGTGTCCCTGGAATAAACAGAATGAATGGTTTGATCAAAGGAGCAGGCAAAAAATTGCCAGAAAATGTAAACAGTGCGCATAAATGCGTATTTTGCCTCTCGACGGCGGTGTTTCCGCTGCCTATTATTTATGGCTGTGTCGTTTGGTTATTATTCAGAGGGGAGTAAGATGCGCGCAGCGTTTTGGGTAGGATGTGCCGCGTTATTATTATCGGCTTGTAGCAGCGAACCTGTTCAGCAGGCAACCGCCGCGCATGTCGCACCGGGCATGAAGGCAGCAATGTCCAGTTCTGGAGAAGCTAATTGCGCCATGATTGGCGGTTCGCTCTCTGTTGCTCGTCAACTGGATGGTTCAGCCATCGGGATGTGCGCGCTACCCAACGGCAAACGCTGTAGTGAGCAGTCGCTTGCCGCCGGAAGTTGTGGGAGCTACTGAGTCTCCGCGTTTCCTACATTAAATCCGCGAGTTTATACGTCAGCGTTTGTTCTGCTGTCGCCAGCGTTAACTGGTCAGCAGTTAGATCGACCTGTGCGCCTTGCTTAAACATTTCGCTGACGATCCCGTCGAGCGCGTTAAGCTGCGGATCGGCGCACATCATACGCGTCATCGCCATATCTTTTACCTTCAACTCACCGTCGGACAGCTTGCCCTGGCCGTGGAATTGATTACACATCTTGCCTGATACCGTCATGTTTTCGCCAAAACTTAACTCAGGTGGGTTGTTGGCGGTGGTGACGGCTTTACCATTCACGCTTTGCAAAACGAAGCGGTGATGCTGCAACTGTTCGCGATTGACGGAAACTTTTCCATTGCTCACACAGCCAGCCATCAGCATGCTGAGCGCAATCAACGTGACAACTTTCTTCATTAAATTTCTCTACGTTTGTGACGGGAATACATTCAATATAATAATGATACTGAATGTTTTATCATCGGTGATTGTCTGAAAATGCCCCCCTGACGTCAGGGGAGCTCAGAGATTAGAAGAGGGCGTTTGGACAGGTCTCGCCTTTGGATATTTGGGCCAGATTCTGTAGCGTAGTCTCAGAAATACTGGTCAACGCTTCAGCTGTCAGGAATGCCTGATGACCGGTAAACAGCACGTTATGGCAGGCTGACAGACGACGGAACACATCATCCTGAATGACGTCATTAGATTTATCTTCAAAGAACAGATCGCGTTCGTTCTCATACACGTCCATACCCAGAGAACCAATTTTCTGGTTTTTCAGCGCGTCGATAGCGGCTTGTGAGTCGATCAATGCACCACGACTGGTGTTAATGACCATCACGCCATTTTTCATTTGCTCAAAGGCTTCGTGATTGAGCAGATGATAATTCTCCGGTGTTAACGGGCAGTGCAGAGAGATGACATCGGACTCGGCAAACAGCGTTTTAAGATCGACATATTCAACGCCTAACTCCAGCGCAGCAGCGCTCGGGTAAGGATCGAACGCCAGCAGACGCATACCAAAACCTTTCAGGATCCGCAGTGCAGCGATACCGATTTTACCGGTACCGATCACCCCAGCGGTTTTGCCATACATAGTAAAACCGGTCAGCCCCTCAAGAGAGAAGTTGGCATCACGGGTACGCTGATAGGCGCGGTGAATACGGCGATTCAGCGTCATCATCATGCCAATCGCATGCTCTGCGACGGCCTCTGGTGAATAAGCTGGAACACGAACCACCTGCAGACCCAGCTCTTTTGCTGCGTCGAGATCGACGTTATTGAACCCGGCGCAGCGCAGCGCGATATATTTCACGCCATGCTTTTTCAGTTCTTCCAGAACGGGGCGGCTGCCATCGTCGTTGACGAAAATGCACACGGCTTCGCAGCCATGGGCGGTTTTGGCTGTTTTTTCCGTCAACAGAAAGTCAAAGAATTCAAGTTCAAAACCAAAAGCCTCGTTAACCTGCTGCAGATACTTCTTGTCGTACTGTTTTGTACTATAGATGGCGAGTTTCATAAGACTTTCTCCAGTGATTTTGACGTCACATTAATTCAATTCAAATTATTTTACAAAATCTAAAAAGTTATTGATAGTCATAGGCGTAATGAATAATTTCACCGTATCTGTTGTTAGTGTGGGCAGGTTACACAATTTCAACAACTGGATATTTTTCTATCCAACTCAACACCCGAATATCGCGGCAGGTAAAAAGCCAGCCGAATCACATCCGGACAGCTACGCTTATACAGGTAGCAATTATCGGGAGGGGTTATGCTGACTCACTCTGAAGCAAAACGATGGGCCACCCTAATGCTCAAGGCGGCATTATGCGATGGTATGAAACCTGATGAGATTTCCCGGCAGGTACATCTGGTCTGCGATCATCATGGTAGGGAGTGCCTCGAAGAACTCATTGAGGAAATTCTGATAGAAGCAGGTCGTATCGGACCTAAACATAGCGATGGACAACTGAGGCCTCATTAAGTCTGAATCTTAATATCCCCGACGGCACGTGTAACAGCGTGCCTGTAAATCGGTTATCTATCCTTAATGTGGGCATATCCAGTTAAACATGCCACAATACAGGCCTAAACCGGCTTAAATTTTTGCTAAATCAGGATATTAACTACCCATGAAGGGTAAATATAAAGCCGTTCTGGCACTCCTCTTATTATTGATTCTCGTGCCGCTGACGCTAGTGATGACGCTTGGCCTGTGGGTGCCTACGTTGGTGGGTATCTGGTTACCCGTTGGAACACGCATCGCGCTGGATGAGAGCCCGCGGCTGACACGGCATGGGTTGCATATACCTGAACTCCGCTATCTGGTTGAAGATTGCCCGCTAGCACGCATCACTCAGGCGGATCTGTCTCACCCCAGCCGCTGGGCGCTGAATGTCGGGACCATTGAGTTGGATTCAGCTTGCCTGGCCAAATTGCCGCAGGCAGAGCCATCGCCGGTAGCGCCTAAAACGCTGGCTGAATGGCAGTCAATGCTGCCCAATACCTGGATTAACATCGACAAACTTATCCTTTCTCCATGGCAGGAATGGCAGGGAAAACTGTCACTCTCGCTCACTCCCTCTACTCAACAGCTGCGTTACCAGGGTGAAAAAGTTAAATTTCAGGGGAGTTTGCACGGGCAAAACCTCACGGTAACGGAGCTGGATGTTGCGGCATTTGAAGGCCAGCCGCCAGTAAAACTGGTCGGTGAATTTACTATGCCACTGGTGCCCGATGGACTACCGGTAAGCGGTCATGCGGTTGCGACGTTAAGTTTGCCGCAAGAGCCTACGCTTGTGGACGCCGAACTGGAGTGGCAACAAAACAGCGGACAACTGATCGTGATGGCGCGGGATAATGCCGATCCGCTGCTTGACCTTCCGTGGGAAATAACACGCCAGCAACTGACCATCAGCGACGGACGCTGGAACTGGCCTTATCAGGGATTCCCGTTAAGTGGCCGGCTGGGCATGAAGGTTGAAAACTGGCAGGCCGGACTGGAAAACGCGGTGGTGAGTGGACGTCTGAACATTCTGACGCATGGCGATGCCGGTAAAGGAAACGCCGTATTAACGCTGGGGCCAGGTAAGCTTGGTATGGATAGTAGCGATATGCCGCTACAGTTGACCGGTGAAGCGAAACAGGGCGATCTGATCTTCTACGCGAAATTACCCGCCAGACTCACCGGAAGTCTGTACGATCCGCAATTGGCTTTCGAGCCAGGGGCGCTGCTGCGCTCACGTGGGAGGGTGATTGATTCGCTGGATATTGACGAGATTCGCTGGCCGTTGGCAGGTGTAAAAGTCACACAACGCGGCGTGGATGGCCGTCTGCAGGCTATTTTACGTGCGCATGAAAACCAGATGGGCGGTTTTGAATTGCATCTGGATGGTCTGGCAAATGATTTTCTTCCTGATGCCGGTCGTTGGCAGTGGCGATATTGGGGTGAAGGCAGCTTTACGCCGATGCATGCCCGTTGGGACGTGGCGGGTAAAGGGGAATGGCATGACAACACCCTGAAGCTATTTGATCTTTCCACCGGATTTGATCATCTGCAATACGGCACGATGAAGGTGGAAAACCCACGTCTGGTGATGGACGAACCGATAGTCTGGGTGCGTGATGCAACCAAACCAACATTTAGCGGCGCACTGTCGCTGGACGCAGGGAGCACCACCTTCACCGGGGGAAGCGTGTTACCACCATCGACGCTGAAGTTCAGCGTGGAAGGTAGCGATCCGACAATTTTCCAGTTCAAAGGCCAGCTTCACGCGGGGGCGATTGGGCCCGTACAGCTGAATGGTCGTTGGGACGGTATCCGCCTGCGCGGACAGGCCTGGTGGCCAAAACAATCGCTCACCGTATTCCAGCCTCTGGTCCCACCTGACTGGAAAATGAAGCTACGAGAAGGTGAGCTGTATGCGCAGGTCGCGTTTTCGGCAGCCCCGGAGCAGGGCTTTGAAGCGGGCGGTCATGGAGTGTTAAAAGGCGGTAGCGCCTGGATGCCCGACAACCAAATCAACGGTGTCGATTTTGTATTGCCTTTCCGGTTTAGTGAAGGTGCATGGCAGCTGGGTACGCGTGGACCTATTTCACTGCGTATTGCGGAAGTGGTCAATCAGGTGACGGTGAAGAATATCGCCGCCGATCTGCAGGGGGCGTACCCCTGGAGTGAAAACAACCCGTTACTGTTGAGCGATGTCAGCGCCGACCTGCTGGGGGGCAAAATCATCATGCAGCAACTGCGAATGCCGCAGCACGACCCGGCCTTATTGCGGGTGCAGAATATCTCTTCCAGCGAGCTTATCAGTGCGGTTAACCCCAAACAGTTCGCCATGTCTGGCCCGGTCAGTGGCGCGTTGCCATTATGGCTGGATAACGAAAAATGGATCATTAAAGACGGCTGGTTGACTAATCCAGGGCCGATGACATTGCGTATTGATAAGGACACTGCGGATGCGGTCGTCAAAGATAACATGGCGGCGGGGGCGGCCATTAACTGGCTGCGTTATATGGAAATAAGCCATTCGTGGACGAAAATAAATCTGGATAACCTCGGTGTCTTAACCATGCAGTCAACCGTGACTGGCAATAGTCGGGTAGATGGCAAAGTAGGTACGGTTAATTTGAATTATACCCACGAGGAAAACGTCTTTACGCTATGGCGCAGTTTGCGTTTTGGCGACAATTTACAGGCATGGCTTGAACAAAATGCAGCGCTGCCGGAAACCCATTGCCCGGAAGGCAAGGAATGTGAGGAACAACAATGAAAACGATAGCTGCCATGCTGGGTCTGCTGGCTTCATCTCTGCTGGTAGGGTGCACTCCCAGAATCGAAGTGGCTGCGCCAAAAGAGCCCATCACCATTAATATGAACGTCAAAATCGAGCATGAGATCCATATCAAAGTTGATAAAGACGTCGAAAGTTTATTGAAATCGCGCAGCGATTTGTTCTGAGGTCATGATGAGAAAACAGTTTGCAGTGGCGCTGGTTGTCCTGAGTTTACTCAGTAGCAATGCGTGGGCATTGACCCTGAATGAAGCCAGAACTCAGGGACGAGTAGGGGAAACGCTCAATGGCTATCTGGTTGCATTGCAAACCGATGCCGAAACGCAGGCGCTGGTGAGTGAGATTAATAAAGCGCGCAACGCCAGCTATCAGCAACTGGCTGAGAGCAATAATATTCCGCCAGATGAAGTGGCAAAAATGGCCGGGCAAAAGCTGGTTGCTCGCGCTAAACCGGGAGAGTATGTGCAGGGTATTAATGGTAAGTGGTTGAAAAAAGAGTAAATCGCTTTTTCACACAGCCAGAGGGACACGACGCTGAATTATTCATCGACATCGCAATAGTTGCCACACGGCATAAAATGGATGCTGGTATAGTCCAACACCGGTCGCGTCGTGGGGTGAAATCATGTGGCTTCTCAAGTGGTACGTCTGGAATCGTTGGGTATTCAAGCTGTTAAGCCGGGATGTCGCGGAGCCTGAACAATTTTTGCTTCATTGCTGGGAAGAGAATCTGGCGAAATGCAGGGATTATGCAACCATCTGGCGTGATATTAATCGCATTCACGGCAAACAGATACGGGTACAGGTAAAGAAGTAAGTGTTGGAGAAACCCTCTCACCGGATGGTGAGAGGGGGAATTATCAGGCAGCGACTACGCTGTCGATAGCGGCTTTCGCGTCGGATTGTGCTTTAGATGCCACTTCCGGACCGTAAGCAATACCTTCAGCAAAGACGACATTCACGTCGGTGATGCCGATAAAGCCCAGGAATACGTTCAGGTACGGCGTGATCAAGTCGGTTGGTGTGTCTTTATGAATACCACCACGGCTGGTCAGCACCACAGCGCGTTTACCCGTCACCAGACCTTCCGGGCCTTTCTCGGTATAACGGAAAGTCACACCGGCGCGGGCAATCAGGTCAAAGTAGTTTTTCAGCTGCGTTGGGATGTTGAAGTTGTACATCGGCGCGGCGATAACAATCACATCATGCGCTTTCAGCTCAGCAATCAGCTCATCGGACAGCGCCAGCGCTTCTTGCTGACGCGGTGTCAGCGGTGTATCGCTCGGGCGCATCGCACCCACCAGTTCGCCATCCAGTACCGGTACAGGATTTGCAGCCAGGTCACGGACAGTGATTTCATCAGCAGAGTGCTTTTCACGCCACTGTTCAACAAAATAATCAGACAACTGACCAGACTGAGAGTACCCTGCCAGAATACTGGATTTAAGAACTAATACCTTGCTCATGGGTGTTTCCTTTTATGTGTTTGAAGGGGGGAGTGCCCCGTTGCTTGTTGACACTTTATTCACAATCCTGTCGCAGTGATAGCGCAATATATCGAATCCTATGTTCGAAATTATTGAACAACACATGAAAAGCGCCGATGTGGTACTCTATACCCATCATCTAAAAGAGATTTAACCCGGCAGAGCACTGCCTTTTAACGCTATGACAGAACAACAAAAATTAACCTTCAACATGTTGCAGCAACAGCTGGACTCACTGATGCTGCGTGACAGACAGCGTTTTGCCCGCCGTCTGCACGGTGTGAAGAAGGTTAAAAATCCTGATGCACAACAGGCCATTTACCAGGAGATGGCGAAAGAGATTGAGCAGGCAGCCGGTAAAGTTGTGCTGCGTGAAGCGGCGCGTCCGGAAATCAGCTATCCGGAAAACCTGCCCGTCAGCCAGAAAAAACAGGATATTCTGGAAGCAATTCGCGACCATCAGGTGGTGATTGTTGCCGGTGAGACCGGTTCGGGGAAAACCACCCAGTTACCCAAAATCTGTATGGAGCTGGGGCGCGGGGTAAAAGGGCTGATCGGCCATACCCAGCCGCGTCGTCTGGCGGCGCGTACTGTGGCGAACCGTATTGCGGAAGAACTGCAAACCGAGCCAGGCGGCTGTATCGGTTATAAGGTTCGTTTTAGCGATCATGTCAGTGATAACACCATGGTCAAGCTGATGACGGACGGTATCCTGCTGGCGGAAATCCAACAGGATCGGCTGCTAATGCAGTACGACACCATCATCATCGATGAAGCGCATGAACGCAGTCTGAATATCGATTTTCTGCTCGGCTATCTGAAAGAACTTCTACCGCGTCGCCCGGATCTAAAAATTATCATCACGTCGGCGACCATCGATCCTGAACGTTTTTCAAAGCATTTCAATAACGCGCCGATTATCGAAGTCTCCGGCCGAACGTATCCGGTGGAAGTGCGCTATCGCCCGATTGTTGAAGATGCAGATGACACTGAGCGTGACCAGCTGCAGGCAATTTTTGATGCCGTAGATGAACTGGGACGTGAAGGGCCAGGCGATATTCTGATCTTCATGAGCGGCGAACGTGAAATCCGTGATACTGCCGATGCCCTGAATAAGCTGGATTTACGCCACACCGAAGTGCTGCCGCTGTATGCGCGCCTTTCAAACAGCGAACAGAACCGCGTGTTCCAGTCGCACAGCGGGCGTCGCATCGTGCTGGCAACCAACGTGGCGGAAACGTCACTGACCGTGCCGGGCATTAAATACGTTATCGACCCGGGTACGGCGCGTATCAGCCGCTACAGCTACCGCACCAAAGTGCAGCGCCTGCCGATTGAACCGGTTTCCCAGGCCTCTGCGAATCAGCGTAAAGGGCGTTGCGGCCGTGTATCGGAAGGGATCTGTATTCGTCTGTATTCCGAAGACGATTTCCTGTCGCGTCCGGAGTTTACCGACCCGGAGATCCTGCGTACCAACCTGGCATCCGTTATTTTGCAGATGACCGCGTTGGGGCTGGGCGATATCGCCGCGTTCCCGTTTGTTGAAGCGCCGGATAAGCGCAATATTCAGGACGGTGTACGCCTGCTCGAAGAGCTGGGGGCGATAACCACCGACGAACAGGCAACCGCTTACAAGTTAACGCCGTTGGGCCGTCAGCTGTCGCAACTGCCAGTGGACCCACGGCTGGCGCGCATGGTGCTGGAAGCGCAAAAACATGGCTGTGTGCGTGAGGCGATGATCATTACCTCGGCGCTGTCCATTCAGGATCCGCGCGAGCGTCCGATGGACAAGCAGCAGGCTTCCGACGAGAAACATCGCCGCTTCCACGACAAAGAGTCTGATTTTCTTGCATTTGTGAATCTGTGGAACTATCTCGGCGAGCAGCAAAAAGCACTGTCGTCAAACCAGTTCCGTCGCCAGTGCAAAGTCGATTTCCTGAACTACCTGCGCGTGCGCGAGTGGCAGGATATCTACACGCAACTGCGCCAGGTGGTGAAAGAGTTGGGTATTCCGGTTAACAGCGAACCTGCTGAATATCGGGAGATCCACGTCGCGTTGCTGACCGGTTTACTGTCGCATATCGGGATGAAAGATACCGATAAACAGGAGTTTACCGGGGCGCGTAACGCTCGCTTCTCGATCTTTCCGGGGTCGGGTTTATTCAAAAAACCGCCGAAGTGGACGATGGTCGCGGAGCTGGTGGAAACCAGCCGCCTGTGGGGACGTATTGCTGCGCGTATCGATCCTGAATGGGTGGAACCGGTAGCCCAGCATCTGATCAAACGTTCATACAGTGAACCTCACTGGGAGCGCGCGCAGGGTGCTGTGATGGCGACAGAAAAGGTCACCGTCTACGGTTTACCGATTGTGGCGGCCCGTAAGGTGAATTACAGCCAGATTGATCCGGCGCTGTGCCGTGAGCTGTTTATCCGCCACGCGCTGGTGGAGGGCGACTGGCAGACTCGTCACGCCTTCTTCCGCGACAACCTGAAACTGCGCAACGAAATCGAAGAGCTGGAGCATAAATCGCGCCGCCGCGACATTCTCGTCGATGACGAAACGATGTTTGAGTTCTACGACCAACGTATCAGCCATGACGTAGTTTCTGCTCGTCACTTTGATAGCTGGTGGAAAAAGGTCAGCCGTGAAACACCGGATCTGCTCAACTTTGAAAAGAGCATGCTTATCAAAGAGGGCGCGGAAAAAATCAGTAAGCTGGATTATCCGAACTTCTGGCATCAGGGTAACCTTAAGCTGCGCCTGAGCTACCAGTTCGAACCCGGAGCCGATGCGGACGGTGTGACCGTACATATTCCACTCCCGCTGCTTAATCAGATCGAAGAGAGCGGTTTTGAATGGCAAATCCCGGGACTGCGTCGCGAACTGGTGATAGCCCTGATTAAGTCGTTGCCAAAACCGGTACGACGCAACTTTGTGCCCGCGCCGAACTATGCGGAAGCGTTTTTAGGCCGCGTCACACCGCTGGAACTGCCGCTGCTGGACTCGCTGGAGCGTGAACTGCGCCGCATGACCGGCGTTACCGTTGACCGTGAAGACTGGCACTGGGATCAGGTGCCAGATCACTTAAAAATCACCTTCCGGGTGGTGGATGATAAAAATAAGAAACTGCAGGAAGGACGTTCGCTACAGGGCCTGAAAGATGCGCTGAAGGGCAAAGTTCAGGAAACATTGTCCGCGGTGGCCGATGACGGCATCGAACAGAGTGGGTTGCACATCTGGAGCTTCGGTCAGCTTCCGGAAAGTTACGAACAAAAACGCGGTAACTATAAGGTGAAAGCGTGGCCGGCGCTGGTCGATGAGCGTGACAGCGTTGCCATCAAACTGTTTGATAATCCGCTGGAACAACAGCAGGCGATGTGGTGCGGTTTACGCCGCCTGTTGCTGCTGAATATTCCTTCGCCAATCAAATATTTGCACGAGAAGCTACCCAATAAAGCCAAGCTGGGGCTGTACTTTAACCCATACGGTAAAGTTCTGGATTTGATTGACGACTGTATCTCCTGCGGTGTGGATCAGTTAATTGACGCCAACGGTGGCCCGGTGTGGACCGAAGAAGGCTTTACCGCGCTGCATGAGAAAGTGCGGGCTGAACTGAACGATACGGTGGTGGAGATTGCGAAGCAGGTCGAACAGATCCTGACCGCAGTGTTTAATATCAACAAACGTCTGAAAGGGCGCGTGGATATGACCATGGCGCTGGGTCTTGCGGATATCAAATCGCAAATGGGCGGACTGGTGTATCGCGGGTTTGTTACCGGCAACGGTTTCAAACGTCTGGGCGATACGTTGCGTTATTTGCAGGCTATTGAAAAACGTCTGGAAAAACTGGCTATCGATCCGCACCGTGACCGTGCACAGATGCTGAAAGTGGACAGTGTGCAGCAGGCCTGGCAGCAATGGTTCAATAAACTGCCTCCCGCGCGCCGTCAAGATGCCGATGTCAAAGAGATCCGCTGGATGATAGAAGAGCTGCGCGTCAGCTATTTTGCCCAGCAGCTTGGTACACCGTATCCGATCTCCGATAAACGTATTCTGCAGGCGATGGAGCAGATTTCGGGATAAATCGGTGCAGGGCCGTAGGCCGGATAAGGCGTAGTCGCCATCCGGCATCTGTACCCGGTAAAGATAAACACCAGGAGTCATCAATATGAGTCAGTTTCCGACACTTTCCGCAACCACTCTTGCGGCTATCAATACCGTAGGGCGATGGCTGGCGCAGAATGATTTTACGGGGAATATCTCCGTTCAGTCAGATTGCGTGATTCTGGCAGGGAACGCGGTTATTCCGACCATCGACGCTGCTTGTCGGATCGCGAAAGAGCAACAGGTTCCCTTGCTGATTAGCGGTGGTATCGGTCATTCCACGCGCTTTCTGTATGATGCGATTGCCCGGCATCCGCGTTATAACATCATTCGTACTACCGGGCGCGCGGAAGCGGCGATCCTTGCCGATATTGCTCACCAGTTCTGGCAAATTCCAGGTGAGAAAATTTGGGTGGAAGATCAGTCGACAAACTGCGGTGAAAATGCCCGATTTAGCTGTGCGTTACTGAATCAGGCGGCAGAAAGCATTCATACCGTCATTGTGGTGCAGGATCCCACTATGCAACGCCGCACAATGGCCACGTTTCAGCGCGTAACCCGCGATGAGCAACATGCGCCGCGCTGGTTGAGTTTCCCTGGTTTCATTCCTGAACTGGCCCAACAGCACAACGGCGTGGATTTTGTGCCCGCGGCAGAAGGTCTGTGGTCGGTAGACCGCTATCTTTCTCTCATTACCGGTGAACTTCCGCGCCTGCGGGATGATGCTGCCGGGTATGGGCCCTGTGGACACGATTTTATCGTACATGTTGATATTCCCCAGGACGTTGAGCAAGCCTGGCAGCAGCTAAAAAATGATACCGCGCTGACCGACTTACTGGAGAGCCGTTCTCTGTAATTTTTGCTGCCCGTTTGTCGGCGTTTTATGGCAAACGGGCAGAAAGCCCATCCGTTTTTTCTCTTCATCATCACTTTTCCAGACGCTTTTATGAAGCAGTTCACAGAACCGCCACTCCAGCGATAATGCGTCATGCATGATTGATATTAATTAACAATAGTTTTACTTGTTAAAAACAAATCAATCACAGGAGAGCCGCATGTCAGTACCCGTACAACATCCTATGTATATCGATGGGCAGTTTGTGACCTGGCACGATGACGCCTGGATTGATGTCGTCAATCCGGCCACGGAAGAGATTATCTCGCGTATTCCCGATGGGCGTGCCGAAGATGCGCGTAAAGCGATCGATGCTGCGGATCGCGCTCAGCCGCAATGGGAAGCGTTGCCTGCCATTGAACGGGCAAACTGGTTACGCAAAATTTCTGCAGGTATCCGCCAGCGAGCCGATGAAATCAGCGCGTTGATTGTGGCGGAAGGTGGAAAAATTCAACAACTGGCTGACGTTGAAGTCGCGTTTACCGCCGACTATATCGATTACATGGCGGAATGGGCGCGTCGTTATGAAGGCGAGATCCTGCAAAGCGATCGCCCGGGTGAGAATATCCTGCTGTTTAAGCGTGCACTGGGCGTGACGACGGGCATTCTACCGTGGAACTTCCCGTTTTTCCTGATTGCCCGCAAACTGGCTCCCGCCTTGCTGACGGGGAATACCATCGTCATTAAGCCGAGTGAATTCACACCGAATAACGCCATCGCCTTTGCCAAAATTGTTGATGACATTGGTTTACCGCGCGGAGTCTTTAACCTGGTGCTGGGACGCGGTGAAACGGTCGGTCAGGAGCTGGCCGGAAACCCGAAGGTCGCCATGGTGAGCATGACCGGTAGCGTCGGCGCAGGTGAGAAAATTATGGCCGCAGCGGCCAAAAACATCACCAAAGTTTGTCTGGAGTTGGGTGGTAAAGCTCCAGCTATCGTGATGGACGATGCTGACCTTGAGCTGGCAGTGAAGGCCATTGTTGACTCACGGGTGATTAATACCGGACAGGTATGCAACTGTGCCGAGCGCGTATACGTTCAGAAAGGTATCTATGACCAGTTCGTTAATCGTCTGGGTGAGGCGATGAAAGCCGTGCAGTTTGGCAATCCGGCCGAACGCAATGACATTGCGATGGGGCCGCTGATTAACGCCGCTGCGCTGGAGCGTGTAGAGCAAAAAGTCGAGCGAGCGGTGCAGGAAGGCGCCCGTGTGGTGCTGGGCGGTAAAGCCGTTGCCGGCAAAGGTTATTACTATCCGCCGACGTTACTGTTAGACGTGCGCCAGGATATGGCGATTATGCACGAGGAGACGTTTGGTCCGGTGCTGCCGGTGGTTGCATTTGATACGCTGGAACAGGCGCTGACAATGGCCAATGACAGCGACTACGGACTGACCTCATCGATCTATACGCAGAATCTGAATACGGCAATGAAGGCGATTAAGGGACTGAAGTTTGGCGAAACCTATATTAATCGCGAAAACTTCGAGGCGATGCAGGGCTTCCACGCTGGCTGGCGCAAGTCCGGGATTGGCGGGGCAGATGGTAAACACGGTCTGAATGAATACCTGCAAACACAGGTAGTGTATTTGCAGTCTTAAGTTTTTCGCCGGGTGAGCCTGTACGCCACCCGGCGCAATTCTCACACTTTGGTGGCGATCCAGTTCATCATCATTTCCGGCCAGATGGCCAGCGGTAACCCTTGCGCATCGCGAATACCAAATCCGTGCTTACCGCGTTCAAACAGATGCATTTCGACCGGAACGCCCTGCTCACGTAGCGCATTAAAGAAAACCAGGCTGTTTTCCACTTTCACCGCCGGATCGTCAATGGCGTGTAGCAGGAACGTCGGCGGCGTTGTGCTATCCACGCGTTCTTCCAGAGAATAGTGGCGCAGATCTTCCTTTTCTGGCGTAGCGCCAACCAGCTCAAGACGGGATCCCGGGTGACCGATATCTTCGCGCAGGGTGACAACCGGGTACACCAGTGCCATGAACGCAGGACGCGCAGGTTGCTCGTCTATGCTATCAATCGGTGTATAAACCGGTTCGGCAAACCGGGTTCCCAGGCTGGCGGCTACGTGACCACCGGAAGAGAAGCCCAACACACCGATACGATCAGGGTTAATTTTCCATTCATGGGCGTTGGCGCGAATGTAGCGCATGGCGCGCTGGGCATCGGCCAGCGGCGCGTTTGCACCTTCCTCATGGCCATCACCCGGCATGCGGTAGGTCATCACAAACAGGGTATAACCGCGAGCGTTAAAGAATGGTGCCAGTACGCTGCCTTCTTTATCCATCACCACGCGACGGTAAGAACCTCCCGGTGTAACAAGGATCCCTACGCCGTTAGGTTTTTCGGGGGCATAAACGGTAATTTCCGGGGCGCGAATACCGGTGACAGCACGATCATACTGAGATGTTCCTGTATGTCGGGGTTCAGGCGTAAACACCGCATCGCTGTTTTTTGCTCCGGGGGCTTCACTCTGCGGCCAGAATGAGACGGTGGTTGCGTGGGCAACGGCTTGCTCCATCATGTTTTCTAACGTTTCACGACTCAGTGCTTCCATTACTATGCTCCCTCAGTGGCAAAGGTTAGCTATAGCACAGTCAGTGAATCGAAAACGGGGAGAGACTCACAACGTATTGAATTCGCGGGAAATGAAAGAGGGCGGAGGCGGACCTCCGCCAGAATATTAGAGCTTGATAAATTTATCCAGCGTACGAATAAGCTGGGTGACAAAACCGTATTCGTTATCGTACCAGGCGACGGTTTTTACCAGTTGCAGATCGCCCACTTCGGTAATCTCGGTTTGTGTTGCATCAAATACCGAACCGAAATGCGAGCCAATGACATCTGACGAGACGATTTCCTCGTCGGTATAACCAAACGACTCATTATTTTGCGTGGCTTTTTTCAGCGCGTTGTTGACCTCTTCAGCAGTGACTTTTTTCCCCAATATCGAAACCAGTTCCGTAACGGATCCGGTTTTCACCGGAACACGCTGGGCATGGCCTTTTAATTTTCCGCTCAACGCCGGAATAACCAGACCAATGGCCTTGGCGGCACCTGTGGTATGGGGAATGATGTTCTCTGCTGCTGCCCGCGAGGCGCGCAGATCTTTCCCGCGTGGACCATCAACCAGCGACTGCGTTCCTGTGTAGGCGTGGATGGTGGTCATAGTGCCAAGCTGAATACCGAAGCTGTCGTGCAGCGCTTTCGCCATCGGTGCCAGGCAGTTGGTGGTGCACGACGCGACCGAGATAATCCGATCGTTCGCATCCATTGTGTCGTCGTTGACGTTAAAGACGATGGTTTTCATATCGCCAGCCGGGGCGGATATTAGTACTTTTTTGGCCCCTGCATCCAGGTGCGCGTTGGCTTTTTCTGTCGAGGTATAAAAACCGGTGCATTCGATGATTATCTCAGCGCCAGTGGTTTTCCATGGGATATTTTTGGCCTCTTTTTCTGCGTAAACCGCGATTTTTTTACCGTCGACAATCAGCGCGTCTTCGGTAAAGTCGATGCTCCAGGGAAACGGGCCGTAGTTTGAATCGTGCTTTAACAGATAGGCGAGAATTTTAGGTGAGGTGAGGTCATTAATGGCCACAACCTCCACGTTGCTTTTGACTTCCAGTAGTCGACGCAATACCAGACGACCGATACGACCAAAACCGTTAATGCCAATTTTACTCATGGTTTTCTCCTGTCAGGATGAGGCGGTACGACATATTTTCCCTACCAGGCTTAGTCCAGACAGGCATCCTCGGCAATAGCGGTTCTTGCGGTTAAGCGTAAGCGACTGAAAATGGGTGAACAAAAGTTAATGAATTTTTAACAAAAGCCCGTTATGTTGACGCATTATTGTTTTTATTCAGGAAGTGTTATGGGGAATAAGTATTCTGGCCTGCAAATCGGTATTCACTGGCTGGTCTTTTTGTTAGTTATTGTGGCCTATAGCGCCATGGAGTTTCGCGGATTTTTCCCGCGCAGCTATCGCCCCTTGTTCAACATGGTGCACGTCTCCTGCGGTATCACTATTTTAACGCTGATGGTGGCGCGTTTGCTGGTCAGGCTGAAATACCCGGCTCCGCCGATTGTGCCGAAACCGAAGCCAATGATGACCGGCATGGCGCATCTGGGGCATCTGGTTATCTATCTGTTGTTTATTGTCCTGCCGATTATTGGGCTGGTGATGATGTACAACCGGGGTAACCCGTGGATTGCATTCGGCATCGTTATGCCGCATGCGGCAGAGGCCAACTTTGATTTAGTGGATACGCTGAAGTCCTGGCACGTGACGCTGGCAAACCTGGGCTATTTTGTTATTGCCCTGCATGCCGTTGCGGCCCTGATGCATCACTATTTCTGGAAGGATAATACGCTGCTGCGCATGATGCCGCGCAAACGCTCCTGAGGTAACGCCCCGCAAATGCGGGGCATTTTTTTAGCCGATTAATTTTCGCAGGGTGGTGCTTTTCGTACGCTTTGAACCTGGGAGACGCGTTTTTTCAGGCTGACGATAGCTAGCGCAACAACAATCAGCACAATACCGCAGCCTTCAACAACACCAGGCTCTTCACCCAGCAACCACCAGGAAAACAGAACGCCACAGACAGGTACCGCCAGCGTACTTAAGCTGGCAATACTGGCTGGTAAGTTACGCAACACAAACAGCCATAAACTCCATGCCAGCGCCGTCGCCAGCACGGCGCTATAAGCTAATGCCCAGAAAACGACAGGTTGCCAGTCTGGAGCTCGCTGTGGAACCAGCCAGGCCACCAGGCTCATCACCAGCGCGGCATACAGCATCTGCCATGCGGTCAACCCTAACAGATCGATATTCGGATGGCGGGTATACATTCGCTTGGCGACAATCGCGCTGGCCCCCCAACTGATCCCAGAAAGGATCGCCAGTAGCGCGCTTTGCATTGAGGCAAAGTTCAGTTGCCATGGCTGTAAAACCAGCAATAATCCCGCAGCTGCCACGGCAATGGCGAAATACTGTAAACGCCGCATGCGTTCACCGAGGAAAATGGCGGCCATAATCACCACCCAGAATGGCATGGTATAACTCAGTATGGCTACTTTACCTGCGCCGCCGCTGACTAGCGCCCATTGTGATAATCCAACCATGCCGCATGTTTGTAGTAAGGCGATCGCTAACGTATAGCCGAAAGGTGTCGGGCGCATTCCTCGGCCACGCAGTAACAGAACGATGAATAACAATAATGCGCCAAAAGAACAGCGTAGTGCGGTGAAGTCGAACGCGCCGATGTAGTGCGTGACCTGTTTCATCGCGATCCAGCTGTAGCTCCAGATGAGCGTTAAGGTGATGAGGCCGCCAATGGCCAGCGGATGACTTTTCCCTGCGGTGGTCATAATGTGTCCGTTTTAATGATTTTAGTACGCCACTATACGCGCTTTCAGGGCGCCGTAGTCGTTATCATTCCGGCTGAGTACATGTCGCGAAAATTTGTACTTTCTTCTGTGGAATAAAACCGAAAATTATTTTTCCAGATAGCATAAACGCTTACCGGCAAGATGATTAAACAACGCTCAGTTCATCACTCCCGTCACTTGATCACTGTCTTCATTAAAACTACTGTATATAAATACAGTTATATGAGAGGCAGATTATTATGTTGTTTTTCCAGCCAGTTGAACACCCCGAAATCAAACACTTCCCGCTATTTAGCGATCTCGTGCCCTGTGGTTTTCCTTCTCCGGCGCAGGATTACGTTGAGAAACGTATCGATCTCAACGATCTGTTGGTGCAGCATCCCAGCGCCACCTATTTTGTTAAATCGTCTGGCGACTCCATGATGGGGGCAGGGATTGGTGCTGGCGACTTGCTGGTAGTCGACAGTGCCAGAAAAGCGGCCCACGGAGATATTGTGATTGCTGCTATTGAAGGCGAATTCACCGTTAAGCGCCTGCAATTGCATCCGGTGGTGATGCTGAAGCCAGAGAACAGCGCCTACGCGCCGATCATGATCGGCAGCGAGGACACGCTGGATATATTTGGCGTGGTGACATTTATCATCAAAGCCGCGGGCTGATTATGTTTGCGCTAGTGGATGTTAATTCGTTTTATGCCAGTTGTGAATCGGCATTCCGACCGGACCTGAAAGGTAAACCCGTTGTTGTTCTTTCAAATAACGATGGCTGTGTCATTGCCAGCAGCGCGGAAGCGAAGGCGCTTGGCGTCAATATGGGCGCGCCATACTTCAAACAGAAAGATCTGTTCAGGCGCAGCGGCGTGTTCTGCTTTAGTTCGAACTACGAGCTGTATGCGGATATGAGCAGCAGGGTGATGTCGATTCTGGAGGAGCTGTCTCCACGCGTGGAAATATACAGTATCGATGAAGCCTTTTGTGATTTAACCGGCGTGCGAAACTGCAGGGATCTTACGGATTTTGGTCGGGAAATCAGAGAAACCATTTTACAGAAAACACATCTTAAGGTTGGGGTCGGTATCGCCCAGACCAAAACCCTGGCCAAGCTGGCGAACCATGCGGCCAAAAAGTGGCAGGAACAGACTGGCGGGGTGGTGGATCTCTCGAATATTGAGCGCCAGCGTAAGCTGATGGCTGCGCTTCCGGTTGATGAAGTCTGGGGTATCGGACGCCGTATCAGTAAAAAATTGGATGCTATGGGCATTAAAACGGTCTGCGACCTGGCGGATACCGATATTCGCTTTATCCGCAAACATTTCAATGTGGTGCTTGAGCGCACTGTGCGGGAGTTGCGCGGTGAACCTTGCCTGGCGCTGGAGGAGTTTGCGCCAGTTAAGCTGGAGATCATTTGTTCAAGATCGTTTGGTGAAAAACTTACGGATTACAATGCGATGAGAGAGGCTATTTGTACCTATGCTGCACGTGCTGCGGAAAAGCTACGCAGAGAGCACCAGTTCTGCCGGTTTATCTCTACGTTTATCAAAACCAGCCCATTTTCCCTGAATGAACCGTATTACGGTAACAGCGCATCGATAAAACTGCTGACACCAACCCAGGATAGTCGGGAAATTATAAGGGCGGCCACACGTAGCCTGGACGCAATATGGCGGGAGGGGCTGCGTTATCAAAAAGCAGGGGTCATGCTGGGCGATTTTTTTAGTTCTGGCGTTGCGCAGTTGAATCTGTTTGATGACAACGCCCCACGGCATAACAGCGATAAGCTGATGGCCGTTCTGGATACACTCAATGCTGAAAAGGGTAAAGGAACACTCTATTTTGCCGGACAAGGTATACAACAACCGTGGGCAATGAAGCGAGATATGCTTTCACCGCGTTATACAACGAGATATAGCGATTTACTGCGGGTGGGATAGCCATTGTTATCGTAAATAAGCGTCCAGAGCGATTCTAAAACTGTCCAGAAATAAATAAAAAAACGATTATCAGCCGCCATTAAAAATTTTATTGTAGCGCCGACTAACAGATAACTAACTGACAAACGGCAAGTCTATAATAGGAAATTTATGAAAAAGACGCTTATTACACTCATTATTGCAAATGCGCTGACCGCGACTACGGCATTTGCCGCAGCGGATGCGGGAACCTGGTATGCAGGTGGGAAATTTGGTTGGTCGCATTACTTTGATACCAGCGCAAGCCAGCAAACGGGGGCTAATGGTAATAAATATGGTGATGTTGGTTTTGATAACGATAACGTCGGTGGTGGTGTATTTACAGGCTATCAGATTACTCCATGGCTGGCAGTTGAAGGCGGTTATGACTATTTAGGCAATATGCAATTCAACGGTAAAAATGGCGCATCTGGTTCTCAAATGAAAAGTCAGGGCCTGCAATTATCTTTGAAGGCAAGTTATGGTCTGACAGATAATTGGGATCTCTACGGCCGTGCAGGGGCAATGGGATATCGCGCGGAGTCAGATATTAAAGGCAATAACCGCTTTGATACCGGTGTGCGTCCGGTTGTGGCTGTCGGTACGGAATATGCCTTTAACAAGAACTGGGCTGGTCGCGTGGAATACCAATGGGTGAGCAACGTGGGTAATGAAAACCAGATTGGCGTATCGAGTGATGTTAGTTCCGTTACCGCTGGGTTGTCATATCGCTTTGGCCAGCATGACGACGCGGAGGTTACGCCTGCTCCGGCAGTTGCCGCCACTCCTGCGCCTGAACCTCAGCGTTTTAACTTAAAATCTGATGTGATGTTTGGTTATGATTCAGCAGCACTAACCCCAGAAGGGAAAGCGGCGATTGCGCAGCTATACCGAAACCCCGGTCTGCAACCGGCAAAAGATAAAGCGACCGTTGTTATTGGCTATAGCGATCGCACCGGAGCCGCAGATTATAACCAGCAACTGTCGGCCCAACGCGCGCAGGCTGTCGCCGATGAATTAGTCGCTTTAGGTATGCCGGCTGCAAACATTACTGCACAAGGATATGGTTCGAGTGATTCTGTCACGGGATCCAGTTGTGATGGGCAGACCGGACAGCAGCTGATTAATTGTCTTGCTCCAGATCGCCATGTCGTTGTTGAGATCACTGATAAGCACTAAACCAGTGTACAAAAAGCCCTCCTCATTATCGAATGGGGAGGGCTTTTTTATTCGCACAGTGAACTATCATTAACTGTGACAATTTAAAGATGTTAGAGCGTAATCATGTTCATAGAATCGTTAGTTTCGAGAGCTAAAGGTAAATTATGGCGTTATTTTCTGCCACGGTTTACTCTGAAAAAACATGTGGATGATCAAGTATATAATTACTATGGTGTTTATTTTTCGGATGTAAAACAAGAAAAATATCAGCTTGTGAGTCTAAGAGGCAAAAATGTTGTGCTTGAAAAATGGCATGCTGAGCAGCACGCCTATATGGAGAAAATAAACCTTCCACTCAATGATATTGAAAAAATTAATGTTGAGATTATTCATTGGAGAAAGCAAGGTCCGTTAAGGTTTGATTCGATTTTTCTTTTTGCAATAAATTATTTTACACGTATTGCTTATGTAAAAAATGCTCTGACGAGAGCAAAAAGCAATCTCTTTTCTTCATTCGCCAGTAACAAGGCGTTGAGTGGACTTGATCGTATAATGTTGCTACAGATGCTGGTGAACGAATATGTACATCAATCGCCAGAGAAAACTCACACTGGAGTAACATGTGATGAGGTTGTTGATCTATTGTACGGGACGCTTTGGTATAAACATATCAAGAATGAAGATTTCAGGAGGAAGGTCTTTCTGCTGCTCCAGTCACTTGTAATTACAGAGGATGTCAGATTTAGTGATGAAAAATATTATATACAAGGCAAGGCTATTTCAACAATTGTTTCATGGGAATCTGAAGATAAACGGGAAAAGCAGCAGATCAGGATCCAGAAAAATATTAGTCGTTTGATGCTTGTGATTACCGCGTCCACATTAATGATCACCCTGGCGATACTGGCTCAGGCAGGCCTTATTAATCTACATAATCTTTGGGTGCATCTGACACAGTTAAAACCAATCAGGGTGTTGTTCAAACTAATATAATAAAAATCAATGCGTTAACATAATCAGTAATCATATATTTTACAGCCAAATAACAAATCTGATAGTATACCCCCCTATAGTATCTGGAGGGCGTATGCCGCATTCACCTGAAGACAAGAAACGCATTCTCACCCGTGTACGCCGTATTCGCGGTCAGGTTGATGCGCTTGAGCGCGCACTGGAGTCCGGCGAACCGTGTCTGGCTATCCTGCAGCAAATTGCCGCCGTGCGCGGTGCATCCAATGGCCTGATGGGCGAAATGGTTGAGATCCATCTGAAAGACGAGCTGGTCAGCGGGGAAACTACGCCAGATCAGCGTGCCGTGCGCATGGCTGAAATCGGCCATCTTCTGCGTGCTTATCTAAAATAACACCATCACCTCGCAATAATGGGAAGAGACAAATGAAATCACGTGCAGCAGTTGCATTCGGCCCCGGCCAACCGTTAAAAATTGTCGAAATCGACGTCGCACCGCCAAAGAAAGGTGAAGTGCTGGTTAAAATTACCCATACCGGCGTGTGCCACACCGACGCCTTTACGCTCTCTGGCGACGATCCGGAAGGCGTATTCCCGGCGGTACTTGGCCATGAAGGTGGTGGCATTGTGGTTGAAGTAGGCGAAGGCGTTACCAGTCTGAAACCGGGCGATCATGTGATCCCGCTGTACACCGCAGAGTGCGGCGAGTGTAAGTTCTGTAAATCGGGTAAAACCAACTTGTGCCAGGCCGTACGTGCGACCCAGGGCAAAGGTCTGATGCCGGATGGCACAACGCGCTTCTCGTATAACGGTGAGCCGATTTATCACTATATGGGCACCAGCACCTTCAGCGAATACACTGTTTGCGCGGAGATCTCTCTGGCGAAGGTTAACCCGCAGGCCCCGCTGGACAAAGTGTGTCTGCTGGGTTGTGGCGTGACCACCGGTATCGGAGCCGTCCATAACACCGCAAAAGTGAAAGAAGGCGACACCGTAGCCGTATTTGGTCTGGGCGGTATTGGTCTGGCGGTCATTCAGGGCGCGGTGCAGGCGAAAGCCGGGCGTATTCTGGCCGTTGATACCAATCCGGAAAAATTTAAGCTGGCAGGTGAGATGGGCGCGACCGACTTCATCAACCCGAAGGATTACGACAAACCGATTCAGGATGTGATCGTCGAACTGACTGACGGCGGTGTGGATTTTAGCTTTGAATGTATCGGTAATGTTAACGTGATGCGCGCAGCGCTGGAATGTTGCCATAAAGGATGGGGCGAAAGCATCATCATTGGCGTGGCGGGAGCAGGACAAGAGATCAAAACGCGTCCATTCCAACTGGTTACCGGGCGTGTCTGGCGCGGCTCCGCATTTGGCGGCGTGAAAGGGCGCACTCAGCTTCCTGGCATGGTTGAAGATGCGATGAGTGGGAAAATTCAGTTGGATCCGTTTATCACCCACCGTTTACCGCTGGAGCAGATTAACGAAGCGTTCGATTTAATGCATCAGGGTAAGTCCATCCGTACCGTTATCCACTTTGGCGATAACTGATTCATTGGCCAGCGGATTTAACCGCTGGCACTTTCCTGAATTTTTTAGAATTATGTTGTGAAAGTGTGACGAATCCGGCGCTTTTCAAGGTAAGTAAACTTCCCGGATTGCCGATGACTATCTAACGGGCGTGTTTTCACGCATAAACCCTACAAGAGAGTCGACGGTCATGGACAACACTACATCGATGCAAGCCCAGCATAAACTGGGCTTTCTGCATCAAATCCGGCTGGTTCCGCTGTTTTCCTCCATTCTCGGTGGCATTCTCCTGCTGTTCGCCCTAAGTTCTGGGCTGGCAAGCTATTTTCTTATGCAGGCCGATCGCGATCAGCGCGACGTGACCGATGAGATTCAGGTCAGGATGGGGTTATCTAACAGCTCTAACCACTTACGCACCGCACGTATCAATATGATCCACGCCGGCGCGGCGAGCCGTATCGCCGAAATGGATGACATGAAGGCCAATATTGCCGAGGCCGAAAAACGGATCAAGCAGTCGCAGGACGGTTTTAACGCGTATATGTCGCGTGCGGTAAAAACGTCTGCTGATGAAGCGCTAGATGCTGAACTGAGCTCCAGCTTCAAAGCCTATACCGACGGCTTACAGCCCATGCTGAAATACGCTAAAAACGGCATGTTTGAAGCGATCATCAACCATGAAAATGAACAGGCCCGACCGCTGGACTCTGCTTACAATAAGGTATTGTTAAAAGCGATCGACATTCGTACCGCAAGGGCGAACCAGTTAAGCGAACAGGCGCATCAGCGTACACAACTCGGCATGGCTTTTATGCTGGGTGCATTCGTTCTTGCGCTGGCGCTGACCGTAATGACGTTCATTGTTCTGCGCCGCACGGTCATTCATCCTCTGTTACGCGCGGCCAAGCGTATTGAGCAAATTTCCGCGGGCGATCTGACGATGCAAGATGAACCGACCGGGCGTAGCGAAATTGGTCGCCTGAGCCGTCATCTACAGGCAATGCAACGATCGTTGGGGAAAACGGTGGGCACGGTACGTCAGGGCGCGGAAGAAATCTACCGCGGTACCAGTGAGATTTCGGCGGGTAATACCGATCTGTCTTCACGTACTGAACAACAGGCTGCGGCGATTGAACAAACGGCAGCCAGCATGGAAGAGCTGACGGCCACGGTGAAGCAAAACGCCGACAATGCGCATCACGCAAGCAAGCTGGCGGAAGATGCGTCCGGCAAGGCCAGTCGGGGCGGTCAGATGGTTTCTGGCGTGGTGAAAACCATGGGCAATATCTCAACGAGCTCGAAGAAAATCTCCGAAATCACAGCCGTGATTAATAGCATTGCTTTCCAGACCAATATCCTGGCGCTGAACGCGGCGGTAGAGGCAGCGCGGGCAGGAGAGCAGGGGCGTGGATTTGCAGTGGTGGCCAGTGAGGTCCGTACGCTGGCAAGCCGCAGCGCTCAGGCGGCAAAAGAGATTGAAGGATTGATCAGCGAATCGGTCCGACTGATTGACCAGGGCTCCGGAGAAGTCGTCGCGGCGGGCAATACGATGACGGATATTGTCGATGCGGTAAAACGCGTCACCGACATTATGTTAGAAATTGCGGCGGCTTCTGATGAGCAGAGCCGGGGCATCGTACAGGTGAGCCAGGCGATATCAGAAATGGATAAGGTTACGCAGCAAAATGCCTCGCTGGTTGAAGAAGCATCGGCTGCGGCGGCGTCTCTGGAAGAGCAGGCTGCACGCTTAACAGAAGCCGTTGGCACGTTTCGTTTAACAGGAATAAGCGCGATTAAACGCGCTTTCGTGACCACTACGCCTGACCCTTCACGTCCGCAGACGGCAACGGCCAGTGGCGATAACTGGGAAACGTTTTAACAATAAATTAAGGGACCTGATGGTCCCTTAATTTTTGGTATCAAAACGGTACGGTTTTGCGTATTGCGGCGATAAGGATCTGCGCGGCCTGAGAGAGTTGCACATCGACACGGGTAAGAATACCGATGGGTTCGCCCGCCCCGTGGGTAGGTATCGGCAACGACACCAGCGTCGCCTGGCGTAAATCTTCTCTAACCGCGCCTGAAGGGACAAACCACACATAGTCGTAATCAACCGTCAGCTGGCGGGAAAGCGATGCTGACAGTGTTTCAATGCAGCCTGGCGGCATCTTACAACCCTGACTTTGCAACAATGCTTCTGCGTGCTGGCGAGGTGCGGTTCCTTTTGGCGAAACCACCACCGGCCACTCCATTACCCGACTTAACGTGATGGTTTCCTGCAACAGCGGATGGTTAGGGCGCACGACCAGCTTAAGTGATTCCAGAAACAACAATTCATAATTCAGACCGACCATCAATTCTGGATCGGCCATGCGACCAATGCCAAGGTCGATTTCCCCGGATTTTAAACCTGCCAGAATCATCGGATTGCTCATGGTGGCGACCTGTAGCGTGGTCTCCATTTGCTGCTTGTGGAAAGGACCAATTACCGCAGGCAGAATGCCCAGTGCCGCGGTGGGTAAGGCCCCAATCCGTACGACATCAGTTTGCGATTCTTCGCGCTGATTTAACGCTTGTCCGGCGGTGTTGAGCGCATCCAGCACTCTTACCGCGTGGGTAAGAAACTGTTCTCCGGGCAGCGTTAACTGCGCGCCAAGGCGGCCACGCTCAAAGAGCCGGGTACCGGTCAGTTGCTCCAGTTCATTAAGCGTTTTGGAGAGAGCCGGTTGGCTCAGGTTAAGGGTCTCAGCCGCGCGCCCCAACGTTCCCTGCTGTGCAACGGCGACAAAAGTATGAAGGTGGCGCAAGCGAATGCGCTGATTGAACAGAACATTTTTTTCCATAAGCGATGTTAAAAACAGAGCCGTATCGGTGACAAGTAAAGTTGTTTGTTTTTGATAACCTGATAGCAAAATATTATTAACATTTATCATGTTTTACTTACAACTGATTTATTTTGCTTATGTTTTGTACAGCATTGCTGGGGAGTGGGATCATGGAAGGGAGTGTGCCCAGTCGTTATACTTTGGTGATTGTTTACTTTTGAACGATTTCTCTTCACAAGGCACTGATGAATGATACATGTAATAGGGCACCTTAATCCCGATAGTGATGCCATCTGCACCGCCGCAATGACGGCGCGTTGGCTTAGTTTACGTGGCCAGCAGGCGACGGCATGGCGTTTGGGCGAGCCTAACCGCGAAACGCAGTTTATCTTTGAGCATGCGGGGCTGACGATGCCTGAACGGTTGACGTTTGAACTGACCGATCGTGATGTCTGGCTGGTCGATTTCACCGAGCCTACCCAGGGGCCGGAATCGTTGACCGAAAGTAACGTGGTGGGAATTATCGATCATCACCGACTCGGTGGGTTAGTCACCCGTCTGCCACCGGAAGTGTGGGTGAAGCCCGTCGGCAGTAGCGCAACCCTGCTATGGCAACTGATGACGGAGGATGAACGCAACCAGTTATCTTCCTCTGAGGCTGTTATACTGCTCGGTGCCGTATTAAGTGACACTGTCACGCTACGTTCACCAACGACCACCTCTGACGATCGTCAGGCGGTTGATGCGCTGGCCCAAAAAACCGGAGTGGATCTTGACGCTTTCAGCCGCGACCTGCTGTCAGCCAAAACAAGCGTGGAAGGGATGAGCGCCCGCGAACTTCTGCAGAAAGACATTAAAACCTTCACCATCCATGGACATTCAGTCTGTGTAGCGCAGCTTGAACTGTATGCGCTGCAACAGGTGGATGCGGTGCTGGACGATCTCCGTCAGGAAATGGCGAGCTATGCAGAAGAAAAGAATGCTGCGTTAGTCGTGCTGATGCTCACTGACATCAATCTGGGTGACACCAGCCTGTGGTTTGCTGGATCAGAACTTTCAGACATCCCGCAGCCTTGCAAGGTAGAAGGTATGCTTAGCCGTAAAAAACAGATGCTGCCCTGGCTGGAAAGTCATTTGAAACCACGCCAGTAGGTACTGTTCATCTTTTGTATGGGTGGGAAGTTTACGCGGGGTCACACTTTGTAAATTCTTCCCACCGGAGTCAGCGGCGTTTTCTACACTCCAGGTAATATTCACTGGAGGCATGACATTATGGCGAACACCATCACGGCAGATGAGATTCGGGAAAAATTTTCGCAGGCAATGTCAGCAATGTACCAGCAGGAAGTCCCGCAGTACGGCACGTTGCTGGAACTTGTCGCTGATGTGAATCTGGCGGTACTGGAAAATAATCCGACGCTGCATGAAAAACTGGCGAATGCGGATGAACTGGCCCGGCTAAACGTTGAGCGTCATGGCGCCATTCGAGTGGGTACCGCGCAGGAGCTTTCTACGCTGCGCCGGATGTTTGCCGTTATGGGCATGTATCCGGTGAGTTATTACGATCTCTCCCAGGCGGGCGTCCCAGTACATTCCACAGCCTTCCGTCCCATCGACGATGCCTCGCTATCGCGCAACCCGTTTCGGGTATTCACCTCGTTATTACGGCTCGAACTAATCGAAAACGCCGCGCTGCGGCAAAAAGCCGCTGAGATCCTCGCGAAACGCGATATTTTCACCCGCCGTTGCCACGAGCTGCTGGATGAATTTGATGCGCAGGGCAGTTTTACAACTGAACAGGCGCAAGAGTTTGTGCATGAAGCGCTGGAAACATTCCGCTGGCATCAGCACGCCACGGTCGATGAAGAGACCTATCACGCATTACATAACGAACATCGGCTGATTGCTGATGTAGTGTGCTTCCCCGGTTGTCATATCAACCATCTGACACCGCGAACGCTGGATATTGACCGGGTGCAGTCGATGATGCCGGAATGCGGCATTGAGCCCAAAATACTGATTGAAGGGCCGCCGCGCCGCGAGGTGCCCATTTTATTGCGTCAGACCAGTTTCAAAGCGCTGGAAGAACCGGTGTTGTTTGCCGGTGAAATGCGCGGCACTCACACGGCACGTTTTGGTGAAATCGAACAGCGCGGCGTGGCCCTGACGCCGAAAGGTAGAGCGTTGTACGACGAATTGCTGAATAAAGCGGGAACGGGGAAAGACAATCTGACGCACCAGCTACATCTTCAGGAGGTGTTCAAAGCCTTCCCGGACAGCGAATTCCTGCTGCGCCAGCAGGGGCTAGCCTGGTTCCGCTATCGTCTGACGCCATCGGGTGAAGCGCATCGGCAGGCGATTCGCCCGGATGACGATCCGCAGCCGCTTATTGAACGGGGCTGGCTGGTTGCGCAACCCATCACCTACGAAGATTTTTTACCGGTGAGCGCCGCAGGAATTTTCCAGTCCAATTTGGGTAATGAAACACAAGCTCGCAGCCACGGAAATTCCAGCCGCGACGCGTTTGAACAGGCGCTGGGTTGCGCGGTTTATGATGAGTTTGCGCTGTATCAGGAGGCTCAAGAGCGAAGTAAACGTCGGTGTGGTTTACTTTAATGGAATTTACATGGGATTCGGTCTGTTCCCATCGACATAAAATATTTTCGATTTTGTACAGATAATCGGCGACCAACAATTGGATTATTAATGAATTTTGTCTAGAGTGAGCGGTCAGAAATGTGCACTCTCTTGCCGCTGATTTTGACCGGCGCGGGACCATTTACACGACCAGAAGGACTCACTTTCAGGCATGAATCGCAGACGATTTATTAAAGGTTCAATGGCAATGGCCGCCGTGTGCGGAACCAGTGGTATTGCATCACTCTTTTCCCGCGCCGCCTTTGCGGCAGAGTCTGACATTGCAGACGGAAAAACCGTACGTTTTGATTTTTCCGTTCTGCAATCGATGGCCCATGACTTAGCACAGAAACCCTGGGGCGGCGCACCGCGCGCGTTACCGGATACGCTGGCAAAACTGACGCCGCAGGCCTACAACAGCATTCAATATGACGCAGAGCAGTCTCTGTGGAACAACGTTGAAAACCGTCAGCTTGATGCGCAGTTCTTCCACGTGGGAATGGGTTTTCGTCGTCGTGTACGCATGTTCTCGGTTGATGGTAGTACGCATATGGCGCGTGAAATTCACTTCCGTCCGGAACTGTTTAAATACAACGACGCGGGTGTGGATACCAAACAATTGGAAGGGCAGACTGACCTCGGATTCGCTGGATTCCGCGTGTTTAAAGCGCCAGAACTGGCCCGCCGCGATGTCGTTTCTTTCCTGGGCGCCAGCTATTTCCGCGCCGTGGATGACACCTATCAGTACGGTTTATCGGCCCGTGGTCTGGCGGTAGATACCTACACCGACAGTAAAGAAGAGTTTCCTGATTTCACCTCTTTCTGGTTCGAAACGGTTAAACCGGGCGCAACCTCTTTTACCGTGTATGCGCTTCTCGACAGCCCAAGCGTAACCGGCGCATTCAAGTTCGTGATCCACTGCGAGAAAACGCAGGTGATTATGGATGTACAAAACCGCATCTATGCGCGCAAAGACATCAAGCAGCTCGGCATTGCGCCGATGACCAGCATGTTCAGCTGCGGCAACAATGAGCGTCGGATGTGCGACACTATTCACCCGCAAATCCATGACTCGGATCGTCTGGCGATGTGGCGGGGCAATGGCGAGTGGATCTGCCGTCCGCTGAATAACCCGCAAAAGCTGCAGTTCAACGCCTATACCGATAACAACCCGAAAGGGTTTGGCTTGCTGCAACTCGATCGCGACTTCTCCCATTATCAGGACATCATGGGCTGGTATAACAAGCGCCCAAGTCTGTGGGTCGAACCGCGCAACCAGTGGGGCAAGGGGACCATCGGTTTGATGGAGATCCCGACGACCGGCGAAACGCTGGATAACGTTGTCTGCTTCTGGCAGCCGGACAAGAAGATCAAAGCCGGCGATGAGCTGGAATTCAAATATCGCCTGTACTGGAGCGCTCAACCGCCGGTGCGTTCACCGCTGGCTCGCGTGATGGCGACCCGGACAGGCATGGGCGGCTTCCCGGAAGGATGGGCACCGGGCGAGCATTACCCGGAAAAATGGGCGCGTCGTTTTGCCGTTGACTTCGTTGGTGGCGATCTAAAAGCGGCTGCGCCGAAAGGCATTGAACCGGTGATTACGCTCTCCAGTGGTGAAGCGAAACAGATTGAGATCCTCTACGTGGAGCCTATCGATGGTTATCGCATTCAGTTTGACTGGTATCCGACTTCTGACTCAACCGATCCGGTAGATATGCGTATGTTCCTGCGTTGTCAGGGTGACGCCATCAGCGAAACCTGGCTGTATCAATACTTCCCGCCAGCGCCGGATAAACGTCAGTACGTTGACGACCGCGAGATGCGTTAATCACGCCCTTTACGGCTCTCCTGATGGGGAGCCGTATCTGCATTCATCCTCGTAACGACTCTGTACACTATTTACTCGATCCTGTTCGCATTTTTCTGTATAGCAAATGGGTACTCTGTGGGTGTGTATTTCTTATACACGTTCTTGTCCACTAACAGGGAGAAAGTATGTTTCCAGAATACAGAGACCTTATTTCCCGACTGAAATCCGAGAACCCTCGCTTTCTGTCCTTATTCGAAAAACACAACAGCCTTGATCATGAGATCTCCAGACTGGAAGGTTCGGATGGTCGGGGGTATAGTTTGGACATTGTTCGTCTTAAGAAACAGAAACTCCACCTGAAGGAAGATCTGCTCAAAATATTGCAAAAAGAGAGTGTCAGTGAGAGCTAAGTAGAACGGCGCTTGCTGTGTAAAAGGGCTTCCTGCGAGAAACGGAAGCCCTTCCTGTTTTAGGTGTTAATCGACCATCACGCGTTTGTTCGTCGCCCCCCAGAGGATCGACATTTCAGTGAACAACGCGCCGCTAATTTCTTCGACTTCTTCTGCACTAACCTGCGCATTTCCCTGTTTACCGAACAGCACCACTTCATCACCGGATGCAACCTGCGGCAAATCGGTTACATCGACGATCACGGTATTCATGGATGTTTTACCCAGTACCGGAACCCGCTGGCCGCGGATCAGCACGTGCCCCGCATTACTGAACACACGGCGATAACCATCGGCATAACCTGTCGGGATATTGGCCAGAACGGAATCACGTTTAAGGGTATAGGTTCTGTCATACCCGACGGTGTTTCCTTTGGGGTAATGGTTTACCGACGCGATGGCAGATTTAAACGTCATGACGCGTTTGTATTCGGTGCTGGCGATGGTATCGCCATAGAAAATACCGCCAACACGCACCATGTCGAGCCAGGATTCTGGAACGGTCAGGGTAGCGAACGTATTCGCGACATGCAGGGTGACATCTTCGCGCTTAAGCCCGGTAATTTTCAATACCTGGGCTGATTGCGTATTGAAACGGGCCAGATCGCGTTTTACCACTGCCGCATCTTCTTCCGGGAAATGCGACATGATGCCGACAATTTTCAGGCCGGGTAATGTGGAAATAGCGCGTGCTTCTTCCAGACCTGCTGCGGTACTGACTTCCAGACCGTTACGCGACATACCGCCAGAGTTCAGCGCCAGATGGATTCGAATAGTTTTACCTTTCTCCTGAGCGATTGCACTTAGACGCTTAGCCATGTCCAGATTACCGATCAGCTCTTCGGTATCGAAATCCGCTGCCTGGCGCATTTCTTTCTCCGTCGCGTTACGCACGCGCATGAGCTGCGATGTATAGCCTGACTGGCGAACGGTACTGATTTCCTCGTTACTGGCGATGCCAATACATTGCACGCCGTTTTGCATCATCACCGGCGTTACCAGTGAGAGATCGTGGCCGTACGCGTCGCCTTTAAGAATGGCGCACATCCGGGTTTTATCTCCCAGCAGTTGCTGAACTTTATGGATGTTATATTCCAGCGCGCTGCGGGAAATTTCCAGCGTGGTATTATCCACAACCTGTTGCTTATTGACCGCAAAGGGAACGGGGCCTGCTTGCGTGGTGGAAACAGGTTGGTGACAGGCGGTAATCAGTAAAAGCGGAATAAGTGCTAAACGACCCAAAGGTGCTGCCATGCTTGCTCCTTAGCAATAGAATGAAAGTGTTATTGTCATCATTACGGTCTATCCATGAGGGGATACCCGGATCACCAGAGTAACGGGTTCCACGCCAGAGATTCTTTCTAAGTGATTGCTGTTACAGCATAAAAATAAGACATCCTCGGTGCTAAACAGAGTAATATCGGCTACTGCCAGTCAGAAATGCCCCGTTTACGATCGCAAAGGAGATAAACATGTCAGAAATAATTATCGTTAGTGACGCGCTGGAACTGCGGGCGGTAGAAGAACAACACGTCCCCCCTCTGCATCAGTTGGTGCTTAAAAATAAAACCTGGCTCCAACAGTCACTGAACTGGCCGCAGTTTGTCGAATCTGAGGACGACACGCGCAAAAACGTGCAGGGGAATATGATGTTGCACCAGCGCGGCTACGCCAAAATGTTCCTTATTTTCGAACAAGGGGAGGTGGCTGGCGTTATCTCGTTTAACCAGATAGAGCCGCTGAACAAAGCCGCTTATATTGGTTACTGGCTGGACGAAGAGCACCAGGGCAAAGGCATTCTGTCTCAGGCGCTACAGGCAATGATTCGTCATTATGCGCAGCGCCAGGAGATTCGCCGTTTCGTGATTAAATGTCGTGTAGATAACGTCAGGAGCAACCAGGTTGCACTGCGCAATGGCTTCCGACTGGAAGGATGTATGCAACAGGCGGAATTCCTTAATGGCGATTACCATGACGTGAATCTCTACGCCCGCATCATTGATGGTTCTTCAGAATAAACCGGCGATAGGGGTGCGCGTGATACGTTGTTCGCCGTTGATCACTTTTGGCCCGCGCAGATGGATCGCATCGCCATCAAAGGCTTCAACCTGGGCCTGATCGGTTATCTCAATATGATGCTCGATCAGCACTTCACCCAGAATACAGGCATAGCCTTCAATAAGGATGTGACCGTCAAGCTGGAGCGGTCCGCCACGTAATTGCGCATGCCCCCCAACCAGCACGTGGTGTTTCAGCACGCAGTTACCTTCAACCACCGCGTGTTCCGCCACCTGCGAGCTGTAGCGCAGGGTAGGAATGGCGTCTTCATCCGTTCCGGCAATGACGCGTGCATGCCCATAGACTTTGGCGCAATCGCAGATCCAGACATTATTCTCTTCGTTGCCTTCTATCCGTGCAAAATCAAAAACTTCAGCCCGATGTTCTATAAAAGCATAATTGATCATCGCATCACCATAGATCTGCACCTGATGGACCACGCGTGAATTGCTGACTGCCGCCCGCTCGTAAATTTGCAGGAGCTGGTCGCTTTCACGGGTTAACCCTCTGGCCGCAATGATTTCAGAGTCACACACAATGCGTGCATCACCGCAGATGAGGCACTCACCGCGAACAACAGAATCCTGAATGGTGACGTTGTCACGTATTTGCGCGTTATGGCTGATTTCTGCTCGGTCAATCCAGACGGCATCACCAATCTGCGCGCCATCTCTGACCACGCTTGCCTGTGTAATACGGGCGTCTCCGGTTATCGTCGCGCCGGAAAACGCGAGCGCATTCTCATCGTATATCCAGCAATTACCGCTTTGCGACAGAACGCTTTCATCATCAACCCAGCCACCGAGCGTACCGGATCTAACATCATTAAAATCAATGAGTGCGATGATTTGGCGTAGTAATACACTTTTTTTATTGCCATTATCCAGGTAACTAAAGGAGCGAGATTCATCGCTTAGACGGTATTTGGTCATAGCTCATTTCCATGTTGCGCACCTTAGTTAAACGTAGCAAAGTTTTCTGCACTGGCTAAACCGGCAGATATTCCATAAAATGCATTTCAAATATACTTTAAAAAATAAACAAAATGAGTAAGAACAAACAGAGTGAACGGGTCCTCAATCTTCCGGCTGGTTATTTTGGCATGGTACTGGGTACCATCGGGATGGGATTTGCGTGGCGCTACGCCAGCCAGGTGTGGCCGGTGAGCCACTGGATTGGTGATGGCTTAGTGATCCTCGCAATGGTCATTTGGGGATTGCTGACGCTGGCATTTGTGAATCGCTTACTACGTTTTCCGCACAGCGTACTGGCGGAAATTCGTCATCCGGTGATGAGCAGTTTTGTCAGTCTGTTTCCAGCAACAACGATGCTGGTCGCGATTGGTTTTGTACCTTGGTATCGACCGCTGGCGCTAGGATTGTTCAGCATTGGCGTGGTGATACAGCTGGCGTACGCCGCCTGGCAAACGGCAGGGCTGTGGCGCGGCGAGCATCCGGAAGAGGCCACCACGCCGGGTCTGTATCTGCCGACCGTTGCCAATAACTTTATCAGCGCCATGGCCTGTGGTGCACTTGGGTTCAACGATGCCGGGTTGGTGTTTTTGGGCGCCGGGGTATTTTCCTGGCTTAGCCTGGAGCCGGTGATTCTGCAGCGTTTACGTAGCTGCGGTGAACTACCGACGGTTTTACGTACTTCACTTGGTATACAGTTGGCACCCGCGCTGGTCGCCTGTAGCGCCTGGCTTAGCGTCAACGGCGGCGAGGGGGATACGTTAGCTAAAATGCTATTTGGTTATGGTCTGCTGCAACTTCTGTTCATGCTACGCCTTATGCCGTGGTATTTGTCACAGCCATTTAATGCGTCTTTCTGGAGCTTCTCGTTTGGCGTGTCTGCGTTGGCGACAACGGGATTGCATCTTGGACACGGCAGTGAATCAGGATTTTTTCATACTCTGTCTATCCCACTGTTTATTTTTACCAATTTTATCATTGCATTATTACTGATACGTACGTTTGCATTGCTGATGCAGGGGAAACTGCTCATCCGCACGGAGCGTGCTGCATTACTGAAATCTGAGGATAAATAATGACCCTTTGCGACGAAAACTACTTTACTGAAAAATATGATTTAACCCGTACGCATTCCGATGTCGTTGAAGCGGCAAAAGTGGTTGCACCAGGTAAAACGTTAGATCTGGGCTGCGGTAACGGCCGAAACAGCCTGTACCTGGCGGCAAACGGCTATGACGTTACCGCATGGGATAAAAACCCAATGAGCATCGCTAACCTTGAGCGCATCAAAGCGGCTGAGGGGCTGACCAACCTCAACGCGAAGGTCGCTGACCTTAATGCGTTACGTTTTGAGGGTGAATACGATTTTATTCTTTCTACCGTTGTACTGATGTTCCTTGAAGCTAAAACGATCCCTGGCCTTATTGAGAATATGCAACGTTGTACTAAACCGGGTGGATATAACTTAATCGTCGCAGCGATGGATACTGATGATTTTCCGTGCACAGTAGGTTTTCCGTTCGCGTTTAAAACCGGAGAATTACGCAACTATTACAGTGGGTGGGATCTGCTGAAATATAACGAAGACGTAGGTGAACTTCATCGTACAGATGAAAACGGTAATCGAATTAAACTGCGCTTTGCCACCATGCTGGCACGCAAAACTTCCTGAACCTCCCGTTTGGGTTAACTCTTTCTGCGTTCAGCATTTTTTGTGCTGAGCGCAGAGATAAAATTGTGCGGTGCTTACCATTTTTAGTACATCCAAAATGAAACTGTTTTGCTATCCTTTTTAGGCATCATTGCGAAAACTAAAGGGATCGTTTCATGCGTACTCAAACTTTATTTAAAGTTGCAGTGCTTACTGGCTTGTTGGCATTATCCGGCTGTGCGTCAAAAGTGACCGAGCCGGATAAATATTCTGGGTTTTTAAAAAATTACTCTGATCTGAAGGAAACAAAATCAGCATCGGGACAAACGGTACTCCGTTGGGTTGACCCGAGCTACAACGAATCCAAATATGACAACATTGTTTATAACCCGGTAACGTATTATCCGGTTCCTAAACCTACTACGCAGGTAGGGCAGCAGGTTCTTGATCAATTACTGACCTATACCAATACGAAGTTGAAAACGGCGATCGGTCAGCGTAAACCTCTGGTTACAACCCCAGGGCCACGTAGTCTGATTTTCCGCGGGGCGATTACCGGTGTAGCGACCAGCAAAGAAGGACTGCAGTTCTATGAAGTGGTCCCGGTTGCACTGCTCGTTGCAGGAACGCAAATGGCGACGGGTCACCGTACCATGGATACCAACCTCTATTTCGAGGGTGAGTTGATTGATGCAGCGACCAATAAACCGGTGATTAAAGTTGTACGTAAGGGTGAAGGTAAAGACCTGAACAACGAAAGCACGCCGATGGCGTTCGAAACGTTGAAGAAAGTTGTTGATGACATGGCGACCGATGCCTCCATGTTTGATGTGAACAAAAAACCACAATAAAAATGATGAACGCACCATCTCAGGATGGTGCGTTTTTTTATGCCACACGACGACGATAGAGTATTTTACCCATCAATGCTTCCGGTCGGGCAAACATCACCAGATTTCCCAGTAAGATCAACACCAATCCGGCAATCGCATTAACTTGCCAGATGTATCCTTCATACAATGTTGACAACGTCAGCGCCACCAGCGGGAACAGCAGCGTGCTGTATGCCGCCTTACTGGGACCAATGCGACCTACCAGCGTGAAATAAGCGCCAAAGGCAATCACTGAGCCGAAAATAGCCAGATATAACAGCGCGCTAAGATAGCTGAATGTCCACTGTGGCGTGAAGTTGTCGCCGCGCACCAGCGCAATGGCCGCGATCAGCAATGTGCCGTACAGCATGGCCCAGCTGTTGGTCGTTAACACTTCTAACCCTTTTTTCTGGTGACGCAGACTGATCATATTGCCCAGTGAGAAGCCGAAGGTTCCCAGAGCGCTCAAACCGATGCCCAGCAGCAGTGAATGATTAAACCCGCTGTTGAGCAAATCCTGCCAAAACAGAGTCACGATGCCCGTCAGTCCCAGACCCGCTGCAATATAGAAGCGCAGCGGTGGTTTTTGCCCAAAAAAGATGAAGCTATTAACTGCATTGAACAGGACGGCCATCGAGAAAATCACCGACTCCAGGCCGGTATTAATCCACGCCGCAGCCGTATAAAAACACCAGAAGTTAAAGCAAAAAACGCATCCGCCCTGTAACAGACAAAACAGATGATCGCGGCCAGACAGTTTGCGTAATTTACCGCTTAACAACAGGATCACTATCATCACCGAGCTGGCAACTGCGAAGCGCCAAAAGATAGAAACCGGTGCAGAAACCGGACCTTGCTGCAAATAAATCGCAATCCATGTCGTTCCCCAAATAACCACCACCAGGCAGTACAACAGTGCGTTCATACAACTCTCTCTTTTTGTCGTCAGACTTACACTGTGTCACGACGGAATGCAGGAGACTTTCATCGGCTTGCGGTGTACTTGCAAAATCTTGCGCTTTTTTTAGCGTAATAGTGAAAAGGCAGCTGTTAACGATATGTAGCTGATATAGACTGAAAGCCTGCTAACTTATTTTGAATGTGATGGTATGTCTCAGCCCTACGGTGCCTTTGAAAACTTGCGCAAACATAATGCCGTGCTGCATGAATCGGTTGCGTTACATTCAGGGATCCAACTGGCGGCCTGGTCGAACAAGCGCGATACCATCACCCAATATTGCGATCACCATACGCTCAGTTTATACATCGCAGATGGTTACGAGAGTTACCACAAGACGGCGGGAGGATGGAAGAATGGCGGGGGACCAGACCGTTTTTGCCTGATGCCGAAAGAGAGTGAGTCCAGTTGGGATATTCGTGACGATCTTTCCTTTGTTCATCTCTATTGTACGGACGCGCATTTGCGAGAAGTGGGTGAAAAAGTTTGGGACAAAAGCCCCTATAGTTTCACGCTGGACGAGCATACGTTTGGCAGTGACCCGGGGATCACGGCGGTTTACCGTCAGTTTTTGCTTGGTAACGACTGGCAGCAACCGGCCAATCACCTCACGCTTAGCGCGGCATCTTCACTACTGTTAACGCATCTGATCCAGCATTACAGCAATGTGCAATGGCGACTTCCCGTTGTCACCGGAGGGCTTGCGCCTGCCACATTGCGCAACGTGCTGGCCTATATTGAAGCACATCTGGCGTATCCCATAACGTTGAGCGATCTGGCAAGCGAGGCAGCGCTAAGTGAATTCCATTTTGCCAGAATGTTTCGCCAGTCGATGAATATGGCGCCTCATCAGTACGTCATGCAACGCCGTATGGCGCTGGCGCAGCAACTGGTCTGTTATTCATCACGCAGCCTGTCGGATATTGCAATGGCCTGTGGGTTCAGTTCGGCGAGCCATTTCAGTAACCGGTTTAAACAAGTGACGGGTAAAACGCCAACGCAGCTACGCGCGGCGAAATAATGTCAACACTGAGTAGCAGATACCGCCGACGACCAGCCCCCAGAATGCAGACCCAACATCAAATACCGTCAGACCACTGGCCGTAACCAGAAAAGTCACGATGGCCGCATCGCGTTCTGCTTCATTATGTAAGGCTTGGAATAAACTACCGCTAATCGTGCCGAGTAATGCCAGACCAGCAAGCATCTGGATCCAGCTTACGGGGAGGGCTGCCATCAGTCCTGTGACCGAACCGCCAAACACTCCAGCCAGAATGTAAAAGACACCCGCTGCCGCTGCGGCAAGCCAGCGTCGATTTGCATCTGGATGGGCTTCGGGGCTTTGGCAAATTGCGGCGGTTATGGCGGCGATGCAGATGGAATAGACGCCAAACGGCGAAAATAGCAGTGCCAGCAGACCCGTAAAAACAATCAGGGGTGAAACGGGTAACGAATATCCAGATGCTTTCATGGTCGCAATACCTGGGGCATTTTGCGAAGCCATAGTAACCAGAAACAGCGGTAGCGCAATGCTGATACTGTGGGCTAATGAAAAGTGTGGGGCAATAAACGCTGGCAACACCGGTGACAGATTAACACCATCGGTGACAATGTCACCTTTAACCAGGGCGATGGCTATGCCTACCAACATTGCGGCGATTACGGCATACCGTGGGGCAATCACTTTTAGTACTAACCACGCCAGCAGCATGCTGCCGCACAAGATAAGCTCACTGTTCAGGCTATTGAACGCCTGCAAACCAAAACGCAGCAAGATCCCGGCCAGCATGGCTGATGCCAGCGAGTGGGGAATAATTTTCATCAGGCGAGCAAACAGCCCGGTTATACCGCACAGCACAATCAACGCATTAGCTACGATAAAAACACCGATAGCATCCTGAATCGATACCCCTTGCAGGCCCGTCACCAGCAGCGCGGCACCAGGCGTTGACCATGCGGTGAGTACAGGGGCGCGATACCACAATGTCAGCGCCAGCGTACTGACCCCCATTGCTAGCCCAAGTGCGGTCATCCAGCCTGCGATTTGTCCGGTCGTCGCACCTGCGGCGAGCGCCGCTTGCCAGATAATGGCCGCTGAACTGGCGTAGCCGACCAGGACCGCCACAAAACCCGACAAAACTGTAGGCAGGGGGATGGAAAATGTGCGCATAGCAACTCCGCGTGCGTTATAACGGTCAGTTACTGTAGCACTGTGCGTTATAGCGTACAAGTGCTAAGCTGTAGCCCCGAGAAAGGAGAGCGACGAAGGAGAAAAATGGACAACTTAACCCACTATCTGGCCACAACGCTCAAGACGCTACGTCACCAGCGTGAATGGAGCCTTTCGCGTCTGGCGGAGGAAACTGGCGTCTCAAAAGCGATGCTGGGGCAGATTGAGCGCAACGAATCCAGTCCAACGGTGGCAACATTGTGGAAAATTGCCACTGGACTGAACGTCCCGTTTTCAACGTTTATTTCACCACCAGAGTCAGACGGCACGCTAACATTCGATCCCCAGCAGCAGGCGATGGTCGTCACGCCGTTGTTCCCGTGGGATCCGCAACTGTGCTTCGATCATTTTTCGATACTGCTGGCACCCGGCGCGCTCAGTGAATCTACTCCGCATGAAACCGGCGTAATTGAGCACGTGGTGGTGATTAGTGGTCTGCTGGATATGTGTATTGAGGGGCAGTGGCGCACCTTTAAATCCGGTGAGGGTGTCCGTTTCGCCGGAGATACGGCACATAGCTACCGTAACAGTAGCGAGCAAACGGTGCACTTTCATTCGCTGATCCATTACCCGCGCAGTTAATCGGGAAAACTATTCCGAAACGCCGCGCTTGTGACTACAATAACCGCCATTTTTACCGCTTGTGGATGGTAACAACTGTATGCGCCAGCAGCCTCATCACCTTGAATTGTTAAGCCCGGCTCGGGATACCGCCATTGCGCGCGAAGCCATTTTGCACGGCGCAGACGCCGTTTACATTGGTGGACCAGGTTTTGGCGCGCGTCATAACGCCAGTAATAGCCTGAAAGATATTGCCGAATTAGTGCCTTTTGCCCATCGTTACGGGGCAAAAATCTTTGTGACGCTAAACACGATCTTGCATGATGATGAGCTGGAGCCCGCACAACGGTTAATTACCGATCTGTATCAGACCGGCGTTGATGCCCTGATCGTGCAGGATATGGGGATTCTTGAACTGGATATTCCCCCGATTGAACTGCACGCCAGCACCCAGTGCGATATTCGCAGCGTTGAGAAGGCGAAATTTCTATCTGATGTGGGATTCACCCAGATTGTGCTGGCGCGCGAACTGAGCCTTGAGCAGATTAACGCTATCCATCAGGCTACCGATGCGACCATTGAGTTTTTCATTCACGGTGCGCTGTGCGTTGCCTATTCAGGGCAGTGTTATATTTCACATGCACAAACCGGACGCAGCGCTAACCGCGGCGACTGTTCCCAGGCTTGCCGTCTGCCGTATACCCTGAAAGACGATCAGGGGCGCGTGGTGTCCTATGAAAAACATCTGCTGTCGATGAAAGATAACGATCAGACCGCCAACCTGGGTGCGTTGATTGACGCAGGTGTGCGTTCCTTCAAAATTGAAGGGCGCTATAAGGACATGAGTTATGTGAAGAATATTACCGCGCATTATCGCCAGATGCTCGACGCCATCATTGAAGAACGCGGCGATCTGGCCCGTTCATCAGCGGGACGTACCGAACATTTCTTTATCCCATCCACAGAGAAAACCTTCCATCGCGGCAGCACCGATTATTTTGTGAATGCCCGTAAAGGGGATATCGGCGCATTCGACTCGCCAAAGTTTATCGGTTTGCCGGTCGGCGAAGTCCTGAAGGTGGCGAAAGATCATCTCGATGTTGAGGTGACTGAACCGCTGGCAAACGGGGATGGCCTGAACGTGTTAATCAAACGCGAGGTTGTTGGATTCCGCGCCAACACCGTGGAAAAAACGGGGAACAATCGTTATCGGGTATGGCCGAATGAAATGCCCGCCGACCTGCACAAAGTGCGTCCGCATCATCCGCTGAATCGCAACCTCGATCATAACTGGCAGCAAGCGTTAACAAAAACTTCCAGCGAACGCCGTGTTGCGATCGATATTGAGCTCGGCGGCTGGCAGGAGCAGTTGATTCTGACGCTCACCAGTGAAGAGGGCGTGAGTATCACCCATACGTTGGACGGCCAGTTTGAGGAAGCGAACAATGCGGAAAAAGCGTTGAGTAACCTACAGGACGGACTGGCAAAACTTGGTCAGACGATGTACTACGTCCGTAATATTCAGGTGAATCTGCCGGGCGCGCTGTTTGTGCCAAACGGTCAACTAAATCAGTTCCGGCGTGAAGCCGTTGATATGCTGGATGCAGCACGCCTGCAAAGCTATCAGCGCGGTAGCCGCAAACCGGTATCTCAGCCAGCGCCGGTTTATCCACAAACGCACTTGAGTTTCCTGGCTAACGTCTACAACCAAAAAGCGCGTGAGTTTTATCACCGTTATGGCGTTCAGTTGATTGATGCAGCCTATGAAGCGCATGAAGAAAAGGGCGAAGTGCCGGTGATGATCACCAAACATTGCCTGCGTTTCGCCTTTAACCTGTGCCCGAAACAGGCGAAAGGTAACATCAAAAGCTGGAAAGCAACACCGATGCAACTGGTTAACGGCGATGAAGTCCTGACGCTGAAATTTGATTGCCGACCGTGCGAAATGCACGTGATCGGCAAGATGAAACATCACATTCTGAAGATGCCGTTGCCCGGCAGCGTCGTGGCTTCGGTCAGTCCAGAAGAACTGATGAAGACACTGCCGAAGCGCAAAGGTTAATCGTTAGCTCAGATGTGTATCGGGTTTGCGTGATTTTTGCCAGTGATGGTGTTCACGAAGATCGGCGGCGGATTCTTCCGCCGTCACTCGCAACTCATCGCTGTCGGCCGTGTGTCGTAGTAAATGATCGGCATCCTGCACCTGAAGATATTCATGTCCCTGATTAGTAGCGAAAAGTTGACCGGAAAAAAGCGCGCTGGCCAGCAATAACACCGTTAACCCTTTCTTAAACATCATGCACCCTCTGGTACGTTAGCTGCGGAATTGGCGATAATTTCGCCAGGTGACTATTCAATATTTTAATCGGGTTAATGACAATCTCTGTTTTGCCATTTCGATGTTTTTTACATATTTGTTTAGCCAGTGTTGGGATTTGTTACAACCGGGCAATACAGTGCAGCCCGGTTGTTTGCAAGGAGAGTATCAGGACTTAAATCCGGCAGCTGTCATCAGGAGACGAAAGAACATACCAACGGCGGCCAGGGCCAGCACGCTGCCCCCCCAGAGGATCACCAGCCACATCAGGCGTTTCCAGATTGTTTGTTGCATCAATGATACCCCTCACCATGTTGAACTTTGCCGCGGAAAACGTAGTAGCTCCAGAAGGTGTACACCAGAATTATCGGGATAATCAGCAGTGCGCCAACCAACATAAAGCCCTGACTTTGTGCCGGAGCCGCCGCCTGCCAGAGCGTAATAGACGGTGGAATGATATGTGGCCAGATACTGATCCCCAGCCCGCTAAACCCGAGAAAAATCAGCCCCAGTGTCAATACAAAAGGCAGCGTATGGCAGTTATGTTGCCCCAGCGAACGCCACAGCCAGAGACTGATAAGCGCAACCAGCAGCGGAACCGGCATCAGAAACCACAGGTTGGGCAGGCTAAACCAACGCTCGGCAATCGCGCTATGTGCCAGTGGTGTCCACAGGCTGATAATGGCAATCACAACCAACATTGCCAGCAGCAGTTTTTTGGCCACACTGCGCATTTTATGCTGCAACGGATTTTCGCTTTTCATCACCAGCCATGTCGCCCCCAGCAGGGCGTAAGCCACGACCAGACCAATGCCGCAGAACAACGTGAACGGGGTCAACCAGTCGAAAGGACCGCCGCTGTAGCTGCGTCCGGTAACGGAAAATCCGTTGAGTACGGCACCCACCACGACACCTTGCGTGAATGTCGCGAGGATTGAACCGCCGAGAAAGGCTTTATCCCAGAATGGTCGGTGCGCAGGTGTGGCTTTGAAGCGAAACTCGAACGCGACGCCGCGAAAAATCAGGCCGATTAGCATCAGGGTCAACGGGATCGTCAGCGCATCGACAATCACCGCATAGGCTAGGGGGAAAGCGCCGAATAATCCGGCTCCGCCCAACACCAGCCAGGTTTCATTGCCGTCCCATACCGGGGCGACGCTGTTGACCATCACATCGCGATCGTCAGCGTCCTGAATCGCTGGGAATAAAATGCCAATCCCGAGATCAAAACCGTCCATCACGATATACATCAGCGTGGCGAAGACGATAATCACAAACCAGATAACTGATAAATCGATACCCATTAGCGGTGTGCCTCCGGTTGAGAATCGAGGACGGCGGCTGAAAGCGGCCGTGCAGGTGTGCCTGTCGGCGGAATGGTCGGGTCATCTTCCTGTGGCCCTTTACGGATCAGGCGGATCATATAGCTGTAACCCACGCCAAACACTGAGCTGTACACCACAAAGAAAGACAGCAGGCTGATGCTCATATGTAAATCGCCATGTGCAGAAACCGCATCCGCCGTACGTTGCAGACCGTAAACCACCCACGGTTGACGGCCAACTTCAGTGGTCACCCAACCGGCAAGGATGGCAATCAGACCGGAAGGACCCATCCACAAGGCAAAGCGCAGGAAAGGGCGCGAGGTAAATAAACGCTGCTTATAGCGCAGCCACAGGGCAAAAGTACCCAGCAGGATCATCAGCATGCCTAGCCCGGCCATTATGCGAAACGACCAGAACACCATGGTGGAGTTGGGCCTGTCTTCTTTAGGAAACTCTTTTAGGGCCGGGACCTGTTTGTCCAGACTATGGGTCAGGATCAGACTGCCCAGCGCCGGGATTTCCAGCCCATAGCGGGTGCGTTCCTGCTCCATATCCGGCCAGCCGAACAACAGCAGCGGAGTCGGTTCACCGGGGCGATTTTCCCAGTGTCCTTCAATCGCAGCAATTTTTGCCGGCTGATGCTTCAGCGTATTCAAACCGTGCATATCGCCAATCAAGGCCTGCAGTGGAGCGACGATTAATGTCATCCACAGCGCCATCGAAAACATCGCTCGAATTGCTGGTGTGTTATTCCCGCGCAGCAAATGCCATGCCCCAGAGGCGGCAACAAACAACGCGCTGCTCAGGAAGGCGGCAACCGACATATGCAGCAGACGATAGGGGAATGAAGGATTGAAAATAACGGCGAACCAGTCGACGGGAACGACCTGGCCGTTAACTATTTCATAGCCTTGCGGTGTCTGCATCCAGCTGTTGGAGGCGAGGATCCAGAAGGTTGAAATAATGGTACCCAGTGCGACCATGCAGGTGGCAAAGAAATGAAGTCCTGGACCAACCCGATTCCAGCCAAACAACATCACCCCAAGGAAACCAGCTTCGAGGAAGAAGGCGGTTAATACTTCATAGGTCAGTAACGGCCCAGTGATACTCCCGGCGAACTCGGAAAAACCACTCCAGTTGGTGCCGAACTGATAAGCCATCACCAGCCCGGAAACGACACCCATACCAAAATTTACGGCGAATATTTTCGACCAAAAATGGTAAAGCGATCGCCAGGTGGGATTTTTCGTTTTTAGCCATAGCCCTTCCAGCACAGCCAGATAACTGGCGAGCCCGATAGTAATAGCCGGAAAGATGATGTGAAAGGATACCGTAAACGCGAACTGGATCCTTGCCAGGTGAAACGCGTCAAGACCGAACATGCTTAACTCCGCAGGCAAAATTGATTTAGCGCAATTCTAAGTCTGAGGAGCAATGGAAGGCAGAAACAGAACAGTTCTTTTTAACCATAACAGTTGCAGCGCTGTTATAAGTTGCACTCGCTGATATGAAATCTGGAAGCTTGATTCCTGTTATTGAATAGCGTTCTCTTCTTGAAATACGCGCCTTAGGCAAAGAACTGTCATTAACGATGTTGTAAAACTGTTAACTATAACAGTTATAAATAACACCCTGATTATGTAAACTGATATATACAGTGGTTGTCACCGACACCGGTAATCAGGACGAAAAATGAAAAAGTACCAGCGACTGGCAGAGCAAATTCGCGATCAAATTGCGTCTGGCGTATGGCAGCCAGGCGATCGCTTGCCATCTTTGCGTGAGCAGGTGGTCAGCAGCGGAATGAGTTTTATGACTGTCGGACACGCATACCAGTTGCTGGAAAGCCAGGGGCGGATTATCGCCCGACCGCAGTCGGGTTATTATGTCGCCGCGCGCCCGGAACGTGAACTGGCAGCGCCGCAGGTGCAGGTCATGCGCGATGAAGCGGTGGATATCAATACCTACATTTTTGATATGTTGCAGGCCAGCCGGGATGCGTCAGTGATGCCCTTTGCCTCCGCATTCCCCGACCCGCGGCTGTTTCCACTCCAGCAGTTGAATCGCTCGTTGGCGCAGGTGAGTAAAACTGCCACCGCCATGAGCGTGATTGAAAACCTGCCGCCGGGGAATGCTGAGCTGCGTCATGCCATTGCCCGTCGCTATGCTCAACAGGGGATGACCATTTCACCTGACGAAATCGTCATCACCACCGGCGCGCTGGAAGCCCTTAATCTGAGCCTGCAAGCGGTCACTGAACCGGGTGACTGGGTGATTGTCGAAAACCCCTGTTTTTACGGGGCGTTGCAGGCCCTGGAACGATTACGTCTGAAGGCGTTGTCGGTGGCCACCGACGTTAAAGAGGGGATCGATCTTGCTGCGTTGGAGCAGGCGTTGCAGGAGTACCCGGTAAAAGCCTGCTGGCTAATGACCAACAGCCAAAACCCACTGGGTTTTACGCTCAGCGCAGAGAAAAAGGCGCGTCTGGTCGCCTTGCTGGAAAAATACCACGTAATGTTGATTGAAGATGATGTTTACAGCGAGTTGTACTTTGGCCGCGAAAAACCGTTGCCTGCCAAAGCCTGGGATCGCGCCGACAGTGTTCTGCATTGTTCGTCTTTCTCGAAGTGCCTGGTGCCAGGATTTCGTATTGGCTGGGTAGCAGCAGGGAAACATGCCCGGCGTATTCAGCGACTCCAGCTAATGAGCACCTTATCTACCAGTTCACCCATGCAGCTTGCCCTTGTTGATTATCTTTCAACCCGGCGCTATGACGCGCATCTGCGGCGCTTGCGTCGGCAACTGGCGGAACGTAAACAACAGGCCTGGCAAACGCTGCTGCGTCATCTTCCGGCGGAAGTCAAAATTCACCACAACGACAGCGGTTATTTTCTGTGGCTGGAGCTGCCGGAACCGCTTGATGCCGGTGTGCTCAGTACCCATGCGCTGGCACACCACATCAGTATTGCGCCGGGGAAAATGTTCTCGACCTCGGGAAGCTGGACACGTTTTTTTCGTTTTAATACTGCATGGCACTGGGGAGATCGCGAAGAGCAGGCCGTAAAACAGCTTGGTAAATTAATTCGTGAAATGATGAAATAAACCATAACACGCTATTCAATATAAATGAATAGCGTGTTCTTATTTTCGAAATAGTGAATGCCGAACCACGGTATTATTTATATCGGGTGCGTCCATACAAAATATCAATAGTTAATACTTTGCCACCTCTGCGTCTAACTCCTTGTCTATACTCCAGAAGATTACCCCCTGGTCAGAGTCTGTAGCGTAATGAGCGTTAGCTCACAACCTGATTAAATTTCCTTGCGCCAGCAGGAACGCTTACAACACCCCGACTATTTTTAGAAAAGGACATATATTTACGGCAAGGCTGCCGCTCAATATTTTTTAGACAGGAGTAAGACGTTATGAGCAAGCAGTTTGCCCTCAGTAGCCTGTGCGCACTCAGTATGACGCTGATGACTGCGCAGGCAGCCGAACCCCCCACATCATTAGATAAACCGGAAGGCCGCCTGGATATTATTGCCTGGCCGGGTTATATCGAACGTGGGCAAACCGATAAACAATATGACTGGGTCTCACAGTTTGAGAAAGATACCGGCTGCGTGGTTAATGTAAAAACGGCAGCCACATCTGATGAAATGGTCAGCCTGATGGCAAAAGGCGGCTACGACCTGGTTACCGCTTCTGGTGATGCCTCACTGCGCCTGATTATGGGAAAACGCGTTCAGCCAATTAATACCGCGCTGATCCCTAACTGGAAAACCATCGATCCACGCGTGGTAAAAGGCGAATGGTTTAACGTTGGCGGAAAAGTTTATGGCACACCGTACCAGTGGGGACCAAACCTGCTGATGTATAACACCAAAATTTTCCCAACGCCGCCGGATAGCTGGAGCGTGGTGTTTGTTGAGCAAAAACTTGAGGATGGGAAAAGCAATAAAGGGCGCGTTCAGGCCTACGATGGCCCGATCTATATTGCCGATGCCGCGTTATTCGTTAAAGCCACTCAGCCGCAGTTGGGTATTACCGATCCCTATCAGCTCACTGAAAAACAGTATCAGGCGGTGATCAAAGTCCTGAGCGATCAGCACGCGCTGATCCATCGCTATTGGCACGATACCACCGTGCAAATGAGCGATTTCAAAAACGAAGGCGTGGTAGCGTCAAGCGCCTGGCCTTATCAGGCTAACGCCTTGAAAGGCGAAGGTCAGCCAATTGCCACGGTCTTCCCAAAAGAAGGGGTTACCGGATGGGCTGATACCACCATGCTGCACAGTGAAGCGAAACACCCGGTTTGTGCTTACAAATGGATGAACTGGTCATTAACCCCGAAAGTACAGGGCGACGTAGCGGCCTGGTTTGGTTCTCTGCCAGTAGTGCCTGAAGGTTGTAAAGCCAGCCCGTTACTGGGTGAAAAAGGCTGTGAAACCAACGGCTATAGTTATTTCGACAAAATTGCCTTCTGGAAAACGCCGATTGCCGAAGGTGGAAAATTCGTTCCTTACAGTCGCTGGACGCAGGATTACATCGCCATTATGGGCGGTCGTTAATTCCGCTGGGGGTTTTATGACGTACGCAGTGGAGTTTCATAACGTCTCGCGTTTGTATGGGGATGTTCGAGCAGTTGATGGGGTAAGTATTGCGATTAACGACGGTGAGTTTTTCTCTATGCTGGGGCCATCCGGCTCCGGCAAGACCACCTGTCTGCGCCTGATTGCTGGGTTTGAACAACTGTCAGGCGGCGCAATCACTATTTTTGGTAAACAGGCCAGCGAATTGCCGCCCTGGGAGCGGGATGTAAATACGGTATTTCAGGATTACGCGTTATTCCCGCACATGTCGATTCTCGACAACGTCGCTTACGGGCTGATGGTCAAAGGCATCGATAAAAAACAGCGCCACGCCAAAGCGCGAGAGGCGTTGGATAAAGTTGCGCTCGGTTTTGTTTATGAACGCAAACCGTCGCAACTTTCCGGTGGTCAGCGGCAGCGCGTGGCGATTGCCCGGGCGCTGGTCAATGAGCCGCGCGTCCTGCTGTTGGATGAACCGCTCGGGGCATTGGATCTCAAACTGCGTGAGCAGATGCAGCTGGAGCTGAAGAAATTACAGCAATCCCTTGGTATCACCTTCATTTTCGTCACTCACGATCAGGGGGAAGCCCTGTCGATGTCCGATCGTGTGGCGGTGTTTAATAACGGTCGCATCGAACAAGTGGATTCTCCGCGCGAACTGTACATGCGTCCGCGGACACCGTTTGTGGCAAGTTTCGTCGGGACGTCCAATGTCTTTGATGCCACGATGTCAGCGAACGTTTGCGGGCTACAGGGGATGTTCTCCCTGCGTCCGGAACATATTCGTTTGAATGATGCCGGGGGAGAAGTCCAGGCTACGGGAGTTATCCAGGCGGTGCAGTACCAGGGCGCGGCGACGCGGTTTGAGCTAAAACTGGCCGGTGGTGAAAAGTTGCTAGTTAGCCAGGCGAACCTGACGGGCGAAATGCTGCCCTCAACGTTGTCGCCAGGTCAGCAGGTGATGGCATCCTGGTCACGCGACGTGATGGTACCGCTGGTTGAGGAGAGGTGAATGGCTATGAACGTCTTACATTCGCCTCCACAGTCGACCAACCTGAACCGGATCTCAGGTTACTTCTGGCGTAATCCGGGGCTGGGGCTGTTTTTGCTGCTCCTCGGACCGCTGATGTGGTTTGGCATCGTCTACTTTGGCTCATTACTGACACTGTTGTGGCAAGGTTTTTATACCTTCGACGATTTCACCATGTCGGTCACACCAGACCTGACGCTGGCGAATTTGCAGGCGCTGTTTAATCCCGCTAACTACGACATCATTTTGCGCACTCTGACGATGGCGGTAGCGGTCACCATCGCCAGCGCGATTCTGGCGTTTCCGATGGCGTGGTATATGGCTCGCTATACCAGCGGCAAAATGAAGGCTTTTTTTTACATTGCCGTAATGTTGCCAATGTGGGCCAGCTACATCGTTAAAGCCTATGCGTGGACGCTGCTGTTGGCTAAAGACGGCGTGGCGCAGTGGTTTTTAACCCACCTTGGGCTGGAGCCGTTGCTGCTTTCGTTCCTGACATTACCTGCGGTAGGCGGCAATACGCTGTCGACTTCAGGGTTAGGGCGTTTCCTGGTGTTCGTCTATATCTGGCTGCCGTTTATGATCCTGCCGGTACAGGCCGCGCTGGAGAGACTTCCGCCGTCGCTGTTACAGGCTTCTGCTGATTTGGGCGCGCGTCCGCGTCAAACCTTCCGCTATGTGGTGCTTCCATTGGCGATACCGGGCATTGCAGCGGGTTCGATCTTTACCTTCTCTCTGACGTTGGGCGACTTTATTGTGCCGCAACTGGTGGGACCGCCGGGCTATTTCATCGGCAACATGGTGTATTCACAACAAGGGGCGATCGGCAATATGCCGATGGCGGCGGCATTTACTCTGGTGCCGATTGTGTTAATCGCACTGTATCTGGCGTTCGTGAAGCGTCTGGGAGCTTTCGATGCACTCTGAACGCGCACCCTGGCTACTCAAACTGGCGGCATGGGGCGGGGTTATTTTCCTGCACTTTCCCATCCTCATCATCGCCACCTATGCTTTTAATACTGAGGAGGCTGCTTTTAGTTTTCCACCCCAGGGATTAACGCTGCGGTGGTTTAGCGTTGCTGCGCAGCGTAGCGATATCCTGGAGTCTGTGACGTTGTCACTTAAGATCGCTGCGTTGTCCACAGCTATTGCCCTTGTTCTGGGGACGCTGGCCGCGGCCGCGCTGTGGCGTAGGGACTTTTTTGGCAAAAGTGCAATATCGCTGTTGCTACTGTTGCCGATCGCGCTGCCGGGCATTATTACCGGCCTTGCGCTGTTGACGGCGTTTAAAACCATCAACCTGGAACCGGGTTTTCTCACGATCGTGGTGGGCCATGCGACGTTTTGCGTGGTGGTGGTGTTTAACAACGTTGTGGCGCGTTTTCGCCGTACCTCATGGAGTCTGGTCGAAGCGTCTATGGATCTTGGCGCCAATGGCTGGCAAACCTTTCGTTATGTCGTGCTGCCAAATCTGGCATCGGCACTTCTGGCGGGGGGGATGCTGGCGTTTGCCTTGTCGTTTGATGAAATCATCGTGACAACGTTCACCGCCGGACATGAAAGAACACTTCCTCTGTGGCTGCTCAATCAATTGGGTCGTCCACGGGATGTGCCGGTCACCAACGTTGTGGCATTGCTGGTAATGCTGGTGACAACACTGCCAATTTTAGGGGCCTGGTGGCTAACGCGTGAAGGCGACACTCTCGCCGGAAACGGTAAATAAACGACGATATGGGAAATTGCTATGCAACATCAATTACTGATTAATGGCGAGCTGGTCAACGGTGAAGGTGAAAAGCAGCCAGTCTATAACCCTGCCACTGGTGAACTCATTCTGGAGATTGCTGAGGCGTCAGCCATGCAGGTTGATGCCGCTGTACGTGCAGCAGACGCCGCGTTTGCCACCTGGGGGCAAACCACGCCGAAAGTCCGCTCTGAACTGCTGCTGAAACTGGCGGATGCTATTGCTGATAACGCGCAAACCTTCGCTGAGCTGGAATCACTTAACTGCGGTAAACCGCTGCACTGTGTTCTCAACGATGAAATTCCCGCTATTGTCGATGTTTTCCGCTTCTTCGCCGGTGCGGCGCGTACCCTGCAAGGACAGGCGGCCGGTGAATATCTGGAAGGGCATACCTCGATGATTCGCCGTGATCCACTGGGCGTGGTGGCCTCTATTGCGCCGTGGAACTATCCGCTGATGATGGCGGCGTGGAAGCTGGCTCCAGCGTTGGCTGCGGGAAACTGCGTGGTGATTAAACCGTCAGAAATTACCCCGCTGACGGCGCTTAAATTAGCCGAATTCGCCAAAGACATTTATCCGGCTGGCGTGATTAACGTGCTGTTTGGTCGCGGTAAAACGGTGGGCGATCCGCTGACCGGCCATGAAAAAGTGCGCATGGTTTCGCTGACCGGCTCCATTGCAACCGGCGAACACATTATTCAGCACACCGCGCCGTCAATTAAGCGTACGCATATGGAACTGGGCGGAAAAGCTCCGGTGATCATTTTTGATGATGCCGATCTGGATGCAGTGGTGAGCGGCGTGCGGACCTTTGGTTATTACAACGCCGGGCAAGACTGTACCGCCGCTTGCCGAATTTATGCCCAGAAAGGCATTTATGATGCACTGGTCGAAAAACTTGGCGCCGCCGTTGCCAGCCTGAAAATCGGTCCGCCGAATGATGAATCGACCGAGCTGGGACCGGTGAGCTCGCAGGCACATCTCGATCGCGTGACTAAAGCGGTCGATGAGGCTAAAGCGTTGAGCCATATTAAGGTCATCACCGGCGGTAAAAAAGTGGATGGTTCAGGCTACTATTTTGCCCCGACGCTGCTTGCTGGGGCGAAGCAGGACGATGCCATCGTACAGCGGGAAGTTTTCGGTCCGGTGGTCAGCGTGACCGTATTTGATGATGAAGATCAGGTGCTGGCATGGGCCAACGATTCGAAATACGGCCTGGCATCCTCCGTCTGGACCCGGGATGTTGGGCGAGCGCATCGCTTTAGCGCTCGCCTGCAATATGGTTGCACCTGGGTCAATACCCATTTCACGCTGGTTAGCGAGATGCCGCACGGTGGGCAAAAACAGTCCGGCTATGGAAAGGATATGTCGGTTTATGGGCTGGAGGATTACACGGTTATTCGCCATGTTATGATCAAGCATGAGTAATATCTTAAGCGCGATCGGCGAATGGGGCACGGATAGCTAAATATTGGCATACGTGTGTCTATACTATTCGCGCCACTGGCCTCGTCGCCATCGGACGGCGGTAAGTTGGAAATATCCGCGAGGTCAGGCTAATTGATACAACAAAGCCCCAGCATATAGCCGGGGCTTTGTGCTTTCAGGATCGCCATCGGGTTTATCTGCGGCCCAGGCTGCAAAGCCAGGCGAGTAGGGCACAGACGCTCAGAACCAGCCCCAGTTGCTGCACCATGCCTGCTAAACCCAGCATCATCCCAAGTAACAGGTAATAGCTTAATCCGAACAAAGCACCGGCGGCCCCGACCTGTTCACGGTAGTGACGCAGCGCCTGACTCAGCACATTGGGAATGGCGATACCATAGGCAATCACCACGCCGAACACCGGAATCAGGATCCACGCGGAGTGCTGTAAACACCATGCGACGAGACCTGACAACACTGCCAGCACACAGGCATAACGTACCAGTCGCTCCGGCGTCAGAGCTGTCGTTAACAGTCTTCGGTTCAGCAGGCTACCTGACAGAGAAGCAAACGCAAGTAGCAACCCCGTCCAGCCAAAGGCTCTGGAGCTCCATCCTAATTGCCCAAAAAGAAACGGTGCCAGGCTGTAATAGCTAAACAGCATGGTGTTCAGCAGGGCAACCAGCATGGCGTTTTTCCGCAACTCACTGTCCCGCATCATGCGGGAAAATAGCGCGGCAAGCTTCGGGCTGAGCGTATGTTCGGGCCGGGTTTCTGGCAGCATGGTCGCTGTCAGTATTAGCAGTAGCAACGCCAACAGCACAAGGGCAACAAAGACACCGGTATGGCCGTACAGACTCACTAACCAACCTCCGCTTAGCAGGCCAAAAACCGGACTCAATGCCAGCGCGGCCCCCATCACGGAAAAGACGCGGGATAGCGCAGTTGATTCATAACTGTCCCTTAGCATGGTCTGTACCACGACCGACCCCGCAGCCGCACCGACGGCGGAGATCATCCGTGCCAGCAGCAAAACGCTGAAGTCGGTGGCAACAACGGCCAATGCGCAACCTGTTCCATAGCAGATAAGCCCTGCCAACATCGCCCAACGTCGTCCGATGCAGTCACTTAGCCAACCCCACATCGCTACGCCGACGGCAAAGGCAACAAAATAAACGGAGAGTGTTTGAGCCGCGCGCTCACTGCTTACGTGAAAAGAGGTAGCGATACCCGGCAATGCCGGGCTGTAAATGGTTTCCACCAGTTGTGGAAACATAATCAGTAGCGTAAGAAGCCACAGCGATGGGCGACGAAGTGTGTTCATAGCAATATCCAGAGAGACAGAAAACAGGCGGGCATTATTGCTGAAAGGGATATGTCGTATTACCATTATCAGGACTTTAAATATCAAATATCAGACAGATAATGAAAATTGCCCCTGATGATGCTTTTGATGCGGATAGCTTTGATAAACCGGTAATCGGTATTGCTGCCGATATGGGGGTACATGATTCCGGGCGGCACAGTCATCTTCGTCATCAGCTACTTTTTTCGGCAGCGGGAAGTATTACGATTGAGCTGGAGCAGGCCCTGTGTCTGCTACCGCCACGTCGTGCGGTTTGGATCCCGGCAGGCACGGTACATCGTGCCATAATGCGTGGTGTGATGGCTTATCGCTCTTTGTACTTTTCTACCGCATTGCCGTTATCTGAGTTACCGCTGCAGATAGTCGAAGTTAATCCGCTGTTTTTTGAAGTGATAGAACGTATGGCCTTCTGGCCATGGGAAATGCCTGCCGCACAGCAGTCCAGCCTCATTACCGTTTTTTGTGAGGAAATGCGTGCCGCCCGCACTGAAAACTGGACATTGCAGTATCCCTCAGATCCGCGGCTTAACGTGTGGCTCAAGGGATTACGCATGGGGGAATTGCCACCACGACTGAATCAATTGTCCCGACAGGTTGGGGCATGCGAGAGGACGATCAGCCGAATATTTATCAGGGATACCGGGATGAATTATCAGGACTGGCGGCAGCAATTTAGGCTGTTAAAAGCCATGGAGATGTTGGCTGACGGAGGCCATATCAGCCAGGTCGCGCAATATCTGGAGTTTGTCAGCGACAGTGCTTTTATTGCGTTCTTCCATCAACATACCGGCACAACACCTGGCCGATATTCGGGCAATATAATGCCGCAGAAGGATTAGGGGTATTACATATTAAGGATAATTTACCCAGTAATAGCAGAGTGGGAAGATCGTTTACTGATGGCAGAGAGAAGATCCTCTCTGCCAGCGGACGCTGCAATTAATCAAGAAGAGTTACATCAAGCAAACCAGCCGAACCTTGCGGATATCAGACTGAAAAGTCCTACAGCAGCAAATATATTTATCAGCACCACAGTTTTACTGGAAACATTCATTTTTGCCACCTTTCGTTTTAACCCTTATGGGTATAGTACGGCTTATAACTATCCGCAATAGTACGAATTCTGAACATAATGAAAATGGGTTGTTTTACAGCCGTTTTTCTTAAATTAATTAATAAAACTTGATGTGAGTCATGAAAAAGAGCATATTGCGCGCGATTTTCCCTTCTGGCCAGGATGCCTTAAATGTCCCTATACCAAAAAATGTTGGTTTTTTATGCGGTGATGGCCGTCATCACGGCAATCATCACCTGGTTTCTTTCCCGCGATAAAAAGCGGATCCGCTTTCTTAGCGCGGTATTAGTCGGGGCGACCTGGCCGATGAGTTTTCCCGTTGCGCTGATGTTTTCTCTTTTCTGATGACGGCGTATTCGCCGTTTCAGGAGAAAAGCAGGGCATCTAATCGTTTTTTGTCGGTTTCAGAGACATCCTGTGGGTGCTGATATCCCGCATTCTCATTCGCACGGGTGTACAAGGCAACCAGCCAGTCGTAAACGTAACGGCTTGCACCATGCGAGGGTTGTTCATCCAGCTTCGTCAGGCGTAACATCGGCGATTGCTTCGGCGCGCTAAAAATAGCCGATCCTTTTTGGATCCTGCTGGCAGGGCGCTGTTCCTCAGCAACGTCGGCAAATCCAAGCCAGGTAATAAAATCACCAATATCGGCGTGTAACTGCGCGGCACAGACATTTTCGCGCTGCATAATGCGCTGTAAGCGTTGTGGCATCTCCAGGCGATAGCTGGTGGTGACGAGAATGTCGGCAACCTGCCTTAACGTACGGGGATCGAGTCGTAAACGGCGGGCATTATTTTCATCGCGACACCACTGGCGCACGTGGTTAATCCACATTTTGTGTGCCTGATATCCGGTCTCCTGACTTTCCGGCGAGTGTAGTGTGTCACGCACCTCGGCAAACAGGTCAATCTCTTCATTAAATAAACCGCTTACCTGCTCCTCGCGAGGTTGCTGAATACGCAGCAGCGACTCAAAAATGCGCATCGGCGGGAGCAAACCATCCAGCAGTTCGCCATGTTTTGCCGCTTGCGCCTGTAACTGGCGGATCACCGACTCGTGGCTATCCGATTCAGCTTGAGCGGGATTAATCCAGCTTTTCAGAGTTTCGCGGATGCGCTGTTGATGCTGCTCGCGTAGAGAAGTCAACCTGGCCTGGCGCTGCTGTGGTGAGGTTGACTGAGTCAGCCATTCGACAAGACGTTGTAAGCTATGTTTATCCAGCGCCTGCAACGTACCCCAATGCAGCCCGGGCTTGCCCATTAATTGCTGCACGGATTCATCAAGGTTTTGCTGGGTACTAAAACGCGCATCCTGCGGGGTAATGGCCCAAACCACGCCCGGTAATGCGGCATCATGAACAGGTTGGGTATCGTTGACCCAGCCCAACAGCTTGCGGGTGATGGCGGGCGTCTGGGCGCGGGCAGAGACCGCGTTGCAGATTAAGAGCACATCCGGTTGCAGGTGCTGGCGATAATGTTCCAGCATCCAGCCTAATTTTGCCTGCCACAGTGGATGAGGATGAGCATCCGGGGCGAGGGGGATATCGAGCAGATCGACATTCTCCAGCACCGCGTCTTCAACCGTCAGGACCAGCTCGCGCGTGAGCAGCGCCAGTGACGACAAAGAAAGGCTGACCGCATTGAGCAACTGATGATTGTCAATGGGATGAACCACCACATCGCTTTGCGCCTCATTATTGCCGGTCAATGCCACCTGGGTCAGGAAACTTTCGGCCGGTAAACCAAAATGATCAACCAGCAGGCTCAGCGGGGCCGCTAATTCTTGCGCGTGTCCGGTTTGTTGCAACGTGTGCGCCAGCGCCAGCCACTGCTGCGTCAGCTCTGGTTGTTCTCCCCACAGTAACGCCCAGGCGTTTGCCCGGGTAGTCAGATCCAGTGCGGGCAGCAACGTGGCAAACTGATACCATAGTGCATCGTCAATTTGCTGCTGGTTTGCCGGTACGCAGGAGCGCCAGAAACGACCAATTGCCGCAACATCATGTGCGGTAATGCCCGGCACCGGGTGACGCTGACGCAGCGTTTGCCATTTTTCCAGGCGCGCCTCAATAATCGATTTCTCGACCTGTCGGTTGTCCGGGAGCGCGCTGAACTGGGCGATAAATAGCTGTACCAGTTCGGCTTCACTGAGTAACCGCAGACGCAACGGCCATTCGCTATCATGCGGATTTTCATCGCGCGTAAAGCGGATCGCCATATTGGTTGGTGCGTGGCCCGGATTAATATGCGAGAAATAATCAAAGCTGCGATCCGGGGTAACAATATTCACTTTGCCAGTGGCATTGCAGCACAATGCCGCCAGCAGATGTGCTTTTGCCGATTGTGAGTGTCCATATAACCCTATACATCCTTGCGATGAAAAGGTCGTCTTCAGCGCAGATTCACTCACTGCGGCTAGCGTAAGCTGTGCCAGCAGGGCATCCGCTTCATCATCAAGACGCACCGCACGTTGACGGGTATCAGCGACCCACTCTATGGCGGCCTGCGCGGTATTTAACATCTTACTCATTTCAGGTACACGCTCCCGCTATCAATCCAGTAATGGCTTCCGCTATGGCGACGGTCTGCCAGCGTATTCAGTTTTAACGTTAAGGCATTGGCGGCAACGGGGGTGCCATCCTGTAACCAGGCATCACTCAGGATGAAGAATTCCGGGCCACTTTCTTTGCTGCCGCCGCGTAGCTGCAGCCGAACATTCAACACGCCATCTCCGGCGATAGTTTTTGCCAGTTCGGCAGAGTTTATGCTGAGCGTATACAGCGGCGTGGCAGGCCAGCGGCTGTTTGCCAGTTGCCGGAATCCTAACGTCACGTTGCCACGTAACGGGAAATGCAGCCGGGCATCCAGTTTCGCCCCGGGTTTATCCAGATCAATATCGTGATACCAGATGTTCTCATCACGCAGGGTATTGACCGTATTATCCAGCACACCGAGGAAGCGTACGGTCGAGTAAGCGCCGATATCGGCAGCTTTAAAGTTAAATCGTGGCAAACGCAAATCCAGCGCCAGGCTGCACAGCATAGCGCCTACAGCAGCGGTGGATTTAGGGTTACCAATCCGCCCCTGTTGGCTGAACGGATACCACTCATGCACGCGGTAGTTATCCATCCAGATCATACGGTTAACCGGAACAGGTTGCAGATGGCGGATCAACGCCTGTACACCCGGTAAACAGGCGGGCCTGCCGGTCACTAATAAGATATCGCAGCGATAATGTGAAATGGCCTCACAAACCGCGTGCAGCGGGGAAGTCAGGGTAAATTGACCCGCTAACAGTGCTTCTTGTAACTGCCTGAACTGTACCTGTAACGGCACGCTCAGAACATCAAACGCTGGCGACCCTGCTGGCAACGCATGGTCGATAGCCTGTTGGATGTAGTTCATCACGTTGCGCGTGGGTTGTTGACTCAGGAGTTCGCCAAAGGTGGCATGTAGCCCGGCGACCGGATCGTTAATATCGCTTTGTTCCCAGGCAGAGAGGACCGCATGACCAAGCGGCATAAAGAGCTGCAACGCCGTTTGTTGACGCAAAATCGCCTGGGTGTCAATGCGCCCGGAATCGCCAAACAGCGTGGCCAGCAATGCGGCGGCGTCGGTCACGCCAGCCTGTTGTAAGCGGGTTTGCAGCGCAGGCAACACGCAGCGCTGAATCACGTCCAGCAGCATGTCATCGCCCGCAACTTTAAAACCTTCACGGAACAGCAGATGCGGGGTAATTTTGACATTCGCGCCAACGCCGTCATCAAGCTGGTAATGAACGACAGCCATATCCGTTGTCCCGCCGCCAATATCGATCGATGCCACGCGCAGTGCTCGACCTTTAGTCTCACCAGGCTCCGGCAAACGGTCCGGGCGGGCAAGGGCGTTAAAGAACGATTCGGTGTGGCCATCGTAGTGTGAGATAGCCTCGTTATACAGCCACACCAGTTGCCCGCAGCTGGCTTCATCCCATTCCATCTGAATTTCAGGTACGGGAACCACACTCTTTTCCTGCTGCTTACGGGTGGTGAAGTCTTCATCCTGCGGGTGCCAGCCCATCGCTTTCCAGACCAGGGCAATAGCTTCAAACATGCGCAGGCGGAAAATCTCGCGCTCCTGTTTGGGCATCGCCGACGGTAGGGTCAGGATCAGCGTCCGCAACTGACGAGGAGACGCCGGGAATCCGAGGCGCAAACGCGTCGCTACGCTGTTAATTTGCCCCAGCGCCTGGGCCAGTATTTCGCACAGCATATGCGTCATCAGCGTGCTGCGGCTGTATTGTGGTGAGAACACTGGTAGACGATCGTCCTGCGGCAGGCTGAACAGCGGTTGCCCGTCATCGTTCATCAGGTTCATCAGCGGGAAGGCGGTAGCCAGCGGTTCGCGCTGGGTTTTGCCATTCATCTGGCTAAAGCGCCAGTCATGCAGCACCGGCGTTTCATCCCACAGATAGCGGCGCGGGCTTGAGATCCCACTGTTGCCCTCGGTGCCCATACGCTGCATCGCCAGCTTACGGGCTTCATCACCCACACGCACAATCGACGGCCAGATAAAGGCGTCATCACGTCCGCTCTCAACGGAAAAGTGCTGCTTACCAAAGCGCGCTTCGGAAAACTCCAGCCGACTGGTGAATAGCGGATCGTTGAGGAACTGCGGCTCGCTTAACGAACGGACCTGCAATTCAGCGGTCTGACGCAGCCCGTCATTGGCATCCCCGTGATCTTCAATCAGGACACCACAGGTATGGGTATTACCGATATCCAAAATAAGATCGACGGGAATGGCGGGTGTGCTAAGGGTGTGCGTAACCAGTTTCACTTCCGGGACAGAAAGCTGCTCACCTAACAGGGTCAGCACATTCAGCCAGTGCGCCTGGTATTCAAAGTTACGCAGCGCCTGCTGGATCTCTTGTTCTGAGCGGTTCTCATGTTGGGTGACATGGTGCATAAAAGATTCGCGCAACCAGCCGTCAATCCAGGTCTGGTCAAGGAAATCAGCAATTTCGTTGTCATGCCAGGCCAGCGCAAACCGTGTACCGTTAAGCAGATCATTTTCGTTGGGGGTTAACGCCGCAGGGGCATTTTCAGTAAGCTGGCTGTCCAGCGCTACGGTAACACGGTGGGTGTTGCCCGCGCTGTCCGGCTGCGCCAGCTTTCGCACCTGCACGCGTGCCCAGTTATCCGGACCTTCAACAAACGTACGCGGCGGGTTAAAGCGCAGAAACGGCAGCGGCAGCCAGACGCCGTCGAGCACGTCCAGCGAATAATGTAACGTCTGGGTACTTTCCGGCTTCACCACTTCGGGTTGTGCGCCGGTGCTGCCCGGTAGGGTATAGCGTCCTGACGTCAGATCGAAGTCCAGTCGCAGTAGCGGACCGTTTGCCGTTTTGCGCACAAAGCGTCCATGGTGCGCAGATTCCTGCGGCGTGAGGCCGAAATCCAGAAATTGTACACCGCTATTGGCGATGAGCGTCACGCTCTGTTTGTAATCACACAGATTCACCAACATAAAATCAGGCACCTATCTTTTTGATCGTCAGAGGGATTTCCGCGTGATCGTCATAACGCGCGGTACAGGCGGCGACGTCGTTGGTTCCCGCTTTACAGGTAATTTCAGGCATCGGATAACGTGACCCGTCGGTACAACGGGCATTGCCGCGACTCTTAATCATTAATTCACCCGACTGGTGCAAACCGGAGAAAATCTCGGCACGACAAACAATATTGTCACCATGAACCACGCGTGCAGTGCCTTTATTGGCCTGGATCTGATAGCGCAGGGACGGCGCTTTGCCGCTCACCGGATCTTTAACATCGACCATGACGCGCCAGTTACCGTTGAGAAAACGTGTCGTTCCTGCCTTCATCTGGTTGGCATCCATCACCAGTGCATCTTTTGGAATTGCGGCAATCACCACCGGTCCTTCGGCAGGTTTCTCTTTCTTCACAGCGGGAGTCACTTCAGCACGATGCAGGGGCAGTGCAGATGTCAGTGCTGGCAGCGGTGCCATATCAACCTTAGCGACTTCAACAGCGGCGACTGCGGGTCCGGGCTGGGCGGTCTGTTGCTTCCACAGCAGCGGCCCAACGATGGCTGCAATAATCACTGCGGCAACGGGCAGGCTCCACAGCGGCAGGCGGCGTATGGGCTTCTCCTGTAACGGGGGCGCAGTAACTTCAGGTTCGTTAACAATGACCGGGGGTTGAGGTTCAGGTTCAGTCGGTTTTGGCAGATCAACGACCGGCGTCAGTAAGGGGGCATCGGCCTCGGCAAAGGTAATTTCCGGTGCGATTTCTTCTTCCTGTTCTGGCTCTGCTACGGTAACCACAGGAGGAACATCGGCAATGCGCAGGCAGTCGAGGACATCGTCGCGGGGATTTTCATTCAAATTGACGAAGCCCCAGAACGTGATAACGGGTTTGCCATCAACCAGAAATACGTGGTTTTCACCGGGAAACTGGATGGCTTTTTCGAGCAGCGAGCCAAATAGCTGTAGCGAGGTTTTCCCCGATTGCAGACTTTTACGGCTCAGGGTCGCCGCATTTTCCAGCGTGCTTCCCAGATAGCGCAGCGCACGAAAACGTGCCTCTTCATCAGCGGCTTTCCACGCCACGGCTTTCCCTTCTATCGGGGAATACCAGTCAACCCGATCGCCGCTGTCGTTAATTTGTGGGATCGCCAGACAATCCACCATCGCCTGCTGTTTACGCAGACGAAGCGTTTCACGAATTTGCAATGCTGAATCAAACACGGCCTGACCACCGCCGCCCACGGCCTGATAGTCATCCAAATTGCCGCTGCGCAAGAGAGTTTTTGCCACGTTGTTACCCCTTAGACTTCTTCACGTATCTACTTTACGTTTTATAAAAACGAGCAAACGGCGAAAGAGAGGCAAAAAGGGGCTAATTTTCATGGCATAGAGTGCCGGGAAAAATCTTGACGTTTTGAAAAAGACTTAAGGGAAATTAATTCGCTTAGGGTGATGAATTATTCAGCGAAATACACCGGATTAGAATAACCTGATAGTGATTTGTTATTGGTCAGTTTTTGTCAGCTATGCTCTGATATCCCTGTTAATAATAAAATAAGAAGGCTTATAACCATGATTGCAAGGAAAACGATACTCGCGCTGGCTCTCAGCGCCGTCTTACCGTCAGGCGCTGCGTTCGCGGCCAATACTGACACCATCATCTATTGCTCTGAAGCATCGCCGGAGTCATTTAACCCGCAAATCGCCAGTTCAGGTCCTTCATTTGTGGCCAGTTCACAGGTGCTCTACAACCGACTCATCAACTTTGATCCGGTAAAGAATACCCCGATACCGTCTCTGGCAACGGACTGGACGATTTCCCCGGACGGTAAGACTTACACGTTTACCCTGCGTCAGGGCGTGAAATTCAACAGTAATAAATTCTTTAAACCGACCCGCGACTTCAACGCTGATGATGTGATTTTCTCGGTATTACGGCAGAAAGATGCCGATCATCCGTATCACAAGGTTTCTCAGGGAAGCTACGAATACTTTAACGATGTCGGTCTGGATAAACTGATTAAAGAAGTGAAGAAGGTTGATGATTTTCACGTTCAGTTTGTCCTCAATGAACCTAATGCCGCGTTTCTTGCCGACTGGGGTATGGATTTTGCCTCCATCCTTTCTGCGGAATATGCCGATGCGATGCTGAAAAAAGGCACCCCGGAAAACGTCGATAACTGGCCGATTGGCACCGGGCCTTACGTGTTGCAACAGTACAAGCAGGACTCGCAAATCCGCTATCTTGCCAACCCTAACTACTGGGATGGCGCCGTTCCAACGAAGCACCTGATCTTCTCAATCACGCCAAACGTCCAGACGCGGCTGGCAAAACTGCAAACCAATGAGTGCCAGATAATCCCGGCGCCAGCCCCCGTACAGTTTGACGAGATTAAAAAGAATAAAGATTTGACGCTGCATTCGGTTGAAGCGCTGAACGTCGGATATCTGGCGTTTAATACTGAGAAAAAACCGTTTGATAACGTACTGGTGCGTCAGGCGCTAAACTACGCGACCGATAAAAAGGCCATTATTAACGCCGTCTTTTTAGGTTCCGGTACGGTGGCAAAATCGCCGATTCCGCCGAATATGATGGGCTTCAATAAAGATCTGCAGGATTACACTTACGACCTGCAAAAGGCGAAAGATCTGCTGAAGCAGGCGGGGCTGGAAAACGGCTTTGAAGCGACGCTGTGGTCAATGCCGGTTCAGCGCCCTTACAACCCGAACTCCCGACGGATTGCTGAGATGATCCAGAGCGACTGGGCAAAGGTGGGCGTGAAGGCGAAAATTGTGTCGTACGAGTGGGGGGAATATCTCTCCGGAATGCGTAAAGGTGAGCATGACACCGCGTTGTTTGGCTGGATGTCAGACAACGGCGATCCGGATAACTTCGCCGATGTGCTGCTGGGCTGCGACAGCATAAAAACCGGATCTAACGCCGCGCGCTGGTGCGATAAAGAGTATAATTCGCTGGTTCAAAAGGCGAAGCTGGTGAGTAAACCGGAAGAGCGCGCCGCGCTTTACCAACAATCGCAAGAGATTTTCTACCAGCAGGCTCCGTGGATAGCCCTGGCAAACGGTAAAACGTTCTACGCTACGCGCAGCAACGTCAGCGGATACAGCGTCAGTCTGATGGGCAGTGATTTTTCAAAAGCAAAATTAAATTAATGAGTTAAGGAGAGGTTATGTCGCATCTGGATGAGGTCAGCGCACGTGTTGATGCCGCCATTGAAGAGAGCGTCATTACGCATATGAATGAATTGCTGATTGAGCTCAGCGATGATGTCGCGTTGAGCCGGGAAGACCGCTATACCCAGCAACAGCGTTTGCGTACGGCGATCGCACATCATGGCCGTCAGCATAAAGAAGATATGGAAGCCCGTCGCGAACAGTTGACCAAAGGCGGCACAATCCTCTGATATTTCCCTTATCCGGCCTGCAGACACGCTCTGTAGGTCTGATAAGCGAAGCGCCATCAGGCAATTAAAACGAACGTCTCGCCACCAGCCACGCCCCGATGACCAACAGCACCGCGCCACAGACCGGACCTACCAGCGCCCGCAGCGGCACGCCGTGACTACGTAGAATATCCAGCATCAGCCCGCCGATTAACTGGCTAGCCACCAGCACCGCGATAGTGGTAGCGGCCCCCACATTTTGGTACCCATTGATGCTGGCAAAAACAAAGAACGATCCCAGCAATCCGGGGATGAGCGTCCACCAGCGCACGCTGGATACCAGTTCTCCAAATCCCGCAGCTCCTTGCTTAAACCACAGTATGCTGACAAACAGCACGATCCCGACCAGCGAGTTAAGCAACATGGCGATGAGGATCGTCGAGGACGTCTGGGTGATGCGTACCATCAAGGTATTTTGCACCACCAGACCAATACCCGCGGCAATCAGAAAGGAGAGGGTCAGCGTCTGGTTCATCTACGGGCATCCGGATCGCGGCGATCGTCTAACTGTAACTGCATGAAGGTCAGATCCAGCCACCGCCCAAATTTGGTGCCAACCTGCGGCATTTGCGCGGTGGTTTTAAAACCCAGCAAGCCGTGCAGATGCAGTGATGCCTGATTCTGAGATTCAATACCTGCCACCATCACATGCTTGCCGCATGCGCGGGCTTCGTCTATCAGTCTGCTGAGCAGTGCCCGTCCTAGCCCTTTTCCCTGATGTTCAGGATGAACATACACCGAATGTTCAACGGTATGACGGAAGCCATCAAAGTTACGCCAGTCGCCAAAGGAGGCGTATCCCGTAACCACGCCATTCTCTTCACTCACCAGCACCGGATACCCCATCAATTGTCGGGCTTCATACCAGGAAATACGGTTTTCGGCATCGACCGTTTGATCGTTCCAGATAGCCGCCGTATGCAGTACCGCATGGTTGTAGATTTCTGCAATGGCGGCGCAGTCTTCCTTGCTGGCAAATCGAATTGACATGTTGAACCTCAGGGGTTGTTCACTATAGTATTACAATATGAATACTATTGAAGACAGCATAAATCAACGGATCAGTGCAAGAATTCGCATCGAGCGGGAATCTCGCGGTTGGTCACTCACGGAACTTGCCGAGCGCGCGGGTGTGTCGCGGGCCATGATCCATAAAATAGAACGCGGCGAGAGTAGTCCAACGGCTACGCTGCTGGGTAGGCTTTCCGGTGCGTTTGGCATCAGCATGTCTACCCTGATTGCGCGGGCTGAAATGCAGGAGGGCAAGCTGCTGCGCTTCGTCGATCAGCCCGTCTGGCACGACCCGCAAAGTCACTATCTGCGCCGCCATGTTTCACCGCGCAGCGATCTGCCTATCGATCTCGTGCAGATTGAATTACCCGCCGGTAGTGATATCCCGATGCCTGCCTCTTCCTATGTGCAGGCCAGACAACTTATCTGGTTACAGCACGGGGAATTAGTCTTTGTCGAAGGGGACGTACGCCATGAAATGCAGGCAGGTGATTGCCTGGAACTTGGCCCGCCGAATGACTGTCGGTTTATCAATGAAACCGCGCAACCCTGCGTTTACCTGGTTGTGCGGTTAAACCACGTCGTCAGCTAAATAGCAGGCACAGACTGCTACTATTGATGGATTCATGCCAAAAGCAGAGGAGCACATCATGGGTCAACAGACTAATCGTAACCGTCGCTGGGTACTGGCTTCACGCCCGCATGGCGCGCCAGTCCCGGAGAACTTCCGTCTTGAAGAAGATGAGGTGGCAACGCCAGGTGAAGGCCAGATTTTGCTGCGCACCGTTTATCTTTCCCTCGATCCCTACATGCGTGGCCGTATGAGCGATGAGCCATCTTACTCACCACCAGTAGAGATTGGTGGTGTTATGGTGGGGGGGACCGTAAGTCGCGTGGTGTCATCCCACCATCCGGACTACCAGCCAGGCGAATGGGTATTGAGCTACAGCGGTTGGCAGGACTATGACATCTCCGACGGTAACGGGCTGGTGAAGCTTGGCGATCATCCCGAACATCCCTCCTGGGCGCTGGGTGTTATGGGTATGCCGGGGTTTACCGCTTATATGGGCCTGCTGGATATCGGTCAGCCGAAAGCGGGAGAAACGCTGGTGGTAGCCGCCGCAACCGGGCCGGTTGGCGCAACGGTCGGGCAGATCGGTAAGCTTAAAGGTTGTCGGGTGATCGGTGTGGCGGGTGGAGCAGAGAAATGCCGACATGCCACCGAGGTATTGGGCTTTGATGTCTGTCTCGATCACCACACACAAGATTTTGCACAACAACTGGCAAAAGCCTGCCCGCAGGGTATTGATATTTATTACGAAAACGTCGGTGGAAAAGTATTTGATGCCGTTCTGCCATTGCTCAATACCTCAGCGCGCATCCCGCTTTGTGGCCTGGTCAGCGGTTATAACGCCACGTCGCTTCCGGCCGGACCTGACAGATTACCGCTGTTAATGGCAACGCTGCTGAAAAAGCGTATCCGCATGCAGGGTTTTATCATTGGTCAGGATTATGGACACCGTATTCATGAGTTTCAGCGGGAGATGGGGCGCTGGGTTAAAGAGGGCAAAATCCACTACCGCGAGCAGGTGACCGAAGGTCTGGAAAATGCGCCACAAACCTTTATCGGTCTGCTGACCGGCAAAAACTTCGGCAAGGTAGTTATTCGTCTTGCTGAGGATTGATGCGTAAAGGTGGAAGACGGTGAATGCCTGTAACCAGGCCTGCTTCGTACAAAATCTAGGCCTGGTAAAATGCCAATGTCGTTAACTGGTATTCATGGAGGAAATAAGAAGGTTACTACATGAAAGCGAATAAACACTCCACATTGAGATAAATAATGATTACTATTCTCATTCTTAAAAAGGCAAAACCATGATTTTGCTCATTGAAGCTATGTGAAGCAGTAACAAACGAATTTATCAAAGGGAGTCGTCATGTCTTTACGTCATCTGTTTTCACCGCGTCTGCGTGGTTCTTTACTGTTAGGTTCACTGCTCGTTGCATCATCTTTTACTACGCAGGCCGCAGAAGAACTGCTGCGCAAAGCCGTCGGCAAAGGCGCCTATGAAATGGCGTACAGCCAGCAAGAGAACGCGCTGTGGCTGGCGACCTCACAGAGCCGCAAACTGGATACCGGCGGGGTGGTTTATCGTCTTGATCCGGTCACCCTCGAAGTGACCCAGGTGATTCATAACGATCTCAAACCGTTTGGTGCCACCATCAACAACGCCACGCAAACGCTGTGGTTCGGCAACACGGTAAACAGCGCGGTAACGGCGATGGATGCCAAAACGGGTGCGGTGAAAGGACGTCTGGTGCTGGATGCGCGAAAGCGCTCTGAAGATGTTCGCCCGCTCCAGCCGCGTGAGCTGGTCGCCGATGATGCTACCAACACGGTATACATTAGCGGTATTGGTAAAGAGAGCGTGATTTGGGTGGTGGACGGTGAGACGATCAAGCTGAAGGACACCATCCAAAATACCGGCAAAATGAGCACCGCTCTGGCGGTCGACAGCAAGGCTAAACGCCTGTACACCGCCAATGCGGACGGCGAATTCATTACCATCGACACCGCCACCAACAAAATTCTTAGCCGCAAAAAACTGCTGGATGATGGGAAAGAGCATTTCTTTATCAACCTGAGCCTGGACACAGCGGGCAACCGCGCATTTGTCACAGACTCTAAAGCGGCGGAAGTGCTGGTCATCGACACCCGTAATGGCAACGTACTGGCAAAAGTCGCCGCGCCGGAATCTCTTGCTGTGCTGTTCAACCCAACGCGTAATGAAGCCTACGTGACTCATCGCCAGGCCGGTAAAGTGAGTGTGATCGACGCGAAAAGCTATAAAGTCGTCAAAACATTCGAGACCCCAACGTTCCCGAATAGCCTGGCGCTCTCCGCCGACGGTAAAACCCTGTACGTCAGCGTGAAACAGAAATCTACCCGCGAGCAGGAAGCTACCCAGCCGGACGATGTTATTCGTATTGCGCTGTAAAAAATCCGGAGGGGGAAACCCCTCCTGTCATTTCTCTAAACCCCACGATACGCCTCGTTACACCCCGCCAGTAGCCCGACCCACTTCAGGGACTTACACTACGCCCTCAACGGCTAACTGAATAACACGGGAATACCATGAAAAAGCCATTTATCTGTCTGTGTGCAGGCGTAATGCTGTTTACCCTGGCAGGATGCACCACCGATTACGTCATGACGACCAAAAGCGGACAAACCATTACCACCCAGGGCAAGCCAAAACTGGATAAAGATACGGGAATGACCAGCTATACCGATCAGGATGGAAATGCGCGGGAAATTAACAGCAGCGATGTAGCGCAGTTGATTGAAGCGAACTAAAAAAGAAGGCCTGAAGGGTTAACCTGTCAGGCCTTCAGCCATTATGGCGCGGTGCGGTGGATTTCCGCGACGCGTTTACGCACACCGAACCAGCCTGCAACCAGCAGGATGGCAATCAACGGTAATGACGCGATGGTGTAGGTGCCGTTTGGATAGTCAAACGCCATCAGCACCAGCACACTCAGCAGGAACAGTAGGGTTAGCCACGAGGTAAACGGAGCGCCCGGCAGTTTAAAGCTGACGTCTGCCGTTTTACCTTCTTTTATGGCCCGGCGCAGACGCATCTGACAGACCATGATAAAGCCCCACGACGCAATAATGCCCAACGACGCGAAGTTCAACACGATCTCAAACACCTGCGACGGCACCAGATAGTTCAGGAATACCCCGACGACATAGACGACCAACGTGGCGAGGATCCCAGCCCAGGGTACCTGTTGACGGCTCATTTTAGCCATGAATTTAGGCGCCGATCCGCCCATCGACATGGAACGTAAAATACGCCCGGTGCAGTACAGCCCAGAGTTAAGGCTGGAAAGCGCCGCGGTGAGCACCACAATATTCATGATACTGCCGATATACGGCACGCCCAGTTTGGAGAAGAAGGTAACAAACGGGCTTTGCCCCGCCTGATAGGCATTCCATGGCAGTAACAGAACCAGCAGCACCACAGAACCGACATAGAACAGACCAATACGCCAGATAACGCTATTGATCGCTTTTGGCACCATGGTTTGCGGATCTTTGCACTCACCAGCGGCAGTGCCCACCAGTTCAATAGAGGCAAATGCGAAAACCACCCCCTGAACCAGTACCAGCGCCGGCAGCAGGCCATGTGGGAAGAATCCACCGTTGTCGGTGATCAGGTGAAAACCGGTGGCGTTACCATCCAGCGGCTTTCCAGTGCCTAAAAAGACGGTACCCACCACCAGGAAAATCACAATCGCCAGCACTTTGACCAGTGCAAACCAAAACTCCATCTCCGCGAACCACTTCACGCCGATCATGTTCATGGTGCCGACAATAGCCAGCGCGCCGAGGGCGAACACCCACTGCGGTACATCCCCAAATGCGCCCCAGTAATGCATATACAACGCCACCGCGGTGATATCGACAATGCCGGTCATCGCCCAGTTGATGAAGTACATCCAGCCAGCCACATAGGCGGCTTTCTCACCTAAAAATTCACGAGCGTAGGAGACAAAGCTGCCGCTGGAAGGGCGATGTAAAACCAGTTCACCAAGCGCGCGCAGTATAAAGAACGAAAAAATACCGCACACCAGATAAACCAGCGCCAAAGCGGGGCCCGCCATCTGCAAGCGTGCTCCAGCCCCTAAAAACAACCCGGTACCAATTGCGCCGCCAATGGCGATCATTTGTACCTGTCGATTACCCATCGCTTTGTGATACCCCTCTTCGTGGGCATTCAACCAGCGTCGTTTCGCCGCATGTTGTTCCGCGGCTTGCGTGTTGTTTGTGTTCATTACTTTTCCTGTTGACCTGACAAAAATACAAAATCCTTTTTGCCGCACCAGCTGCGGCGAAAACAGCCTTACCCTTCATTGTGTTATGGGGGAAAACTGCCGGCCGAGCATCCTACATTCAATTGTTCGGTTCCGCAAAGCCCCGATAACAAGAATTCAGCATTTTGTACAGCCAGCACTGGCGCGGTGTGGCCTCGATTCAGCCAATAAAAGAGAAGGGTGTAAATACGTGGAGAGGTGTGCGCTTATCGAGACATTCATCCGATAAGCGCCGTAAGGTTATGCTGATACGCCAAAGACCTGAACAGCCTGCTGTAAGCGCGATGAACGTTGAGTCAGATCGGCGGTAGCATCGGTGACACGCTCCACCATCTCGGCGTTATTGTGTGTCATGGTGCCAACGCGTGAAATCGAATCGTTAATCAGATCCAGCGCCTGGGTTTGCTCACGCGTCGCCAGACTAATATCTTTGATCATCATCGACATCTGCAGGACATCGCCAATCATCCCAGTGAGATGCGTTTCCGTTTGCTCCACCATTTTGACGCCGCTATTGACGTTGGCGACGTTCTTCTCAATCAGTTGTTTGATCTCTTTTGCTGCAGACGCCGAGTGTTGCGCCAGATTACGGACCTCTGCCGCCACAACGGCAAATCCACGCCCGGACTCCCCGGCTCGCGCGGCCTCAACCGCGGCATTGAGCGCCAGAATATTAGTCTGGAAAGCAATACTGTCGATAACGCCGATGATGTCGACTATCTGCCCGTTGTCACGCGATATCGCCTGCATCATGGCAATAGTTTGTTTCATAATATCGCCGCCTTCTGCCGCATTGGCGCTGGTTTTATCGGCCATGGTCATAGTATGAGCCGCAGTCTCAGCAGTTTGCTGTACCGCGCTACCAATTTCTTCAATGGCGGCAGCGGTTTGTTGCAGGTCGGCAGAGGTTTCTTCTGAACGCTTGTGCAGCGCCGTACCTTCTTTTGATACCCGCTGACTGATGGCGCGAATACCGGATATTTGCGTACTGACATCATCGACCAGGGAATTCAGATTAAGCCCGGACTGATTAACCAGACGCATCAGCATTCCGATCTCATCCACCCGATTTAAATGACAGTTATCAGGTTTTCTCCCGGAGACCACTTTCTTCATTTGCGTCAGTAGCGTATTAACTGGCTGACAAATTTGATACTTAAGGTAAATAGCAAGCATCAGAAATAAGAACAGCAACCCTCCCGCCTGAATAAATGGATTAACAGGAGCGAAGAGAAATAGAACAGCGAGCAGGGCGATTACCCCTAAAGAATAATTGACGCGCTGGCTAATGTTCAGCCATTTAAACATTGATGCCCATGACAATATTCCGCGACGAATGACAATGCCTTTAAAAAGTCGAAATCCTTTAAGCTGCTGATTATTAATTTTATGATATAAGCTTTCGCTTTGAGTTATTTCATCGCGCGAAGGAACGGTACGCACCGAGATGTAGCCGGTGAGTTTTTCATTGTGCCAGACCGGCGTAACGTTGGCGCGAACCCAGTAATGGTCGCCATTCTGCCGGCGATTTTTCACCATCCCCGTCCAGCTGTCTCCCTGCTGTAGCGTGTACCACATATCGGCGAACGCCGCGGGAGGCATATCGGGATGGCGAATAATATTATGCGGTTCGCCCATTAATTGCTGTTCGTTAAATCCGCTGGCATCAATAAACGCGGAGTTAGCGTAGGTAATATGACTTTCTTTATCCGTCGTAGAAAGCAGCGTCGCTTTATCGTTAAGTGCGTGCTCAATTTGTGTAACGGGCATGTTACTTTTCATAGAGGTCCCATGGTGCTATGTATAATCCATACAAAAATCCCCGCAATAAAATCGGGGGATATTAAAATCTGTTTTAAACCGTTTTAATAAGAAACGTTGCATTCTCTACTAATCATCAATTCTGTGGAAGTAGTTAAAATAAAAATTCCTATGTAAATCATTCATCCTGTGTCATAAAAGTGAAACAATTAATACAAGCGCATAACGTGACAAGTCGTTTAAACTGACTTAACGTAAATCGCGTTAAAAAACCTTTTCGTAAAAAGAAAACTGGCATGAAATGATTTTGATGCTATTACCGTGATGCCAACGACCCTATTATATTTTGTAGGCTATTAATTGCGGGTGTTTTTCTGTTTAGCGTTACAACCAGTACTGGGCGATCCAAATTTTAACCCTGGCAGCGACAGGGGCTGTTATCTACTTTTTAGCTGAGTAAATGTGAATTAAATGTTTCAGTATGGCTATTTGATAAATTAATAATAAAGACATGTTAACAAACATAGGCTCGTAACATGTCATATCGCCTGAGTATTCTGGATAAAAGCCCCATCGGGGAAGGTGAAACTGCCGCGACCGCGCTTTCCCGGACGTTGCGCCTGGCGCAACAGGCAGAAGAGTGGGGGTACCATCGTTTCTGGATCGCGGAACACCATAATACGCCACAGCTGGCCAGCCCATCGCCGGAGCTGGTGATCGCCTGGGTCCTCGGGCAAACTCAGCATATCCGCGTAGGTTCCGGCGGCGTGATGCTGCAACATTACAGCCCGTACAAAGTGGCGGAAAACTTCAATCTTCTGGCATCGCTGGCTCCTGGACGTGTCGATCTCGGCGTAGGGAAAGCCCCTGGCGGCTTACCGCTGTCGACCCAGGCGTTACAGCATGGGCTGCATCAGAAAGAAAAAGGCAGTTTTGCCGACCAGCTTTCTTTGCTTAACGATTGGCTGGCGCTGAGCGGAACGGAAAGCGGGGAAACGGTATTCCCGACGCCAATTCCACCGATACCACCGGAAAAGTTTGTACTGGGAGCCAGTGTGCAAAGCGCGCAGTTAGCTGCGCAATCCGACTGGAATTTCATCTTCGCAGCGCACCTCAATGGTGACAAAGCGTTATTGCATGACGTTTTGTCCTTCTGGCAGACCCACAGTGCACGCCCGACGATAGTCGCCGTGCAGGTGATTGTGGCTGACAGTTACGACACCGCTGCGCAACTGGCGGAAAACGTACAACTCTGGGGCGTGGAGCTGGAAGATGGTCAACGTGTCACGGTAGCCAGCGAAGAACAGGCGCTGGCGTTTGCCGCTCAGTCTGGCAGCCCACCACGCAAAATCGAGCGTCGTGAGCAGGCGTTGCTACACGGCACCGCTCAGGAGGTGATGGCAAAGCTGAATGCTCTGCATACGCAATTTGGCATTGACGAATTCATTATCGACACGCCAGTGGCGCAAGGGCATGCGCGTCTGACATCGCTGCGTTTGTTGGCGCAAGCCCATAATGCCGTGGAGGTGCTCTGATGACTCTCGGCTCAACGCTTATCGACTGGCGTCGTGAATTACATCAGCATCCGGAGCTTTCTCTACAGGAGGAAGCAACCACGGCGCGCATTCACGCCTGGTTGCACGCTGCGGACGTCGACATTCTGCCATTCGAGCTGAAAACCGGTCTGGTCGCTGAAATTGGTCAGGGAGAAGATGTCATCGCGCTGCGGGCGGATATCGACGCGCTACCGATAGAAGAAAGCGCCGACGTTCCGTTTCGCTCCCTCACGCCGGGCGTGATGCATGCCTGCGGGCATGACGTCCATACCAGCGTTATGCTTGGTGCAGCACTTCTGCTAAAACAACAGGAAACAACCTTACCGGGGCGAGTACGTATTTTGTTTCAGCCAGCTGAAGAGAGTTTCGGCGGCGCAAAAACGTTGATCCGCGCCGGTGCGCTGCAAAACGTAGCGGCTATTTTCGGTATGCACAATGAGCCCGGTTTGCCGGTGGGTGAATTTGCCACACGTGGCGGCGCATTTTATGCCAATGTTGATCGCTTCGTGCTGCGCATAAATGGCAAGGGCGCACATGCGGCGCGTCCTCATGAAGGTAAGGATGCCATCCTGCTTGCCAGCCAACTGGTAACAGTGCTGCAAAGCGTTGCCAGCCGCGACGTTAACACGCTGGATTCGGTGGTGCTCAGCGTGACCCGTATTCAGGGAGGAAACACATGGAACGTTCTGCCGGAGTCCGTTGAGCTGGAAGGGACACTCAGAACGCACCGAAACCAGGTACAGCAGCAGGTTAAGGCTCGGGTTAATGACATCGCCGCCGGATTTGCCCACGCCTTTGGCGCACAAATCGACGTAATCTGGCATGCGGGACCAACCGCATTGGTAAATGACGATCGTTGGGCCGATATTGCCACCGCGGTGGCGAAACAGTCAGGCTATACCACCCACCATGCCGACCTGCATATGGGCGGGGAGGATTTTGCCGTCTACCTGCAAAATACGCCTGGCGCATTTGTCAGTATTGGCAGCGCCAGTGAATACGGATTACATCACCCGGGATTCAATCCGGACGAGCGTTTAATTGAACCTGCCGCGCATTACTTTACGCAGTTAGCAAAAACGGCATTCGCACACCTTTAAGTTTACCTGTTGGGTAGGGGTTATTATGGCTGAAAATCGACAACTACGGCTCGGCACTATTCTGCATGGCGCATCGGGAAATATGTCCGCATGGCGCCATCCAGCGGCTCAGGCTGATGCCAGTATTAATTTTGATTTTGTCAAAGAGACGGCGCTTATTGCGGAAAAAGGGAAGCTGGATTTTATTTTTGTCGCCGATGGTCTGTATATTAATGAAAAATCAATCCCGCACTTTTTAAATCGTTTTGAGCCGCTGACAGTATTATCCGCTTTGGCCAGCATCACTCAGAATCTGGGGCTGGTTGGCACAGTGTCCACATCATACAGCGAGCCGTTTACGACCGCACGGCAGTTCGCTAGCCTGGACCATCTCAGCCAGGGGCGCGCCGGGTGGAACGTGGTTACGTCTCCTCTGGAAGGATCGGCAAAAAACTATTCTCGCGCTCAGCATCCAGAGCATGCCCAGCGTTATCGTATTGCCGATGAATATTTACAGGTAGTGAAAGGGCTGTGGGATTCCTGGGAAGACGATGCGTTTACCCGTAATAAAACAAGCGGGGAATTTTTTAATCCGCAAAAACTACACACGCTTAACCATCATGGAGATTATTTCCAGGTCGCCGGACCGTTAAATATTGGGCGTACGCCACAAGGCCGTCCGATTATATTTCAGGCGGGAGCTTCAGCAGATGGCAAGAAATTAGCGGCGCAGCATGCTGATGCCATTTTTACCCATCAGGAGTCGCTGGCAGAGGCTAAAGCGTTCTATCAGGAAGTAAAAAGCCAGCTGGAAGTGGCCGGACGACATCCCGATCAACTGCATATATTCCAGGGCGTCAGCGTTATTGTTGGCGACAGCGCAGAGGACGTTGAGCAGCAGTATCAGACTACCGCTGCGCTGGTCTCCGTTACTGACGCGCTGAACTATCTTGGCCGCTACTTTGAACATCATGATTTTGCCCAATATCCGCTGGACGCACCGTTCCCGGATCTGGGCTCTCTCGGACAAAACAGCTTTCGCAGTACGACTGATGAGATCAAGCGCAACGCACGCGAGCGTGGTTTAACACTTCGTCAGGTTGCTCTGGAAGCGGCAAGTCCTCGTCCGCGTTTCAGCGGCACGCCACAACAGGTTGCCGACGGACTGCAGCAGTGGTTCGACGAAAAAGCCGCAGACGGTTTTATCATCCAGGGTGGCACGCCGGATACCTTTCCGCGGTTTGTCGAACAGGTTGTCCCCGAGCTTCAGGCGCGCGGTCTGTTCCGCCATGAATATCCCGGTACGACCCTGCGCGCAAGCCTGGGATTAGCGACACCTGCAAATCAATTCACACAATAAGAGAAAAACGCTATGCAGAAAAAATCACTATTCCTCGCGCTGTCACTGGCTTTCAGCGCTACCGTCTGGGCAAATGAGGTGACGATTAACGGCACGGGCGTAAGCCTGGAAGCGAATAAAGCGCCGATTAATACGGTAAAAAATCCGCAGGCGATTGCGCAGTTACCCGCAAACCTGCACCTGGCCGTACCGGGTAAATTCACCGTGGCGATTGCCGGGCTCAGCCAGCCGCCGCTGACCGTCTTTGCCGATGACAATAAAACGCTGATCGGCAGCGAGGCGGATATCGCGCGTCTGGTGGCTGACAGTTTGGGGCTGGAACTCAACGTTGTACCTACGTCATGGGAAGACTGGCCGCTGGGCGTCACTTCCGGCAAATACGATGCCGCGATCAGCAATATTACCGTCACCAAAGCACGCAAAGAAAAATTCGATTTCGCGACGTATCGGAAGGACTCTCTTGGCTTTTATGTCAAAACCGGTAGCAAGCTGAAGAAAATCGAGCAGGCGGAAGATATCGCAGGACTACGCATTATCGTCGGTTCGGGGACAAACCAGGAAGCCATTCTGTTGGCCTGGAACGATGAGAACGTGAAGAAAGGGTTACAGCCGTTTACGCCGGTGTATACCAAAGATGATGCCGCGCAAACCCTGGCCCTGCAGTCAGGCCGCGCCGATGCCTACTTCGGTCCTAATGTAATCGGCGCGTGGAAAGCTGCACTCAACGGTAAAACGCGATTAGTGGGTAGCGTTGATGGCGGTTGGCCAAAAGCGGCACATATCGCTGTGACGCTGAAAAAAGACAGCGGTCTGGTTCTGCCGGTACAAACCGCCCTCAACGGCGTGATTGGCAACGGCGACTATGACAAGGTTCTGAATCGCTGGGGAGAAGGGGTGGAACGCATTCCACAATCTGAAATCAACCCGGCCGGTTTAGGCGACTAAGGAGGTCATCGTGAGCGATCAATTTCGCGTGCTCTCACCGGAAGCCAGCGAGCTGCAGCCCATTTTGAACGGTCTGTTCGGTGAATATGCCGCCCGCTATGGCGATTACTTTTCTCGCGACGCTGAAGTGGAACTGACCGAATGGTATCTGGCGCCGCAGGGACTTTTTGTGGTACTGGAGCGCCGCGGCGAAATTATCGCCACCGGGGCTTACAAACCTTACGACAAGGACACCGCCGAGATTAAGCGTATCTGGACAAAAAGCAGCCTGCGTCAGCAGGGGCTGGCGGCGCGCGTGGTGCAGGAACTGGAACGTAGAGCGCTGCTCGCAGGCTACAGCCGGATTTATCTGACCACGGGATTTCGCCAGCCGGAGGCCGTCAGACTTTATTTAAGCCAGGGCTACGATCCGCAATTTGATACGACGCGCGATCCCGAAGAGTACAGCCTGCCGCCGTTTGATGGACGGCTGCGCTTTACCAAACTGCTGACTATTGCCGGTCAGGCCAGAATCGCCTGAGGAGAGAAAATGAAAACGACAGATAGCATTAGAGTCGTACCGGCACGTTATCCCATGCGTACCGTAGGCGCGGTCATTGCCTTATTTGCCCTTGCGGTAATTCTCCAGTCCGTGGCGTTTAATCCGCGCTGGGAATGGAGCGTGTTTGCCCGCTGGTTCTTTGATCCGGTTATCTTGTCCGGCCTCGGGCAAACGCTGTTACTGACGCTGATCGGGACGCTGTTGAGTATTCTCATCGGCGGTCTGCTGGCGTTGGCGCGGCTTTCATCTTCCTGGCTGTTGAACGGTCTGGCATGGGGATACATCTGGCTGTTTCGTTCGTTACCGCTGATTGTAGTGCTGATCGTTTTGTACAACTTCTCCTATCTGTACGACACGTTGACGATTGGTATTCCGTTCACTCCCATTCAGTGGGGAAGTTTTGAGACCATCAATGTACTCGGTCAGTTTTCCACTGCGGTGGTTGGCCTGACGCTGGTACAAAGCGCCTATACCGCTGAAATTATTCGGGGTGGATTTTTAGGGGTCGATCACGGTCAGTACGAGGCAGCGGCAGCACTGGGCTTACCAGCAGGGCGACGTACGCTGCGGATCATTCTGCCGCAGGCGCTGCGTACCATTTTGCCTGCTGGATTCAATGAAATCATCAGCCTGGCGAAAGGGACGGCGATGGTATATGTGCTGGCAATGCCGGAGCTGTTCTACACCATCCAGATGATCTATAACCGCACGCAGGAAGTGATCCCGCTGCTGATGGTGGGTGCGGTGTGGTATCTGGTGATCACCAGCGTCCTGTCGTTAATTCAGCACCTGGTTGAACGTGCGTTGGCACGCAGCGAACGACGTTCAGCGATCAACACAGCCCGGGTGAGTCGTGCAGAAAAACGCAGTCGTCAACGTCCACAGCAGGAGGCCGTCCATGTCCCGCTCGCCTGAAGGCCATATTTCTATTACCGGCGTTAGCAAATACTTTGGTCGCCACAAAGCGCTGGATAATGTGTCGCTGGAGATCCCTCCCGGTACGGTAACGGTTATTCTTGGCCCGTCCGGTTCAGGGAAATCCACACTCTTACGAACCATCAACCATCTGGAACGCGTCGATGAGGGGTTTATTCAAATCGATGGCGATTACATTGGCTATCGTCGGCAGGGAGACAAACTGTATGAGCTGAAAGAGGCGGAAATTTTGCGCCAGCGCGTTAACGTCGGCTATGTGTTCCAGAACTTTAATCTGTTCCCGCACTTAACGGTTCTGGAGAATCTGATTGAAGCGCCCATTGCGCACGGACTGGCAACGCGTAAAGCCGCCACCGAGCGGGCATTAACACTGCTTGATGCGGTAGGGTTACGGAATAAAGCCGATGCCTGGTCGCGTCACTTATCCGGCGGTCAGCAGCAGCGTATCGCTATTGCCCGTGCGCTGGCGCTAAATCCGCGCGTCATGCTGTTTGATGAGCCTACATCTGCACTGGATCCTGAACTGGTCGGTGAAGTACTGGATGTCATTAAAGCGCTGGCGAAGTCGGGAACCACGCTGGTTGTGGTAACGCATGAGATTGGCTTCGCCCGAGAAGTCGCAGATCAGGTGGTGTTTATGGTCGATGGCAAAATCGTCGAGCAGGGCAGCAGCGAGCAGGTGCTGAATCATCCATGCCACACGCGCACTCAGCAGTTTTTGTCGAAAGTGCTTTGAGATACATTGCGGCACAATGCTGTGCCGCACAGAGGTTATACAGTGACGACGATTTTGCCTACCTAAAAATCAAAAGTAAGCGGAAGAAAAAACGGCCATGTGATGACCAATGATCGGGTTGGCTATCTTACTTAACCTTGCGGGCGTTGTCTGTCTTCAGTTCGTCATAAGAGGCTTCAAGAATCCAGAGGCATTTTGCCCCAGCAGCCGTGCTCAGTAGTGCCTGACGCGTCCGCTGGTAAAATGCGTCCACCTTGTCCGGGGTTTCCGTCGGCGGGGTGCATACGATATCGGAGCCAATCATGTGGGGCCAGTGTCCGGCGTCGAGAACGTCTAACGCCCTCAGTGCGCCGGTGGTGTTTGCTGTCAGTGCCGCCGCGAGCGAATCCTCAAGTATCTGAGCCTGTTTAACGTCGGCAACTGCTGCTAGTGCCGGAACCTGCTCAAGCCATTGAACCTCACCAGCAGCAATGCCTCGGAATGCGTCCGGCCAGTCAGTGGCTCCTGCCATCGCAGGGAGTGACAGCGCTGCCAACAGTAGAATGGACAGGCGCTTCATCGGACGACCTCAAGGTCGCCACCATCGCGGAGTATCAGTCGTCGGGTGGTCAAGGAGAGGATAATACAACCCTCCGAGGCAAAGCCCGCTGGACCGTGCTTGCGCTCGTCGTGAATGCGGAATTCTGAACGTCCGAAAGTCTCCCCGGAGGTCTGCTCCAGAATGATGGTCACAGGTCCTTTAGAGGTTGAATGGCCCGCTATTTTATACGTTCCACGCGGAAGCGGCCCAAGTCCTTTAACCTGCTGGCGGTCCGGGTTGTTTTTATTGGTAAGTGAACCGGAGTAGCCGCTCTCTATCAGTTTACCGTCTTTATACATGTTGCCGGTCGACTGCTCATACTTCCATCCCATAGTATTTCTCCTTATGCGGTCGCGCGTTCGTTCCAGCTATCTGAGTGCATGATGTTACCGTCGGCATAACGCCAAGTGATTTTTTCGTACAACAGCTCGACCAGCTCAATGTGATTATGTTTCTCATAGCACGGGTCTTTGATGTCCAGCATCATCGGGCAGACGCTGACAATCGTCACGCCTTCCATCAGGGTGGAAAAGTATTCAACCTCCTGACCGGCATTATTAATACGGTAAAATTTCACCTCGGCGGATTTGAGTTTCTGGCCAGAGCTAACGGCCTTGTAGAGATACGGGCTAGAGGAGTCGATCTCCTTGTCGAACGAATAAGGAGAATGGACGCGGAGACTGGTTGCCTTGCCATTGTGTTTATCGGTGGGCTGCATGACGCCATGATTCAGGCCAATAATTTCGATACTTCCTTCACGGCCATGAATGTCGACAGAGCCTTTGATATCAGCGCCGCCGTCGTCTTTTAGCCACAAATACGTGGGAATTGCCATTTGTTTAAAACTCCATTTAAGAAAATTCTATTTAAAGTCCTGTAGTGTTAATCAATTACGCGCCGCACCCACGCTATCGCCTATAAAATCACCCGTCAATCTTGTGCGATGAGGATACAAAGCGATCTAAATTTTCGTTGATACAAATAAAAAAAGCCGGAATAGTCCGCTCCCTATTTCTGAAAAGTTGGTCCAGAATTGATCACCTCCCCACATGCTCTACACTTAGGGTTTTAACTTTGGGGTTGCAGCATGATTAAGGTCTATGGGGTGCCGGGCTGGGGATCGGCCATCAGTGAAGTGATGCTCACACTGGCGGATATCCCTTACAGCTTTATTGATGTGGACGGTTTTGACTGCGATGGCCCTGCACGAGAGTTGCTTAAAACAATGAATCCACTGTGTCAGGTGCCCACGCTGGTACTGGAAAATGGCAGCGTGTTGACGGAAACGGCAGCGATCGCGCTGATGATCCTCGATCGTCGCCCCGAACTTTCACCACCCGTTGGACACGCCGAACGCCAGCAGTTTCAGCGTCTGCTGATATGGTTGGTCGCAAATGTCTATCCCACGTTTACCTATGCCGATTATCCTGATCGATGGGTACCGGACGCCCCGGCTCAGTTGAAAAAGAACTGTATCGAGTACCGTAAATCCCTCTATATGTGGCTGAACAACCAGCTAAGCGCCGAGCCGTACGCATTTGGGGATCAGCTAACACTGCTGGACATTTACATTGCCGTTATGCGCACCTGGGGACCAGGGCATGACTGGTTTCAGGACAACACGCCGAATATTAGCGCCATCGCCGATGCGGTTTGTCAGCATCCGAGACTGCGTACTGTACTGAAAAGCAATAAGATTATTTGAATAAAAAAACGCTGTTCCGCAGGAGTGCAAATCCCGGAACAGCGGGCGAACTATCGCCATAAGTTTAAATTACGCGACAGAAGGGGTCAGCGTAATACGATCCAATGGACCCACGATAAACAGATAAGAAATCAGGCCAATCAGCCCCATCGAACCGACGTACAGAATGGCGTAATCAAAAGACTGGGTATTCGCCAGAATGACGCCAATTACCAGTGGCGTGATGATACTGGCCATATTGCCGCACATATTGAATACGCCGCCTGCAATACCGAGCACTTCTTTTGGCGAGGTATCGCTAAGTACGCACCATCCCAGATTGCCAAAGCCTTTGGCGAAAAACGCCAGACTCATCGCCGCGATCACCACAAATTCTGACGAAGTGTAGTTGGCGATAACGATGACGCAGGAAAGTAACATCCCGCAGATAACCGGCAGCTTACGGGCAATCGTCAGGCTGTAGCCGCGTTTTAAAAGCCAGTCGGAGAAAACGCCGCCTAATAATCCACCGATAAAACCGGCAATGGCAGGGATACTGGCGACAAACCCCACTTTGAGGATCGACATGCCTTTCGCCTGATACAGATAGGTAGGGAACCAGGTCAGGAAGAACCAGGTAATTGACGTTACGCAGAACTGTCCGATGTAAACGCCAATCATCATGCGGTTGACGCAGACGCTTTTAATTTGCGCAAAGGTAATCTTCTGTGGTTCTTTTTTATTACCCAGCGACGGTTCACCACCGCCTTCCCGGATATAGTCAATTTCCTGCTGGTTCACCTTTGGATGATGCATGGGATCTCTGACTTTGACCAACCAGAAGATGCCAAGAAGAACGCCTATTGCCCCAATGTAATAAAACACAAAGTGCCAACTGAGATTATGCAAAATAATCGTCATTAACGGCGTAATAATCCCTAACGAGATATATTGCGCGGCCTGATAGACTGAGGTAACAAAGCCCCGTTCGTTATTAGGATACCACTGCACGCTTAATCGGCTATTGGCCGGAAAGGCCGGAGCTTCAATCGCCCCCATCAGTAATCGTAAGATAATCAATACGACAAGCGGGCTGGCGTACAGATAAATGGTGCCCTGAAACATAGTCACCAGCGACCAGCCAATCAGTGCGCAGCCGTATACCAGACGCGAGCCATAGCGATCCAGCAGCCAGCCGCCGGGTAGTTGCATAATGACATAAGAAATACCGAAGGCAGAAAAGGCCAGCCCCATAGCTTCAGGATCAAAACCTAATTCTTTGCTCATAATCGGCGCCACGACGGATAACGTCGCGCGATCGGCATAATTAAATACGGTCGCAAGAAACAGAAATATCAGAATGCCGTAACGCACTTTTGTGCGCTTTATTATTGTGTTCATCACCCACTCCTTTCATAAGGTTGAGAGCGTTTTTGTAGGGGAGGAGGGCGGGTATTGCTTACCCGCCAAATACATTAAGGTCGTTTGCCAAACTCGCAGGTTAATTGCGTCCAGCGGCGCGCCTGCTCGCTAATGCTGAAGCCCAGACCGTGACGATCGGAAACCCACATCCGGCCATCACGCAGCTCAAGTTGTTCATTAAATAACGGGTTCAGCCATTCGAAATGCTCCAGCCATGGTTCGAGTGGATAAGCGGCGGACAGATGCAGGTGAACTTCCATAGCGAAGTGCGGAGCCAGTTTGCGACCATGTTTAGCCGCCAGGTCCATAATTTTCAGGAACGGTGAAATCCCTCCCACACGCGGTGCATCGGGCTGCACAAAATCGCTGGCATTGCCGAGGATCAGCTGTTCATGTTCGCGGAAGCTGGTCAGCATTTCACCGGTGGCAATCGGGGTATCAAGCGCGGCGGCCAGTTGGGCGTGGCCTTCAACATCGTAGGCGTCCAGCGGCTCTTCAATCCAGATTAGATTGAACTGCTCCATTTTGCGTCCCATACGGATGGCGGTTTCCCGATCCCACTGCTGATTGGCATCGACCATTAGCGGGAAGTCATCCCCCAGCGCTTCACGAACCGCGGTCAAGCGGCGAATATCCTCAGCGCAGTTTGGCTGACCAACCTTGAGTTTGATACCACCAATGCCATTTTCACGGGAAATAACCACGTTTTTTAGCACCTGATCCAGCGGCGTATGCAGGAATCCCCCGGAGGTGTTGTAGCACTGCACAGAGTCCCGATGCGCGCCAAGCAGTTTTGCCAGCGGCAATCCTGCACGCTTGGCTTTCATATCCCATAATGCGATATCAATAGGGGAGATGGCTTGTACCGCCATGCCGCTGCGCCCCACGGAAGCGCCAGCCCAGAGCAACTTGGTGTAGATCTTGTCAATATCGTTTGGATCTTCGCCTAACAGGTTATCGGCAATTTCTTTGGCATGCGCATAGATCCCCTGGCCGCCAGCCCGCTTGGAGTAACTAAATCCCACACCTTCAAACCCGTCGCGGCTGCGGATCTCGGCAATGATTATGGCGACTTCGGTTAGCGGTTTCTGGCGACCAGTGAGCACTTTGGCATCGCTCACGGGTGTTGCCAGCGGAAGGAAAGCCAGAGACAGTTTTACCCATTCAATACGGTCACCGGTTTCTGCTGCGGTTTTGGCGTTGGCCGATTTGGCATAGGTCACGGCATCGGAATTGGCACTTAAAGACATATTGTTCTCTCCTGGTGATAACAAATGATTGCGCTAACATTAAAAATGATAGCGCAATCACTGCGCCAGCGAATTGACTGCGATTTGAACAATTGCTCACAAATACAGAGAGAAAAGGGTGGTAAATTATAAACGACGTCACATTCCAGTACTTTATGGAGAAATGCACAAACCTTTGTGATTGCGCTATCATTTTAATTAACGATAATTAACTAAGCTGCTGTTTTCTCAGCGTTATCGCCGAGAGTCGCTGGCAATAGCCCTAATCATGATGAATAATGCCAGCATAAATCAGCGATTTTTGACAAGGGCATCGACAGTGAAAAATCCCAAACCTCCGCGCGCCCCCACGCTGGAAGATGTTGCCCGTACCGCGGGATTGTCACCCATGACGGTGAGCAGGGCGTTGAATACCCCGCAGATGGTGCGCCCGAAAACGGTTGAAAAAGTGATGCAGGCGGTGCGCGCCACCGGCTATATTCCCAACGCACTGGCTGGGGGACTGGCGTCTCGTCGCAGCAAGCTTATCGCCGTGGTTATTCCGCAAATTAACAACAATATGTTTGTCGATACCATCCAGTCATTAAGTGATGAACTGGCAGAACGCGGATACCACATTTTGCTCTGCGTGTCGGGTTATACGCCGCAAACAGAGGCGGAGCTGGTGGCGACGCTGCTTTCTCGTCGCCCGGATGGCGTAGTACTTACCGGTATTCATCATACCGCCGAGCTGAAAAAGGTGATTCTTAATGCGGCCATCCCGGTCGTGGAAATCTGGGATTTAACCCCAACACCCATCGATATGCTGGTCGGCTTTTCGCATGAAAAGGTCGGGCAGGCGGTGGCAGACTATCTGTTGGAAAAAGGTTATCGACGTCCGGGGTTGTTATGGACAGCCGATCGCCGGGCAGGCCAGCGTAAACAAGGACTGTGCGATGCGTTGAGTCGTCATGGTATTGCGGCTGACGCACAGGTGGATGTCCCGCTTCCGGCCTCTCTGGCATTGGGGCGCGCAGGATTGACGCAGCTATTGGCGGATCGCGAGTTTGATGTCATTGTCTGTAGCTCAGATACGTTAGCTCAAGGGGCGATCATGGAAGCCGAGAGCCGCGGTATACGCGTGCCGCAAGAGTTAGCGGTAATCGGTTTTGGCGATCTGGATTTTGCTGCCAGCAACCGGCCCGCCATCACCACCGTCAGCGTCGACAGACGGGCCATCGGGCAACGCGCCGCCTCACTGCTTGCCGATCGTATCGAACAAATTCCGCGTGAAGACGATATTATTGATGTCGGTTTTCATCTGGTAGAACGAGAGTCCGCATAAGTTACCTGCAATCCAAAACTATAAGGAATCTGCTATGCCGCACGTTGATATTAAATGTTTTCCTCGCGCTCTTACCGACGAACAAAAAACCGCCCTGGCGGCGGATATTTCCGAGGTTATTATTCGCCATTTGCAAAGCAAAGACAGTTCAGTCAGCGTGGCGCTCAATGAAGTTGAGCCAGAGGCGTGGCAGGGCGTGTGGGATACGGAAATTGCGCCGCAGATGGCGAGATTAATTAAAAAACCTGGCTACAGCATGTAAGAAAAAACGGGCGGATTTCCGCCCGTTTTCGTTGTGCTTATGGTGTAACGATGTTGAACCAGAATTCGAATTTATCCATATAGCCGAGCATGGCATCAAGCTTGGCGCCGTCACCGGTAATCTTCACATCACCACTGTCTTGTGCCTGTTTCAGCGTCACTTCTTTGAGGATGATTTTGTTCAGCGTGTCGCGATTAAGCGTGACAGTGGCGTCGGCATCTTTCGCTTCGGCATTGGCGGTATGGTTCAGGACGCCATTCTCCAGCTCAAGCTTATATTTACCGCCATCACTGCCAAGATCGATGTTAAACACCGACTTCGCATCACCCGCTTTTTGTCCGTTAATATGCACTGCCAGATAATCGAAGAACATTTCCGGCGTCATAGCACGAACGGTATCCGGGCTGGCGGTATTCGGGGTTGGGCCTTTGACTACGCCGTTTCGCAGCTCTTGCGCCCCGGTCAGATAGAAGTTACGCCACGGGCCGGATTCAGCCTGATAACCCAGTTGCTCCAGCGCATCCGCTTCCAGATTACGCGCGGCCTGGTTATTTGGATCGGCAAATACCACTTTGCTCACCACCTGAGCCACCCAGCGATAGTTACCCTGGTCATAGTCGGTTTTGGCTTTCTGCAAAATGGCGTCAGCGCCGCCCATGTAGTCGACAAATTTCTTCGCAGACTCTTCCGGCGGCAGCTCATCCAGCGTTGCCGGGTTGCCGTCAAACCAGCCGAGGTAGAGCACATAGGTCGCTTTTACGTCATGGCTCACGGAACCATAGTAACCGCGGTTAGCCCAGGTATGGGCCAGTGAGTCCGGCAGCTTAAAGTTGGCGGCGATTTCATCGCGGGTCAGACCTTCGTTAGCCATGCGTAACGTCTGGTCGTTGATGTAACGATACAGATCGCGCTGGCTTTTCAGCAGGCTGACCACCTTGTCATTACCCCAGGTTGGCCAGTGGTGCTGCGCCATCAGCACTTCGGCTTTATCACCCCAGCGCACAATCGCTTCGTTGATGTATTTGGACCACGGCAGCGGCTCACGAATTTTGGCCCCGCGCAGGGAGTAGGTATTGTGCAGGGTGTGGGTGACATCTTCAGCGGATTCAATCAGTTTCTTCTCTTCGATGTACCACAGCATTTCCGACGGTGCTTCGGAACCCGGGGCCAGCATGAAGTCATAGGTCAGGCCGTCGATGACCTCTTTTTGTCCATCTTTCTCAATGATATTTGTTGGCGCAATCAGGGTAACGGTTCCCGCTGAGGTCGTGGTTCCCAGTCCCGCGCCGACCTGGCCTTTGGCATCAGGTTTTAGCAGGTTGCCGTACATGTAGCTCGCGCGGCGGCTCATGACGTTACCGGCCATGATATTCTCAGCGACCGCAGCTTCCATAAAGCCAGCTGGCGCATAAATTTTCACTTTGCCCGCTTTAACGTCGGCTTCATCGACAACGCCGCGTACGCCGCCGTAATGGTCAACGTGGCTGTGGGTGTAAATCACTGCGACAACCGGTTTTTGACCGCGGTTTTTAAAGTAAAGATCCATCCCGACTTTGGCTGTTTCTGCCGAGACCAGCGGGTCAACAACGGTGATGCCTTCTTTACCTTCAATAATGGTCATGTTTGACAGATCGAGGTTACGAATCTGGTAAACGCCATCCGTTACTTCAAACAGCCCGCTGATGTTGATCAACTGAGATTGACGCCACAGGCTCGGGTTTACCGTATCCGGGGCTTTGTCGCCTTCTTTGATGAACGCATATTGCTGCGGATTCCAGATAACATTTCCCTGTTCGCCTTTGATCACGTCCTGCGGGAGTGGAGCGATAAAACCTTTGTGGGCGTCGGTAAAGTCGGTGTTATCGGAGAAGGGCAGTTGGTTGTAAAGCACGTTGTTGGCTTGTTGCGTGGCGGCAGTTGCGTCTTTAGGGGCTTCAGCGGCCATAACGGGAACAGAAAACGATGTGAGTAACCCAGCAAGTATAAAACTTTGTGCGATTCTATTAAGTTGCATCGTAAAACCTCTCTGACACTTCAAAAGTCCAGTTGGGGATGCTGCTTTGACGGATAGCGTTTTGATTAGGTATTTGCGTTAGTGCAAGATTAACTATAATTCACATGAATGATTCAGCAAGGAAGGGCGAGTAATTTATCTAACTGGTTTTTCAGAAGTTTTAAGAAAACAGTTGCGGATGACAGAGCAGAACTGCCATCCGTTAGCATACTATCATTCACCTGCGATAATGCGTTTCCCGCTGGAGATAAACGTTCCTGCCCCAAGGTGATGCAGAGTATTGAGCTTGCCATCATCAAACTGCCAGCGTCCTTCCACGAAGGCTCGCTCATCAGCGGCAGCGGAGACCACTTCCCCAAACAGAGTGTCATATTTTTCCTGTGCCGCCGTGGCTGGCAACAGGCGACACTCCATCCAGGCCAGACATTTCGCTTCTATCAGCGGTAAACCTAGCACTGGTCCTTGCACCACGGGAATGCCGTAACAGTTGAATTTATCTTCCACGCGACCGGAAACGCTGCCTACGGCCCAGGTCCAGTTGACGGCGGCGATACCCGGAATAACGATGCCGAATTTACCGCTACGTTCAATGAGATCCCGCGACCAGGCGGTCTTATCAACAACAATTGCTACCCGCGGCGGCTCAAATTCCACGGGCATTGACCACGCCGCAGCCATCACATTTCGCCGCTCGGTATGCTCATCCCGGCTGGTTATCAATATCGTTGGGCCATGATTGAGTAGCCGACTGGCATGTTTTAATTCGATCGGACGAAAATGGCTCATGGATGCTCCTTGGCTGAGAGATAACACACCACAATAAACATAGATATTAACGGTATTAGCGATTTTGTCGCCTCACAGGAATTAACAACGCACAAAATCGACAGCGTAAAACGAAAAATACGTTATAAGTACTGCATTAATCGAACAGGAACTCCGTATGACGCCTTTTTTAACCGCTTACTTTGCCCGTATTGGCTGGTCAGATTCGGCCAACGTCAACATTGAAACCTTGCAAGCGCTGCATTTACTGCATAACGCCGCGATTCCATTTGAAAACCTGGACGTATTACTGCCAAGAGAGATGCAGCTTGACGATTTGTCGCTGGAAGAGAAGCTGGTAACGGCGCGTCGTGGCGGTTATTGCTTTGAACAGAACGGCGTGTTTGAACGCGCGCTACGCGAAATCGGTTTTAACGTACGTAGCCTTCTCGGTCGCGTGGTACTGGCAAATCCGTCAAGCCTGCCGCCGCGCACGCATCGTCTGTTGCTGGTTGAATTGCAGGGAGAGCAGTGGATCGCCGACGTTGGTTTCGGCGGACAAACGCTGACGGCGCCGATTCGTCTGCAGGCTAACACTGAGCAGAAGACGCCACACGGCGAATATCGGCTGATTCAGGAAGGTGAAGATTGGATCCTCCAGTTCCGTCATCACGAACACTGGCAGTCAATGTATCGTTTCGATCTGGTCGTGCAGCATCAGAGCGATTATCTGATGGGCAACTTCTGGTCCGCACACTGGCCGCAATCACATTTTCGCCATCATCTGCTGATGTGCCGTCATCTGCCCGACGGCGGGAAATTAACGTTAACCAATTTTCACTTTACCCATTATCAGGATGGACATGCGGTAGAGCAGATTAATTTGCCTGACGTCGCCAGTTTGTATGCGTTGTTGCAAGAACGATTTGGACTGGGTGTGGATGACGTGAAGCATGGGTTTACCGAAGATGAGTTAGCGACGGTAATGGCGGCGTTTGATACGCATCCGGAGGCGGGGAAATAGGGGCATCGGAAGTCATGCCGGATGCGGCGTCATCGCCTTATCCGGCTTTCGGGAACAATTAAAAATCTATCGCCCATTCTGCGTGAAACAGGATCACCGCCGAACCGGTAATGGTGACTTTTTTCGGCTGGTTTTCACAGATAGTCACCGTCACATCAACAACCCCGTCGCGCCCGAGCGCACGGCCCTGATGCCCCTGAACACGTAACGTTTTCCCATCATGCGCCATCAGCCCATGGTGGACCAACCATGCGCCCATTGGACCGTTGGCATTGCCGGTAACCGGGTCTTCCACAATACCAATAGCAGGTGAAAACATGCGGCCATCAGTGGCGTTTTCGCCCTCGCGGATTTGAAAAGGGAAGAAACCGTTACAGCCAATTTGTTGGCTGATGGCGGTCAAAGCCGGTAAATCAGGGGAAAGGGCGTCGAGATCCACCTCAGGTTTCAGTGGAATCATCACTTTCGAATGCCCGGTCGTGGCAACCTGAATGGGTAAGCCTGCCAGCATATCGTCTTCGCTCAGGTGCAGCGCATCGAGAATCGCAGTACGAACAGCGCCCTCCAGCGGAGGTTCAAAACCCGGTTCACCTTGCTCAAGGCTAATGCGATAGTCGTTCCCGGTAGCGTCAATATCCACGCGATGACGTCCGGCCAACGAGGTTTGCCAGACCGTGCAGTTACCCAGACTCAGCACCCTGGCCCGCACGTAATGCGCGGCGACGGTAGCATGCCCACAGATAGGAACTTCGACCGTCGGGGTGAAATAGCGGATGCGAACATCGCTGTCGTCACTGGTCAGCAGAAATGCGGTTTCTGAATGACGCAGCTCGCGAGCGATGAGCTGCATCTGCGCGTCGCTCAGTCCATCAGCATGTAAAACCACACCTGCTGAGTTGCCGCGAAAAGGGACCGGGGTAAAGGCATCGACGTGGTAAACCTGTGGTTTCATTAGCGTTCTCCCTGAAATGGAGAAGCATCATAACGCACAAAAAGCGGGATAGCGATGCAGGCCCGGTAAGCGCAAGCGCTACCGGGCATCAGAGTTCAATTATCGGCGGGAACGCACTATTTGGTAGCGACGGGTAAAGTACTCAAACGGCGCACTCCAGACGTGGACCAGGCGAGTGAACGGGAACAGCAGGAAGATAGTCATCCCAAGAACCAGATGCACACGGAAAATCAACGCCACACCATCCAGATGCGCAGATGCGCCGCCCTGGAAAGTCACCACCGACTGCGCCCAACCGACCAGTTTCAGCATTTCACTGCCGTCTGGATGTTGCGCAGAGAACGGGATGGTGGTTAAGCCGAGGATACACTGAATCAACAGAACGCAGAGGATCAGAATATCGGCGGTGGAAGATGTCGCACGAATACGCGGGTTGGTCAGACGGCGCACCAGCAAACCTGCGCCACCAACCAGCGTCAGTACGCCACAAAGTCCACCGGCAATCATCGCCATCTGTTGTTTCACCGCAATCGGCAGGAACCAGGCATACATCCAGTGCGGCGTTAGCATGCCGAACAGGTGACCGAAAAAGATCCCCAGAATGCCGATGTGGAACAGGTTTGACCACAGCACCATGCCGCGTTTGTCCAGCATCTGGCTGGAAGAGGCGCGCCAGGTATATTGCCCGTAGTCATAGCGTAGCCAGCTGCCGAGGATAAACACCGTACCGCACAGGTACGGGTAGATATCGTAAAAAAAGACGTTCAGGTACTGTATCATTTCGGGCCTCCCGCGCTGACGTCGACATACTGCGGCGCCACGTCCTGGCTAAAGCGTCGTTGATAGTTTTGTAACGGTGAACTGTCGCAGGCGGTGGCGTTATCCTCGATAAACTTCACCTGTTCCTCTTCCCACACCGCATCCAGCGCCTGACGGGTATCATCGCGGGTTTCAGCACCAACCTGCTTAGTGACACTGTCACTCGAAAGAGGGCTTCCGGCAAGCAGCAGCAGGGCGTCAAACAGTTGATACCACGGCGTATCGCGCTGTTTTAAGCGCCCGCCCAGCAGAGCCAGAATCGGTGCAACGTTCTGCAGCCCTTCTTTGGCCTGGTCCTCCGGCAACACGCTCAAATACTCCAGATACAACGGCAGATGATCAGGCAGTTCGCGGCAGTCGAGCTGTAGCCCGACCTTTTCATACTGAGCCAGCAGATCAACCATCGCCTGACCCCGGTCACGGGACTCGGCGTGCACGTGCTCAAACAGCAGCAGAGAGGTGGCCCGGCCCCGGTCAAAGATTTCGCACCATTCCGCTTGTTTATCCAGCAGTGGCGCATTGAGCAATCCCTGGCTAAATTCGGTAAGCATGGGGGCATCGCTGGCCACAAGCGCCAGCGCGTCGTCTTTACACTCCCACAGCAGCTCGTCGGGATATTCCATCAGCAGGCCGATAACCTTCAGGATTTGCATTATTCACCCTCCGCTTTATCGCGCACTTCGGTGATGTCGATCGCATCAATACGGCTACTGTTAAACAGGTTGAATTTGGTATCTGAGCCATGGCAGCCGTCACCGAAGGTAAATCCGCAGCCGTTTTTCTCCGGGAAGGCATCGCGCGCCATTTCACGGTGGCTGGTCGGGATCACAAAGCGGTCCTCATAGTTGGCGATGGCCAGATAGCGATACATCTCCTCAACCTGCTCAACGGTCAAACCCACTTCCTCAATCGCGCGGGTGTCCGTCACACCTTCCACTGTTTGCGCACGCATATAGTGACGCATGGCCATCATACGTTTCAGCGCGCGCAGCACCGGACCGGTATCACCCGCACTGAGCATGTTAGCGAGGTACTGAACCGGAATTCGCAGCGACTCAACCGCCGGCAAAACGTTACCATTGTGCGGCAGTCCGCCCGCGTCGGCGACCGACTGAATCGGTGACAATGGCGGTACATACCAGACCATCGGCAGGGTGCGATATTCCGGGTGCAGCGGCAGCGCCAGTTTCCAGTCCATCGCCATTTTGTAGACTGGCGAACGTTGGGCCGCTTCGATGACGTTATGCGGAATACCTTGTTTTAACGCCTCTTCAATGACCGCCGGATCGTGCGGGTTGAGGAATACATCGCACTGACGCTCATAGAGATCGGTCTCATGCTCGGTGCTGGCCGCTTCTTCGATGCGGTCGGCGTCGTAGAGCAATACGCCGAGATAACGGATACGCCCAACGCAGGTTTCCGAACATACCGTCGGCTGGCCGGACTCAATACGCGGGTAGCAGAAAATGCACTTCTCAGACTTACCGCTCTTCCAGTTAAAGTAGATTTTTTTGTACGGACAGCCGCTGATGCACAAGCGCCAGCCGCGACATTTGTCCTGGTCGATCAGCACAATGCCGTCTTCTTCACGCTTATAGATAGCACCGCTTGGGCAGGTGGCGACACAGCTTGGGTTCAGGCAGTGCTCGCACAGGCGCGGTAAATACATCATGAAGGTGTTTTCGAACTGGCCGTACATCTCCTTTTGCATCTTCTCGAAGTTACGGTCGCGGGCACGTTTTGAAAATTCGCCGCCAAGCAGTTCTTCCCAGTTTGGACCCCAGATAATCTTGTCCATCCGCTTTCCATCAATCAGCGAACGCGGACGCGCGGTGGGCTGATTCTTGCTTTCCGGCGCGCTATGCAGATGCTGATAATCGTAGGTAAACGGCTCATAGTAATCATCGATTTGCGGGATCACCGGGTTGGCGAAAATTTTGGTGATGACGCCCATCTTACCGCCCAGACGCGGTCTTATCTTGCCGTTAACATCGCGAACCCAGCCGCCTTGCCACTCTTCCTGATCTTCCCAGTTTTTTGGATACCCAATCCCCGGTTTAGTCTCGACGTTGTTAAACCACGCATATTCCATCCCTTCACGTCCGGTCCAGACGTTTTTACAGGTGACGGAGCAGGTGTGGCAGCCGATGCACTTATCCAGATTAAGAACCATGCCTACCTGTGAGCGTATTTTCATTTTTTCGCCTCCTGTACCTGATCGCGACCTTCATCATCCAGCCAGTTAATATTTTTCATTTTTCTAATCATGATGAACTCATCGCGGTTAGAGCCGACCGTACCGTAATAGTTGAAGCTGTATGCCAGCTGCGCATAGCCACCTATCATGTGCGTGGGTTTCGGGCAGACGCGGGTCACCGAGTTATGGATCCCGCCGCGCATCCCGGTCACCTCTGAGCCAGGGATATTCATGATTCGCTCCTGAGCGTGATACATCATGGTCATTCCCGGTGGCACGCGTTGACTCACCACTGCACGCGCGGTGAGCGCACCGTTGGCGTTGAAGGCTTCAATCCAGTCGTTATCCTCAATACCCAGCTCTTTGGCATCGGTTTCACTGATCCAGACAATCGGCCCGCCGCGCGACAGCGTCAGCATCAGCAGGTTTTCGCTATAGGTGGAGTGGATCCCCCATTTCTGGTGCGGCGTCAGGAAGTTGAGCGCTTTTTCCGGGAAGCCGTTAGGCGGAACCTCGCGCATTTCACTGACGCTGCGGGTATCGATAGGTGGACGATACGCCACCAGACTTTCACCAAACGCACGCATCCACGCATGATCCTGATACAGCTGCTGGCGACCGGACAGGGTACGCCATGGGATCAGCTCGTGGACGTTGGTATAGCCTGCGTTATAGGAAACATGTTCACTTTCCAACCCGGACCAGGTGGGGCTGGAGATGATTTTGCGCGGCTGCGCCTGGATATCGCGAAAACGGATCTTCTCGTCTTCTTTGTTCAACGCCAGATGCGTATGGTCGCGTCCGGTCATCGCCCCCAGCGCTTCCCAGGCTTTCACCGCCACCTGACCGTTTGTTTCCGGTGCCAGGGCAAGGATCACCTCAGAGGCATCCAGCGCGGTGTCAATCAGCGGGCGTCCTTTTGCCGGGCCTTCGCGCTTGGTGTAGTTCAGCTTGCCGAGAAAATCGACTTCCGCCTGGGTATTCCACGCAATGCCTTTCCCGCCATTACCGAGTTTGTCCATGAGCGGGCCAAGTGAAGTAAAGCGTTCGTAGGTGGCGGGGTAGTCACGCTCCACAACGGCGATATTCGGTGCCGTTTTGCCTGGGAGGAGATCGCATTCGCCTTTGCGCCAGTCCTGAATGTCAAACGGCTGCGCCAGCTCTGCCGGAGAGTCGTGTTGCAGCGGTTGCAACACGACATCCGTTTCTTGTCCAAGGTGTCCGACGCAAACCTCAGAAAATACTTTGGCGATGCCTTTATAAATTTCCCAGTCGCTCTTCGATTCCCATGCCGGGTCGACCGCCGCAGACAACGGGTGAATAAACGGATGCATATCCGAGGTATTCATATCGTCTTTTTCATACCAGGTAGCGGTTGGCAGAACGATATCGGAGAACAAACAGGTGCTGGACATACGGAAATCGAGCGTGACCAGCAGATCGAGCTTGCCCTCTATCGCCGCCGACTGCCATTCAACCTCTTCAGGTTTAATACCCTCGCTTGAACCGAGCGCTTCCCCCTGGATCCCGCTTTCGGTACCCAGCAAATATTTGAGCATGTATTCATGCCCTTTACCGGAGGAGCCGAGCAGGTTAGAGCGCCAGACGAAGAGGTTGCGCGGATGGTTTTTGCCGTTATCCGGTTGTTCGCAGGCAAAACGAATATCACCCGACTTCAGCGCCTGTGCGGTGTATTGCGCAGGAGATAGTCCTGCATGTTCGGCTTTTGCTTTAACGGTCAGAGGGTTGAGGTTAAGCTGCGGCGCAGACGGCAGCCAGCCCATTCGTTCAGCCCGCACGTTAAAGTCAATCAAATGTCCGCTAAACTTCGACGCATCGGCCAGCGGAGAGAGGAGTTCCTGCGCGGTGAGTTTTTCATAACGCCACTGGCTGGAGTGGTTGTAGAAAAACGAAGTGCTGTTCATCTGACGCGGCGGACGATTCCAGTCCAGCGCAAAGGCCAGCGGCAACCAACCGGTTTGCGGACGCAGTTTCTCCTGACCCACATAGTGCGCCCAGCCGCCGCCGCTTTGTCCCACGCAACCACAGAACACCAGGATGTTAATCATGCCACGGTAGTTCATATCCATGTGATACCAGTGGTTGACGCCAGCCCCGAGAATGATCATCGAACGGCCATGCGTTTTGTGCGCAGTATCGGCAAACTCACGGGCGATCTGTTCGATATGACGGCGTGGCACACCGGTAATTTGCTCGCCCCAGGCCGGGGTGTAGGCTTTCACTTCGCTGTAATCTTGTGCGCTATGAACGTCATCCAGACCACGGTCGAGGCCATAATTCGCCAGTACCAGATCATAGACGCTCACTACCGGGCAATGGCTACCGTCAGCGAGGGTAAGATGTTTTACCGGCAGTTGACGGATCAGCACCGGTTCTTGTTTTACACTGCGAAAATGTGGGTTTTCGTTGCCGCCAAAATAGGGGAATGCGACGCCGGTCACTTCATCATGCAGACCGAGCAGCGAAAGAGAAAGTTCAGTTTCAGCGCCAGCCGCCAGGGGTTCCAGGTTCCATTTGCCTTTCTCCCCCCAGCGAAAACCGATAGATCCGTTCGGGACAACCAGTTCACCTGCGCTGTTAAAGGCTACCGTTTTCCACTCTGGATTGTTGCTTTCGCCCAGACCATCGACAAGGTCTGAAGCACGCATCATGCGTCCAGGCACGTAGCTGCCATCTTCCCGGGCATCCAGTAAAACCAGCATCGGCATGTCGGTATAGCGACGGCAGTAATTGAGGAAATAATCGCTGGGATTGTCGAGGTGGAACTCTTTCAGGATGACGTGGCCCATCGCCATTGCCAGCGCGCTGTCGGTCCCTTGTTTAGGTGCCAGCCACTGGTCGCATAGTTTAGCGACTTCCGAGTAGTCCGGCGTAATGGCAATCGTCTTGGTGCCTTTGTAGCGTACTTCTGTGAAAAAGTGCGCATCCGGGGTACGGGTCTGCGGCACGTTAGAGCCCCAGGCGATGATATAGCTGGAGTTATACCAGTCGGCGGATTCAGGAACGTCGGTCTGCTCGCCCCAGGTCATCGGTGACGCGGGCGGTAAGTCGCAGTACCAGTCATAGAAACTCAGACAGGTTCCGCCGATTAGCGAGAGATAGCGTGTGCCGGCGGCATAGGAAACCATCGACATCGCCGGGATCGGGGAGAAGCCGACCACGCGATCCGGGCCGTAGGTTTTCACCGTCCAGACGTTGGCGGCAGCAATCAGCTGATTAAGCTCTTTCCAGTTGGAACGGATAAACCCACCGCGCCCGCGTACCTGCTTGTAGCTCTGGCATTTTTGCGGGTCGTTCATAATGGATTCCCAGGCTAGCACCGGATCGGGCTGGCGGGAGAGGGCGTCGCGCCACAATTCGATTAAGCGTTTACGCACCAGCGGATATTTCAGGCGGTTCGCGCTATAGAGATACCACGAGTAACTGGCGCCGCGTGGACAGCCACGGGGCTCATGATTTGGCAGGTCAGGACGGGTACGCGGGTAGTCGGTTTGCTGCGTTTCCCAGGTCACCAGCCCGTTTTTAACGTAGATCTTCCAGCTGCATGAGCCGGTACAGTTAACGCCGTGGGTAGAACGCACAATTTTGTCGAACTGCCAGCGCTGACGATAGCTGTCTTCCCAGTCCCGGTTGGTGTGCATTACTTGCCCATGCCCCTCGGCAAACGTATCGCCCTTTTGTTTAAAGTAGCGAAAGCGGTCTAACAGTTTACTCATGACATAACTCCTGCTTCGATAATATTGCCGACGGTGAATCGAACTCCAGGCCTGATCCGGCCTACCTAAATGTCCGATCCTGCGGTATCCATTTTGTTATTTTTTTTGTGATTTACGGCCATAGACCAACCAGGTCACCAGCACGCAGACGATGTAAAACACGAGGAATATTTTCATGGCACCCACAGGAGAGCCGGTCAATGCCAGCGATGAGCCAAACGCTTTAGGAATGAAGAAGCCCCCCACAGCGCCAATGGCGGAGATAAATCCCAGTGCGGCTGCGGTATCGGTTACCGCTTCCCGCTGAGCTTGCTCTTCAGTACCGCCATGCAGCTTCACCCGATAAATTGTGATTTTGCGAAAGATCACCGCAATCATCTGGAAGGTTGAACCGCTACCCAGACCCGCGGTCAGGAACAAGCCCATAAACACCAGGTAAAACGCGATAAAGCTACCTTCGCCCGAGCCGGGCAAAGTGAGAAACAGCAGGGCGCTGAACAGTGCCATAAAGATGAAGTTAATTAAGGTGACACGTACACCACCAAACTTGTCAGAGATAACACCGCCCGCCGATCGTGCAAGCGCGCCGATGAAGGGGCCGAAGAACGCCAGTTGCAGGATATTCACGTCGGGGAACTGGGTTTTCGCCAGCATGGCAAAGCCTGCCGAAAAACCGATAAATGAACCGAAGGTGGCGAGATACAGCAGACTTAATAACCACAGATGAAAACGCTTGAGGACCGGTAACTGGGAGGCAATTGAGGCCTTCGAGCTGGCAATGTCGTTCATTCCCATGCCCGCTGCCACGGTGGCTATCAGCAGTAACGGCACCCAAATCCATGCGGCATTGGCCAGCGACAATAACGAGCCATCAGCTTGTGGTACGCCCTGTACGCCCAAAAAGGTAAATATGGGCAGAAAGATCACCAGTGGCGCGATCAACTGCATCACGCTGACGCCGAGGTTGCCGAGACCACCGTTAACGCCTAATGCGCTACCTTGCTTCGCTTTGGGGAAGAAAAAGCTGATATTGCCCATGCTGGAGGCAAAGTTAGCGCCAGCAAAACCACACATCAGCGCAATGATAATAAATACACCGAACGGAGTAGTGGTATTTTGCACGGCAAATCCGAGCCAGACACAGGGAATAACCAGAATAATCGTACTAAAAATGGTCCAACGACGCCCACCAAATATAGGTACCATAAAGGAGTAGGGAACGCGCAATATTGCACCAGAAAGAGAAGGCAGTGCCGTTAATAAAAACAGTTGGTCGGTGGTGAAATTAAAGCCAATTTTATTCAGATTTACGGCAACGGCGCTGAACAACATCCAGACGCAGAACGCAAGCAGCAGGCAACTTACTGATATCCAGAGATTTCTGCGCGCAATGTGCTTGCCTTTATTTTCCCAAAAGCCGGGGTTCTCTGGTTTCCAGTCCGTTAAAAGATAACGATTATTTTTCTCATTTGATGATGACATATTATTCTCCATGCACATGCCGTTCATGAAAAAGAAATAAACGCATGCAGCGCCGCGCGGCTTCTTTTTAGAAACTATTGAAAAGTTTTAGGAATATTGACTGAAAGAATAGATAAAAAAGTGCAATAACGCGGCGTGATAGGAGAATTACACGTTGCTTAAGTGTTACTAATTGTAAACATAAAAGATGTATTGTTAATTCATCTATTACATCAAATAAATAACTCCTGCGTAATCATACGATCAAGATGACGATCGAATGCAGGATCGGCCATTTCCTCAATACCTAATATGTACATACCATCCAGGCCGCAGACTAATGCGATTAAACGCCATGCGACGTCGGCGGCATCAGGCGTAGATGAGAACTCACCGGCTTTCTGTCCTTGGGTAATAATGTTGGCGGTTTCTTCGTGCCACATTCGCATGGTCAACAGATAGGCGCTTTTAATTTCCGGATCTTTACCCGCAACAACCTGTGCTTCACGCCATAGCTTAATATAGGGTTCCAGACCACCATCTTCACTGCCTAGCATCGCATGCAGTCGCTCACGGAAACTGGCGTCTTCGCTGACCAGTTCGGCATCAAGTAGGGTGCGGATAAGGCGCACAAATGCCTGGGATTTGAGCTCACCGGCAGAGGCGAAATGGTGATGTAGCTGGCCCGTCGCGACGTGAGCTTCAGCAGCAATGCGTCGAACCGTCATGGCGGAAAATCCTTCTTCAAGTGCGACACGCATTGCCGCTTGCAGAATCACTTCCCGACGTTCATCCCGATTTAGATAGCTCATCATTCCTCCTGTATCCGTATAGATCGCAGTCTAACAAAAAGTTGGACATATGTTCAATTTTCCGTAGGATCGCTAAAGCTGGACATGTGTCCAGTTTTGGTTTCGTTAGGGAGTTTTATGTTTCGTCAGTGGTTAACGTTAGTCATTATTGTGCTGGTCTACATCCCTGTTGCGATTGATGCAACGGTGCTGCACGTTGCCGCGCCCACGCTGAGTATGACGCTGGGTGCCAGTGGTAACGAGCTGCTGTGGATCATTGATATTTATTCCCTGGTAATGGCCGGTATGGTATTGCCAATGGGCGCGCTGGGGGATCGCATCGGCTTTAAACGTCTGCTGCTGTTAGGCGGTGGATTATTTGGTCTCGCATCGCTGGCGGCCGCTTTTGCTCATAGCGCAAGCTGGCTGATTGCCACCCGGGCGGTATTGGCGATTGGCGCGGCGATGATTGTTCCGGCAACGCTGGCGGGTATTCGCGCCACGTTCTCTGAGCAACGGCATCGAAATATGGCGCTCGGCGTCTGGGCAGCGGTCGGTTCCGGCGGTGCGGCGTTTGGCCCACTGGTTGGCGGGATGCTGCTGGAGCACTTCTACTGGGGGTCCGTATTCTTAATTAATGTACCAATTGTCCTGGTGGTAATGGCCTTAACCGCACGCTTAGTGCCACGCCAGGCCGGACGTCGCGATCAATCGTTAAATTTTGGTCATGCGATCATGCTGATTGTTGCCATTCTGCTGTTGGTTTACAGCGCTAAAACTGCGCTGAAAGGGCATACGGCGACTGTTGCCATCGCCCTGACGCTGTTAACCGGCGCTTTACTGTTGTGGCAGTTTGTCCGTATCCAGCTTGCGGCAGCCCGCCCGATGATTGATATGCGTCTGTTCACGCATCGCATTATCTTGAGCGGTGTAGTGATGGCGATGACCGCGATGATAACGCTGGTGGGTTTTGAGTTGCTGATGGCTCAGGAGCTACAGTTTGTTCACGGTTTAACACCGTATCAGGTTGGATTGTTCATGCTGCCGGTGATGCTGGCCAGTGGTTTCAGCGGACCGATTGCCGGTATGTTGGTTTCACGCCTGGGATTACGTTGTGTGGCAACGGCGGGCATGGCGCTGAGCGCCGTCAGTTTTTACGGCCTGGCGATGACGGATTTCAGTAACCAACAGGTACAAGCCTGGATTTTGATGGCTTTGCTTGGCTTCAGCGCCGCCAGTGCGCTCCTGGCTTCAACAGCGGCTATCATGGCAGCAGCGCCGGCGGAAAAAGCCGCGGCCGCTGGCGCCATCGAGACAATGGCTTATGAACTGGGGGCAGGACTTGGGATCGCTATCTTTGGCTTACTGCTGAGCCGTAGCTTTTCTGCATCGATTCTGCCGCCAGCCGGACTTAATGCGCAGGAAATGGAACGTGCCTCATCGTCAATGGGGGAGGCGGTACAACTGGCGCACTCGCTCCCGCCGTCACTGAGTGAAGCATTGCTGACGGCTGCCAGAGAAGCGTTCACCTGGTCACATAGCGTGGCATTAAGCAGCGCCGGCAGCATGCTTATCGTATTAGCGATAGGAATGTGGTTCAGTCTGGCAAAGGTACAACGTTAATAACTAGTGAGCTAAATGACAGGGGTAATCCATCTCTTCGACTTCTTTCCCACTCAGTCGAGCGTATTGCCCTGTCAATCTCCAGAACGCAGGCTGTGTTTCCGTATAGATTTCTGCCGCTAATATCAGGCGGCGGCGATCTACCTCATTAAGTTCCAGAAGTGTCCACGGAATAAAGTAGCGATCGCTGTCCGTTAACGTAAACCACAGTGGGCATCCGCAGCCGGAACAGAAGAACCGTTCACCACGATTTGAAGAAGGGAAGTGCGAAGGTTCTGCCGATTCTGGCGACATCAGCGGGTGAGCGCTGGCTTCCAGATACATGGCGATGCCGCCTGACCATTTCTGACACAGCGTACAGTGGCAGGCATAGACATCCAGCATTTCGACGTCAACGGTAAAATGACTCTGTCCGCAAAGACAACGACCAGTGAATGTCTGCACGGCATACTCCTTATGACCGAGTCTACATTAAGAGAAAAAGCCAGCCCTGGAAGGACTGGCTTTGTATTCAGACTACAACAAAATTAGAACTGGTAGTTCAGACCAACAGCCACGATGTTGTCAGTGCTGATCTGCGCAACATTTTTAGTGAAGTTAGTGTCATCCAGCAGGTTGATTTTGTAATCAACGAAGGTAGACATGTTTTTGTTGAAGTAGTAGGTAGCACCCAGGTCTACGTATTCAACCAGATCCTGGTCGCCGTATGCACCCAGATCTTTACCTTTGGATTTCAGGTAAGCGATGGACGGACGCAGGCCGAAGTCGAACTGGTACTGTGCAACAGCTTCAAAGTTCTGAGTTTTGTTAGCAATACCGTCGATTTTACCGAATGTGGTCATATTGCGGGTTTCGGAGTAGGTGGTCGCCAGGTAGATGTTGTTCGCATCATACTTCAGACCAGCAGCCCACACTTCCGCATTCTGACCTGAAGCGTAAAGACCGTTGGTGCCGTTGCGCACCTGACGATCGGTACGGTCAGATTTCGCATAGGTAGCACCAACGCCGAAACCTTCGTATTCATAGGTAGTAGACAGACCGAAGCCATCACCGTTCGCTTCAACTTCATCGGTACGATCGTTTTTGCCCTGGTACTGAGCGGCAAAGTTCAGACCTTCAACCAGACCGAAGAAGTCGGTGTTACGATAGGTTGCAACGCCGGTAGCACGCTGGGTCATGAATACGTCGGTCTGGGTCCAGGTATCACCACCGAACTCAGGCAGGACGTCGGTCCATGCGCCGATGTCGTAAGCTACGCCGTAGTTACGACCGTAGTCGAAAGAACCGTATTCAGCGAATTTCAGGCCAGCGAATGCCAGACGGGTTTTGTCTGCTTCGGAACCCTGGCTTTCGGAACGGTTGCCTTTGAATTCGTATTCCCACTGACCAAAACCAACCAGCTGGTCATTGATCTGAGTTTCGCCTTTGAAGCCCAGACGCGCGTAGGTTTTGTCGCCATCGCTGCTGGTGTCGTCAGAGAAGTAATGCTGAGCGTGAACTTTACCGTAGATATCCAGTTTGTTTGCGTCTTTGTTATATACCTCAGCTGCGTTTACCGCACCTGCCGCCAACAGGCTAGTCACTGCCACTGCAACTAATTTAAGTTTCATTCTAAATAATCCTTATAATTTTTTCTTGGTGTGTTTCCTAAACCATTGCTAAACGAAGGGGTTCGTCAATGGCAAACTATTTTTAAATGACGCAGTGGTATAAGTTCAATAATAAGTTTCATAATATTGCGAAATATTTGAGTTTGTGTGATCCAGATCTACATAATATAGCTGATTGTATTAATCTTTATATGTGACAAATCTGAATGGGTATATTTACGTAGGGGACTATTGTGCCGCCTATGGTTTAAATGACGTTAGTCACGCAGGTGTAATATATACATATCGAGGATTATAGATAAGCATGAAATATTTTCTGGAGTTAATTAATTACCAATTATTAACATTTAATTAAACAAAAATAAACATAAGCCACAAGTGGAATGAACATTTATTATTCATTAATTTGATTACAGTGTAGCCGGGTTTTAGATTTGCGCGATAAAACCCGGATTTTTTTCAGGCGCGGCGTGTTGCCAACCAGCAAAGTAGCGAACCCGCACAAACCATCAATGCACCCTGCCAGAAAGATAGCGACAACGGGGCGCTGAGTAACACAGCAGCCAGGGCGGAGGAGAGCACTGGAGTAAAATAGGAACCTACCGCCATGATGGTCACGTTGCCATGCAAAATGCCAATATTCCACGCCGCATAGGCAAATCCTAACGTTAATGCCGCTGAGAACATTTTAATAGTCACCGAAGTGCTGAAAATCATTTCTGGTTGCGGAGTCATAAAATAGTAAACCCACAAACTTGCGGCCGTCAGTAAAACGAATACCGTAATGCCGTTAAAGCCTTTTGCATATTTATTGGTCACCGTGCAATACGTTGCCCAGATAAATGCGCCCAAAAAGGCGAGGAAATAGCTCAGCGGACTGCTGGCAACGTTGTTTATAATTTCACCAGGATTAAGGCCGTTTTCACCACCCAATACCCAACAAACCCCGGTCAATGCGATAATTAATCCAGGGATCACCAGCCAGGTTGTTTTTTGACCATTAAATAAAATAGCAAACAATATCGTTAAACTCGGCCAGAGATAATTGACCATACCGACTTCAATAGCCTGGTGACGAGTAGCCGCATAACCGAGAGCCAGCGCTAAACATATTTCATAGGTAACAAAAAGCACGCTACCCGCGATTAAATAACGCACAGGAATCTTTCTTATATTCGGAAAGCCGACGGTAAAAATCAGCAACAGGCCACTTAACGAAAAAATCATTGCTGCTCCGCCCGCAGGACCCAGTCCTTCACTTACCCCACGCATGAGTCCGACCATCGTACTCCAGAGCACAATGGCAATGAGCCCAATTAACGTTGCTTTTTGTTTTGTCATTCTGATTGTCTGTCCATGGTACTGGCAAAAATTTAAGCTGAAATTTATAGCACCTTTACACCGTAGCGCGCTAATTAATTGCTTTTCACATACTCCCTTATGGGTACAAAGGTTAAACAAAGTGCACTATTTAGTAGCGGAACCGTTTCGTTATTGATTTGACGCAAAAAAAATATGGATATAGCTGATAGTTTCGTCGCGAAGTTGTACATGTCATCTTTCAATTATGCCGCGCTGGCGCGATTTGAGAGATGTCCTGTACGAATCCCTGCAAAAAAGAGGAAAGCAATGGACGTCAGCCGCAGACAATTTTTTAAAATCTGCGCGGGCGGTATGGCGGGAACAACAGTAGCCGCTTTGGGTTTTGCACCCAAAATGGCACTGGCTCAGGCGCGAAACTATAAACTGTTACGCGCCAAAGAGATCCGAAACACCTGCACATACTGTTCCGTAGGTTGCGGGCTATTAATGTATAGCCTGGGAGATGGAGCAAAAAACGCCAAAGAGTCGATTTACCATATTGAAGGGGATCCGGATCATCCGGTGAGCCGCGGGGCATTATGCCCTAAGGGCGCAGGATTACTGGATTACGTGCACAGTGAAAACCGTCTGCGTTACCCGGAATACCGTGCACCAGGTTCCGACAAATGGCAGCGTATCAGCTGGGATGAAGCATTCACCCGTATCGCGAAGCTGATGAAAACTGACCGTGACGCCAACTTTATTGAGAAGAATGAGCAGGGCGTAACGGTAAACCGCTGGCTTTCAACCGGGATGCTGTGTGCATCTGCGGCAAGTAATGAAACTGGTATGCTGACGCAAAAATTTGTGCGCTCACTCGGCATGCTGGCAGTAGACAACCAGGCGCGCGTCTGACACGGACCAACGGTAGCAAGTCTTGCTCCAACATTTGGTCGCGGTGCGATGACCAACCACTGGGTTGATATTAAAAACGCTAACGTCGTGATGGTGATGGGCGGTAACGCCGCTGAAGCACATCCAGTGGGATTCCGCTGGGTGATGGAAGCCAAAAACAACAATGATGCCACGCTGATTGTTGTTGACCCTCGTTTTACACGTACAGCTTCGGTGGCGGATATCTATGCGCCAATTCGTTCCGGCACGGACATTACGTTCCTGTCCGGCGTCTTGCTGTACCTGATTGAAAACAACAAAATTAACGCTGAATACGTTAAGCATTACACCAATGCCAGCCTGCTGGTGCGGGATGACTATGCTTTTGAAGACGGTCTGTTCAGCGGGTATGACGCGAAAAAACGCCAATACGATAAATCGTCCTGGAACTACCAGTTCGATGAAAACGGCTACGCGAAACGCGATGAAACGTTAAGCCATCCTCGCTGTGTCTGGAACCTGCTGAAACAGCACGTTTCCCGCTACACGCCGGATGTGGTGGAAAACATCTGTGGTACGCCGAAAGAAGACTTCCTGAAAGTCTGCGAAGTACTGGCTTCCACCAGCGCGGCGGATCGCACCACTACTTTCCTGTATGCGCTGGGCTGGACACAGCATACCGTAGGGGCGCAGAACATCCGTACCATGGCGATGATCCAGTTGCTGCTCGGCAACATGGGGATGGCAGGTGGCGGGGTTAACGCCTTACGTGGTCACTCCAACATTCAGGGATTAACCGACTTAGGTCTGCTCTCTACCAGTCTGCCAGGTTACCTGACGCTGCCGTCAGAGAAACAGGCGGATCTGCAAACCTATCTGGCCGCAAACACGCCAAAAGCGACATTGGCCGATCAGGTTAACTACTGGGGCAACTATCCGAAGTTCTTCGTCAGCCTGATGAAATCTTTCTACGGCAATGCAGCGCAGAAAGAAAATGACTGGGGCTTTGAGTGGCTGCCGAAGTGGGATCAGTCCTACGACGTCATTAAATACTTCAACATGATGGATAGCGGGAAAGTCACCGGCTACATCTGTCAGGGCTTTAACCCGGTTGCGTCCTTCCCGGATAAAAACAAAGTGGTGCAGTGCCTGAGCAAACTGAAGTATCTGGTGGTTATCGATCCGCTGGTGACCGAAACCTCAACGTTCTGGCAGAACCACGGTGAATCAAACGACGTCGATCCGGCATCGATTCAGACCGAAGTCTTCCGTTTGCCATCGACCTGCTTTGCAGAAGAGGACGGCTCCATTGCCAACTCCGGCCGCTGGCTACAGTGGCACTGGAAAGGTCAGGACGCACCGGGTGAAGCCCGCAACGACGGCGAAATTCTGGCCGGTATTTACCATCGTCTGCGCGACATGTATCGCACTGAAGGCGGTAAAGCTGTAGAGCCCGTTCTGAAAATGAGCTGGAACTATAAGCAGCCGGACGAACCGCATTCCGAGGAAGTGGCAAAAGAGAACAACGGCTATGCGCTGGAAGATCTCTATGATGCCAACGGCGTGCTGGTTGCGAAAAAAGGTCAGTTGCTCAACAGCTTTGCGTTGCTGCGCGATGATGGTTCTACGTCATCGTCCTGCTGGATTTATACCGGTAGCTGGACCGAGCAGGGCAACCAGATGGCCAACCGCGATAACGCCGACCCGTCAGGTCTCGGTAATACGCTGGGCTGGGCCTGGGCATGGCCGCTGAACCGTCGCGTACTGTATAACCGCGCTTCGGCGGATCCGCAGGGTAAACCGTGGGATCCAAAACGCATGCTTATCCAGTGGAACGGTACGAAGTGGACGGGGAACGATATCCCGGACTTCAACACCGCGGCACCGGGCAGTGGCACCAATCCGTTTATCATGCAGCCGGAAGGGCTGGGGCGTCTGTTTGCTATCGATAAGATGGCGGAAGGTCCGTTCCCGGAACACTACGAGCCGATGGAAACGCCGCTGGGTACTAACCCGCTGCACCCGAATGTGATCTCCAACCCGGCAGCACGTCTGTACGAAGCGGATAAACTCCGTATGGGCACGAAACAGGACTTCCCGTACGTCGGGACGACCTATCGTCTGACCGAACATTTCCATACCTGGACCAAGCACGCATTACTGAATGCGATTGCCCAGCCAGAGCAGTTTGTGGAAATCAGCGAAACGCTGGCGGCAGCGAAAGGGATCAACAACGGCGATCACGTCAAAGTTAGCAGCAAGCGTGGATTTATTCGCGCAGTTGCCGTGGTCACTCGTCGTCTGCGTACCCTGAACGTCAACGGTCAGCAGGTTGAAACGGTTGGGATCCCAATCCACTGGGGCTTTGAAGGAGTCGCGCGTAAAGGCTTTATCGCCAACACCCTGACGCCGAATGTCGGTGATGCAAACTCGCAAACGCCGGAATACAAAGCGTTTTTAGTTAACATCGAGAAGGCGTAAGGGAGGCGAACATATGTCTATGGAAACGCAGGACATCATCAAACGGTCCGCAACAAACTCCATCACGCCGCCGCCTCAGGCCCGTGATTACAAAGCAGAAGTCGCGAAGCTGATCGACGTTTCCACCTGTATAGGTTGTAAGGCCTGTCAGGTGGCATGCTCAGAATGGAACGATATCCGCGATGAAGTTGGCCACTGCGTCGGGGTGTATGACAACCCCGCCGATCTCAGCGCCAAGTCCTGGACGGTGATGCGGTTTACCGAAACCGAACAGAACGGCAAGCTGGAGTGGTTGATTCGTAAAGACGGCTGTATGCACTGTGAAGATCCGGGCTGCCTGAAGGCGTGCCCGTCTGCCGGGGCCATCATCCAGTACGCCAACGGGATTGTCGATTTCCAGTCAGAGCACTGCATCGGCTGCGGCTACTGTATTGCCGGGTGTCCATTTAATATTCCGCGCCTCAATAAAGAGGATAACCGCGTGTATAAATGTACGCTGTGTGTGGACCGAGTCAGCGTCGGGCAGGAACCTGCCTGCGTGAAAACGTGTCCGACCGGGGCAATACATTTCGGCACCAAGCAGGAAATGCTGGAAATGGGCGAACAGCGTGTGGCAAAACTGAAAGCACGCGGTTTTGAACATGCCGGTCTTTACAACCCGGAAGGTGTGGGCGGCACGCACGTCATGTACGTTCTGCATCATGCCAACCAGCCTGAACTGTATCACGGTCTGCCAAAAGACCCGCAGATAGATACCTCTATCAATCTGTGGAAAGGGGCGCTGAAGCCGCTGGCCGCTGCCGGATTTATCGCCACCTTCGCCGGACTGATTTACCACTACATTGGTATTGGTCCGAATAAGGAAGTGGACGACGACGAGGAGGATCATCATGAGTAAGTCGAAAATGATTGTGCGCACGAAATTTATCGACCGCGCCTGTCACTGGACGGTGGTGATCTGCTTCTTCCTGGTAGCGCTGTCGGGGATTTCATTTTTCTTCCCGACTCTGCAATGGCTGACGCAAACCTTCGGTACGCCGCAGATGGGACGCATTTTGCATCCGTTCTTCGGCATACTGATCTTCGTGGCGCTGATGTTCATGTTTGTACGCTTTGTGCACCACAACATCCCGGATAAGAAAGATATTCCGTGGCTGAAAAACATTGTGGAAGTACTGAAAGGCAATGAACACAAAGTGGCGGATGTGGGCAAATACAACGCCGGGCAGAAAATGATGTTCTGGTCGATTATGAGCATGATTTTCGTGCTGCTGATTACCGGTATCATTATCTGGCGTCCGTACTTTGCGCAGTTCTTCCCGATGCAGGTCGTGCGCTATAGCCTGCTGATCCATGCGGCTGCGGGGATTATCCTGATGCACGCCATCCTCATCCATATGTATATGGCATTCTGGGTGAAAGGATCGATTAAAGGCATGGTTGAAGGGAAAGTGAGCCGTCGCTGGGCGAAGAAACATCACCCGCGTTGGTATCGCGAAGTTGAAAGACAAGAAGCGAAAAAAGAGAGTGAGGAGGGGGTTAACTAATCCCTGATGTTCCCTCTACGCAATGGCGCTACATCGGTAGCGCCATTTTTTTGCCAAAAAAACGTCATGTTTCTGTCATCTGCTGAACGTAAGGTGTTGTCTTTCCGATAATAGAAGAGTTAAAAGACAATGCATCTGGTGAAAAAATTACTCGCTGTCAGCGTGTTTCTTTGTGCTTCAGCTCAGGCGCAGAACATCCTCGAATTTCCTCAGCCGGAGAACAACCCGGAAGAGTTTTATGCCGTAACCGAAATTCCGGCAGGTGGAATGATTAAATATGAAACCGACGCCAAAACCGGTTTTATCGTTGCCGATCGCTTCCAGTCAATGCCGGTTGCCTATCCCGCCAACTACGGTTCACTCACCCAGTCTTTAGCCGGTGACGGCGACCCGCTGGATGTCATTTTTTATACCCGTGCGCCGCTTGCTCCGGGAACGTTGATTAAGCTGCGCGCTATTGGCGTACTGAAGATGATCGACGGCGGTGAAAAGGACGACAAAATTGTCGCTGTTCCGGCCAGTAAAATTGACCCCACTTATGACGACATCAAAGAGTTAAGCGATCTGCCCAAGGTTGAAGTTCAACGTCTGGAATCTTTCTTCCGCGTGTACAAAGATCTGCCGGAAGGGCGCAAGAAGGTCGAATTAAACGGTTTCAATGATGCCGCTACGGCAAAGCAAGAGATCAGACAGGCCTGGGATGCCTGGAAAGAGAAAAAACCGCAGCAATAACGCATTGCCGGATGGCGCTTGCGCTTATCCGGCCTACGTTTTTGTAGGCCCGGTAAGCGTCGCGCCACCGGGCGTTGCTATCAGAGTTTCGCCGTTATTTCCTCTATCTCCTTGCGCCATTGCGCCTGTAACAACGGTTTTTGATGTTTCGGCTTGCGGGCGAGATCGTCGGCCAGACGCTGCTCAAGATCGAGAAGTTGTTCCAGCAATCTATCGCTGTCACCGCTTATTTCAGTTTTCTCTACGACCGCCGTTTTGGGAACGGTTATCTCCGCGGACGTTTCCCGAATACGCGCATTGACCGCCTCCAGATCGTGCCATTCACTGAGTTCGCCATTGTCGATTAACCAGAACCGATTACAGCTTTGGCTGATAAGCTGCCGGTCGTGACTGACCAGCAACACGCCGCCGTTATATCTTTGTAGCGTTTCTGCCAGCGCCTCTTTGCCTTCCATATCCAGATGGTTGGTCGGTTCATCAAGCATCAGCAGACTGTAGCGCGCAAGCGTCAGCCCAACAAACAGTAGCCGGGAGCGCTCACCGCCGCTTAATGTACTGACCCGCTGCGCATGACGAACCCACGGAAATCCCGCGCTAATCAGCGCCATCTTGCGAATCTCTGGCTGCGGGGCAAACGCTTCCAGCGCGTCAAACAATGAATCGTTATCGGCAAGCTGATGCAGCGTCTGGTCGTAATAACCCAGCGTAACGCGCGGGTGTAACACCAGTGAAGTTGATGCTATCTGTGCCTGGAACTGTTGCCAGATAAGCCTTAACAGCGATGATTTCCCGCAACCGTTACGCCCGACAATCGCCACGCGATCGCCGCTTTTTAACCGGATACCGGCAATGGAAAACAGTGTATCTGCACCAGGAACAGGGGCTACAGACAGATTGGTCATCTCCAGCAAACGATCTGCACGCAGGGCATCACCCTGCAATGTTAGTGTCCACTGACTTCCTGACGTTACTTCTGTTTGCACCTCTTTCAGGCGCTGTACCTGTTTTTCCATCTGCTTGGCCTTGCGGGAGAGATCTTCGTTGTCGTAGACCCGCCCCCAGGTTGCCAGCCGTTTGGCGCTGGCAGTCACCCGGTCTATTTCTTTTTGCTCAGCCTTGTGGCGCAGAGCATCGCTGACATCTCTTTCTGCCAGAGCCTGACGCGCTGCACTACAGGGTAGATCAAACGCATGGAGGGTGCGATCGCGTAAGATCCAGGTTCCGTGAGTCACCGCATCCAGCAGTTGCGGGTCGTGGGAGACCACCACAAAACTGCCAGACCAGTTCTGTAAGAACTGCTCAAGCCACAGTAATGTAGGCAAATCCAGGTGGTTACCCGGCTCATCCAGCAGCAGCAGGTCAGGATTACGCATCAGTGCCCGCGCTAATAGCAAGCGCGTGTGCTGGCCACCGCTCAACGTTTGCGCTGTAAGAGATAAATTCTCTGGCGTAAAACCCATTTCGGCAAGCAGTGCTTCAACCCGCCACTGCTGAGCTGCGCGTTCATGCTCGGGAAGTTGAGCGAGAACGGCTTCCTGCAGCGTAAGCGGCAGTATATCGTCAGGTAGATGTTGTTCTACACGCGCGAGATGGCAGTGATTCGCCTGCGCGATTGCCCCACTGGTGGGCGAGATCGTGCCATCGAGCAGTTTTAACAGTGTGCTTTTGCCGCAGCCGTTGTAACCGATAAGCCCGATGCGGTCGCCTTTTTTCAGGGTAAAGGAAAGATCGTCGAATAGCGTGCCGAATGCCGTATCAACGTGTAAAGATTGTGCGGTTAGTAATGTGCTCATTGTTGCTTACTCAAGAGTTACAGGCGTGAAAACGCCTCGTCAAACATCGCTGACGATAACCCGGTAAGCCCGAGAGAAGGGGATTTAGAAGTTAGCTTCGCTCAAGCAGAAGTTATCGCAGCACGATACCGATAACGCTTGAGCACTGGCGATCGCCAAAAGCATGTGAAACGATAAAACGTTCACAGTACAGCATAAGTATCCTCCTTTTGTTTTTCAGAATGTTAATCGGTGGTGAAAGTGTAATCGTAAGTTGCGCAAAAGCGCAAGTGTTGAACGCCCGGCAGCAGTTTGCCGCCGGGCAAAGCGTCAGATAGAGGTACGGCGGTAGTCGCGATATTCTGCTTGCCAGAAATTATCGTCAATCGCCTGTTGCAGCGCTTCGGCGGAGGTTTTCACCGCCACACCTTGCTGCTGCGCCATTTTACCGACGGCAAAGGCAATGGCGCGAGAAACGGTCTGAATATCTTTCAGTTCCGGTAGCACCAGGCCTTCGCCGTTGAGCACCAATGGTGAATACTGTGCCAGCGTTTCACTCGCCGACATCAGCATTTCATCAGTGATGCGCGACGCGCCAGACGCAATCACACCCAGACCAATACCCGGGAAGATATAGGCGTTGTTACACTGGGCGATTGGGTAAATTTTATCTTTCCACAGTACCGGTGCGAACGGACTACCGGTCGCAACCAGCGCGTTACCTTCGGTCCAGGCGATAATATCCTGTGGCGTAGCTTCAACACGGGAAGTGGGGTTAGACAACGGCATGACGATCGGACGCGGACAATGCTTGTGCATTTCGCGGATGATCTCTTCGGTAAACAGGCCGGTTTGTCCAGAAACGCCGATCAGGATGTCAGGTTTAACGTTGCGGACCACGTCGAGCAACGACAGCACATCTTCTTGTGTATCCCAGTGCTGGAGATTTTCGCGTTTTTGCACCAGTTTGGTCTGGAAGGAGAGCAGGTTCGGCATTTTGTCTGTTAACAGGCCGAAGCGATCGACCATGAATACGCGTTGACGCGCCGCTTCTTCGCTTAAACCTTCACGCTGGATCTGCGCAATGATCTGCTCGGCAATCCCGCAACCGGCGGAACCCGCACCGAGGAAGACGATGTTCTGTTCGCTCAACTGGCTACCGGCCGCGCGGCTAGCCGCAATCAGCGTACCGACGGTAACCGCCGCGGTGCCCTGAATATCGTCGTTAAACGAGCAAATTTCATCACGATAACGGGTCAGCAGCGGCATGGCGTTTTTCTGGGCGAAATCTTCAAACTGCAACAGCACGTCCGGCCAGCGATGCTTCACGGCCTGGATGAATTCATCAACGAATTCGTAGTATTCATCATCAGTGATACGCGGATTGCGCCAGCCCATATACAGCGGATCGTTCAGCAGTTGCTGGTTGTTGGTCCCCACGTCCAGTACCACCGGAAGAGTATAGGCCGGGCTAATTCCGCCACATGCGGTATACAGCGACAGTTTACCGATTGGAATGCCCATCCCGCCGATCCCCTGATCGCCAAGACCTAAAATACGTTCGCCATCGGTGACAACGATGACCTTGATGTTGTGGTTAGGGACGTTTTGCAGGATATCGTCCATATTGTGGCGGTTCTGATAAGAGATAAACACGCCGCGCGCACGGCGATAAATCTCAGAGAAACGCTCACAGGCCGCGCCGACCGTTGGGGTATAGATAACTGGCATCATCTCATCCAGGTGATTATGCACCAGTCGGTAAAACAGGGTTTCGTTGGTGTCCTGGATGTTGCGCAGGTAAATATGTTTGTCGATTTCGGTTTTGAATCCCTGATATTGGATCCAGGCGCGTTCAGCCTGTTCCTCAATCGTCTCGACCACTTCCGGCAGTAACCCCAGCAGGTTGAAGTTACGGCGTTCTTCCACACTGAAGGCGCTCCCTTTATTCAGTAAAGGGAATTCCAGCAGTACCGGGCCAGCGTAGGGGATGTAAAGGGAACGCAGTTTTTTGGTTTCGTTTTCCATGTCACTCACTCTTTTTTGAATAACCGTCCCTGGCGCTCTTTATGATCGTATGTAGCCTGTCCGCCAGGGAAACGGGCGAAGTATAAAGCATTGTGAATGGGTTAAGGGGTTTTATAAGCAAAAACACCACTGCGGTTGCAATGGTGTTTATCTCGTTACTCAGTCAGACGTGCGAAAGGCTACTTGCCGTCAGTGCGGCGCTTTCTTCCAGTAGGATTATTGACCACGTTGGTTTTGTCACCTTCGGTCACGATTTTACGTTGATTTGAGATTTTGTGGTCCAGTCCGAGAATATGACGGGCCTGACGGTTCGATTTCATTCTAACTCCTTAATCCTGTTACTGGTTTCAAGGGCGAGCCCGTATGAGAACGGACGAAATACAACCTGATTTAAAGCCGATGTTCAACATAACGGCTTTCTGGATGGTCGGTCATTTTATCTGAAAGGTCAATGCTTAAGCGGCAAATGAGAACTATCCCGTATGTAACATGCTTTTTCCCGGGCGTCCTATACTAGTAACTCCGACGACAACACAGGAGAGCGGTAATGACTATCCATAAGAAAGGTCAGGCACACTGGGAAGGCGACATTAAGCGCGGCAAAGGCACTGTGTCGACCGAAAGTGGCGTGTTGAATCAGCAACCGTATGGGTTTAATACACGGTTTGAAGGTGAGAAAGGCACCAATCCTGAAGAATTGATTGGCGCGGCCCATGCAGCCTGTTTCTCGATGGCGCTTTCGCTGATGCTGGGCGAAGCGGGGTTTACCCCAGATGCCATTGATACCACTGCCGATGTTTCTCTGGATAAAGTAGATGCCGGGTTTGCGATCACTAAAGTCGCGTTGCATAGCCAGGTGAGCGTGCCGGGGATAGACGCCGCCACGTTTGACGGCATCATCCAGAAAGCAAAAGCCGGATGCCCGGTATCGCAGGTACTGAACGCGGAAATTACGCTGGATTATCAGCTGAAGTCTTAATCGTGGCGTGCCGGATGCGACTGCGTCTTATCCGGCCTACGACTGTGCCGGATGTAAGTCAGTCTTATCCGGCACCTGATGATGTTATTGCGCTACCCAACCGCCATCCATATTCCACGCCACGCCACGCACCTGCGCCGCACCGTCTGAACACAGAAATAGTGCCAGCTCACCTAACTGTTCCGGCGTGACGAATTCGCGCGACGGCTGCTTTTCCGCCAGCAGGGCGTCACGCGCAGCCTCAGGCTCTGCGCCTTCGGCAATACGCTTATCGATCTGTTGCTGAACCAGCGGCGTGAGCACCCAGCCGGGACACAGCGCATTGCAGGTTACCCCCGTCTGCGCGGTTTCCAGCGCAATGGTCTTGGTGAATCCCACCACGCCGTGCTTCGCCGCTACGTAGGCAGATTTCTCTTTTGAAGCCACCAGGCCGTGAACAGAAGCGATATTAATGATGCGCCCCCAGTTTCGCGCGCGCATACCAGGAAGCGCCAGACGCGTGGTGTGAAAAACGGAAGAGAGATTAATAGCGATAATCGCGTTCCATTTATCAATCGGGAAGGTTTCCACCGGGGATACATGCTGGATCCCCGCATTGTTGACCAGAATATCAACACCGCCGAATTCGCTCTCGGCATAGCGCATCATGTCGGCAATTTGCGCTTCATCGCTCAGATCCGCGCCATGATAACCTGGCGTTTTGCCATATTGCGCAACAGCGTCTTTAGCGGCATCCACATCACCAAACCCGTTAAGGATCAGGGTAGCGCCCGCTTGCGCCAGCACCTGTGCGATACCTAATCCGATACCGCTGGTCGAGCCGGTAACCAGGGCGATTTTTCCCGTTAAGTTCATGATGATTCTCCTTAAACAATTCCGGTGGTGTAGAAGACGCCGATGACAAACAGTACGGCCAGACTTTTAATGACGGTAATAGCGAAAATTCCGCCATACGCCTGACGATGGCTGAGACCGGTGATAGCCAATAAGGTAATGACCGCGCCGTTATGCGGCAGGGTGTCCATACCGCCGCTGGCCATAGACGCCACGCGGTGGAAGACTTCAAGTGGGATATTGGCAGCGTGAGCGGCCGCGATAAAGGTGTCAGACATGGCGGCAAGGGCAATACTCATCCCGCCAGACGCCGAACCGGTGATCCCGGCGAGCGTAGTGATACTGATTGCTTCATTGAGCAGCGGGTCAGGAATAGCCGCCAGTGCTTTTGACAGTACAAGGAAACCTGGCAGGGCGGCGATTACTGCGCCAAAACCGTACTCTGACGCGGTGTTCATCGCCGCGAGGATCGCGCCGCCAACCGCCGTTCTGCTGCCTTCCGCCAGGCGACCTTTAATGTTGCGGTAGCCGAAGAGCACCACCAGCAGGATCCCAGAAATCAGCGCCGCTTCCACTGCCCAGATAGCGGTGATTTTACCGACTTCGGTGGTAATCGGCTTGGCGAGACCCGGAAGCTCCAGTTGATGCGTTGCGCCATACCATTGCGGGATCCAGCGGGTGAACAACAGGTTAAATACCCCAACCAGGATCAGCGGAGAGATCGCGATGATCGGGTTCGGCAGATTAATGTTATCCGGCGTTTCCGGCTCGTTTAACAGTTCAGTGCCATAACCCTCATTCTTAGCCTGTGCTTTACGACGCTGACGTTCGAGATAAACCAGACCAACAACGATGATAAATACGGAACCTATCAAACCCAGCCACGGCGCGGCCCAGGCGTTGGTACCAAAGAAACTGGTCGGAATAATGTTCTGGATCTGCGGTGTGCCTGGCAGGGCATCCATGGTGAAGGAGAAGGCACCCAGCGCAACGGTTGCCGGGATCAGGCGTTTAGGAATATTGCTCTGACGGAACAGTTCAGCCGCGAACGGATACACCGCAAAGGCCACCACAAACAGCGATACGCCGCCGTAGGTCAACAGCGCACATACCAGCACAATCACCGGGATGGCATGACGACGACCGAGGATGTTGATAGCGGCAGCAACAATGGAACGTGAAAATCCAGATAACTCGATTAACTTGCCAAACACTGCCCCCAGCAGGAACACCGGGAAGTACAGCTTCACAAAACCGACCATTTTTTCCATAAACAGGCCGGTGAAGGCAGGGCCGACGGCGCTGGGTTCGGTAAGCAATACAGCACCTAATGCCGCGATGGGGGCAAACAGAATGACGCTGTATCCGCGATAGGCTGCCAGCATCAGCAGGCCCAGCGCTGCCAGGGCGATTAATACACTCATCATGACTCCTTATTATTATATTGGGGTACAGAAAGAGACGTTATGGTTTCAGAGCAAAACGCAGCTGATGCTCTCTGCGTTGCTGGATGTACTCCTTGCGCGAATCATCCCAGCGATAAAATCCCTGACCGCTGCGTAAACCGGTATCACCGTTGGCAACCTTGTCAGCGACCAGCGACATCATGTCGCTGCCGGTTGCCAGTTCCGGAAGCAGATGCCGACAAATGTCCTGCACCGTAGAAAGCCCGGTCATATCAGCAGCCTCCAGCGGACCGACCATTGCATAGCGACGTCCGAGCGAGGCGCGCATCACCTGATCAACCACTTCTGCGCTGGCGATGCCGCTTTTAACGATATGTAGCGCTTCGCGTAGCAGGGCAAACTGTAGTCGGTTGCCGACAAACCCTGGGGCAGCGCGGTCGAGCACCACCGCCTCAAGTTGCATCGCGATCAGCATTTGTTGTAATTCATGGAGATATTTCGGCTTCGTTGCGGTGCCAGGTACAATTTCGACCAGCGGAATAAAATGAGGCGGGTGCCAGAAATGGGCTATCAGCAACCGTTCAGGATGGGCGAGCTTTTCCGCCAGTGCATCCGGCGGCAGGCCACTGGTATTACTGGCAATAACGGCCTCCGGCGCGATCAGCTCTTCCAGTTGGGCATACAGTGCGTGTTTGAGTTCGAGCCGCTCCGGGATCGCTTCAATCAGTAACCGGCATGCGGCAATATCCTGTAGCGAGGTCGTGCCGTGCAGGCGAGACACGACCGTCGTTTTTTCACCAATGGCAAATTGGTCGGTGGCTATCAGCTCATCCAGAATACCGCCGGCAACTCCGCTTATTTCTGCAATTCGGCTGCTATCGGTATCGTATAACCAGACATCGTGACCATAACGGGCGAAGTGGGTAGCAATGCCGACGCCCATTAAACCCGCCCCCAGGACGCAGATAGGTTTACTTTGCATGAGATACCTCCTGTGAACGCTCTACTGCCAGCGCCACACCTTGACCTCCGCCCACGCACAACGTAGCCAGCCCTTTTGCGGCGTTGCTGCGAGCCATTTCGTGCAGCAGTGTTACCAGAATCCGGCAACCTGATGCGCCAATCGGGTGCCCTAGAGCAATTGCGCCGCCGTTCACGTTCACCCGGTTGCTGTCCCAGTTCAGGGATTCGCCAACCGCCAGCGCTTGTGCGGCAAATGCTTCGTTGGCTTCGATAAGATCCACGTCATTCAGCGTCCAGCCAGCACGTTTCAGGCACTGGAGTGATGCTTCTACCGGCCCAATCCCCATAATGGCGGGATCGACGCCAGAAACCGCGTAGCCTGCCACCCGGGCAAGCACCGGCAAATTGAGTTCTGCGGCTTTGGCTGCGCTCATCAACATCACCGCGGCGGCACCATCATTGATGGATGAGGCATTTCCGGCGGTCACCGTACCGTTACCTGGACGAAATGCTGGTTTAAGTTGCGCCAGCTTGTCGGCCTGAGTATCCGGGCGAGGCTGTTCGTCACGATCCACCACACGTGGCGGTTTTTTGCCCTGCGGGACGCTAACCGGCGTGATTTCCGCGCTAAAACGACCCGCTTCAATGGCGGCGGCGGCTTTTTGCTGGGAGCGCAGGGCAAAAGCATCCTGCTGCTCACGGCTGATAACAAACTTATCCGCCAGATTTTCGGCAGTAATTCCCATGTGATAGTCGTTGAACGCATCCCACAGACCGTCATGCACCACGCTGTCTTTCATGCTGGCATGACCCAACCGCAGACCGGCCCGCGCCCCGTCGAGAAAATAGGGCGCATTACTCATGCTCTCCTGGCCTCCGGCAATCACGATTTGCGCATCGCCACAGCGAATCGCCTGTACCGCCTGATGCACCGCCTTCAGACCCGAACCACACACCAGATTAATGGTTAGCGCGGGCGTGGTGACTGGCAGACCTGCGCGTAACGCCGTTTGTCTGGCCGGATTCTGACCGCAGCCCGCGGCCAGAACCTGACCTAAGATCACCTCATCAATTTGCTCGGGTTCCACAGCCGTTTTTTCCAGCAGCGAACGGATCACCACTGAACCAAGCTCAACCGCGGAAAGTGGTGCCAGCGCGCCATGAAAACTGCCAATCGGGGTGCGCGTTGCCGCGACAATGACAACATCCTGCATGGTCAGCTCCTCAGCTAAATTGCATTTCTGGGACATTTTCGGGAACGATGAGATTACCGGCGGTTCTGGCGACAATCTCATCCACGCTGATGCCCGGTGCACGTTCACGCAGAATGAATGCACCGTTGGCAATTTCCAGCAGAGCCAGGTCGGTAAGCACGCGTTTGATGCAGGCCACGCCGGTCAGCGGCAGGGTGCAGGCGGGAAGCAGTTTCGACTCACCGCTTTTGGAAGCATGGGTCATTACCACGATGATATTGTCGGCTCCGGCAACCAGGTCCATCGCGCCGCCCATGCCTTTCACCATTTTTCCGGGGATCATCCAAGAGGCGATATTGCCGTTAACATCGACTTCAAACGCACCGAGCACCGTCAGATCAACGTGGCCGCCGCGGATCATGGCGAAGGATTGCGCTGAGTCGAAAATCGCCGCGCCTTTGCGCGCCGTCACTGTCTGTTTCCCGGCGTTGATCATGTCGGCATCAATTTCGTCTTCTGTGGGAAACGGGCCCATACCCAGCAAACCGTTTTCTGATTGCAGCATCACGTCCATGCCATCAGGGATGTAATTTGCCACCAGCGTGGGAATACCGATCCCAAGGTTGACGTAATAACCGTCGCGCAGCTCGCGGGCGACGCGCATCGCCATTTGTTCACGCGTTAACATGGTCAGGCTCCTTCCTGGCGCAGGGTGCGTTGTTCAATACGTTTTTCAAACTGCCCCTGAATAATGCGGTTAACGAAAATTCCGGGAGTGTGAATCGCCGCAGGGTCCAGTTCTCCGGGAGGGACAATCTCTTCAACTTCCACGACGGTAATGCGCCCGGCGGCGGCCATCAGCGGATTAAAGTTCTGTGCGGTGTGGCGATAGATGACGTTGCCGTACCAGTCGGCTTTCCAGCCTTTAACCAATGCAAAATCGCCGGTTATCGCCTGCTCAAGAATGTAAGGGCGTCCGGCAAACTCGCGAACCTCTTTACCTTCCGCCACGGGAGTTCCATATCCGGTCGCGGTAAAAAATGCAGGGATCCCCGCGCCGCCCGCGCGCAACTGCTCTGCCAGCGTACCCTGCGGCGTCAGGATGGCTTCCAGTTCGCCGCTAAGCACCTGTTTCTCAAACAGGGCGTTTTCCCCTACATAGGACGCGACCACTTTGCGCACCTGACGCGTTTCCAGCAGCACGCCAAGACCAAAGCCATCCACACCACAGTTGTTAGACACAACGGTAAGTCCCTGAACCTCCCGACGGCGGACTTCGGTAATCAGGTTTTCAGGGATCCCACATAAACCAAAACCGCCCGCCAGCAGCGTCATGTTGTCGGTCAGTCCTTCCAGCGCCTCTTGATAAGTGGCAACACGTTTATCCAGTCCAGCCATACACTTGCCTCCCAAGTTGTCCTTGCCGACATCATTGAGGGTGAAAAATGATTTGTTAATTTTAAATTTGTGACTCACTCATTGGGTTTTTTTATCAATTTAATGTTAATTAAAGGTATTCAACAAGTTAAAGGAATGCGAAATGGGAATGAGCATCAAACAGTTACGCGCGTTTTTAGCGGTAGCTCACACTCTGAATTTTGCTCATGCCAGCGAAAGACTGAATATGTCGCAACCCGCGTTAAGCCTGGCGATTAAAGGACTGGAGGATTCGCTGGGTGGGGCGTTACTGTTAAGAACGACCCGCAAAGTGACCCTGACGCAGGAGGGAGAAACGCTGCTGAATATGGGGCGACAGCTGCTGGCGGACTGGGAGAATACGGAAGAAGCCATGCGCCAGCGCTTTACGCTGCAGCGCGGTAAAATATCGATCGCCGCCATGCCCTCATTTGCCGCTAACGTCCTGCCATCGGTACTGAAAACATTTCGTGATTCTTATTCCGGTATCAACGTAACGGTTCATGATGTGATCAATGAACACGTGATTGAAATGGTCAGTGAAGGGCGGGTCGAGATGGGCATAGCCTTCGAGCCGGACTATTCGGGACATCTGCATTTCACGCCGCTCGGTGTGGATCGTTTTATCGCGATTGTGCCGCCAACCTGTCGACTGGCAGACAGGGATCGTATTGCGTGGCGCGAACTGCTGACGCTGGATTTTATCACCCTGCAACGCCCGTCCGCCGTGCGGCTGATGCTGGAAGAACAACTGGTGCAAAGCGGACATACTCTGGAAGTAGCGCTGGAGAGCCATCAGCTGGTGACCGTTGGCCGCCTGGTGGCTAACGGTCTGGGCGGTAGCGCCGTACCTGCACTATGCCGCACGCAAATGACAGAGTTAGGCGCAACCTGTATCGATCTGGATACGCCGGTGATCCAGCGTCGGATCGGGGTTTTGCGTTCGGCGCATCATAAATTATCTACCGCTTCCGAGGTGCTGGTGGATTCACTGAAAAAGGCGTATCGCACCTGACTTTTCTCAACGGCTCTGGTCATGTAACCGCCCGCCAGCAGCGAACGTCACAGCCGGTATCACTCTTCAGCAATGCCTGTTTTTTGTCACAACCGTGGGTTGCCAATGGACATCTGTCACGGAAAAAGCAGCCCTGGGGCAACGTTCGGTTTCCCGGTAGCTCAGTCTTACGTAACACCAAATCTTCCGCCAGCGGTGCGCCCGTTTTAGGGACCGAGTCCAGCAATAATCGTGTGTACGGATGGGCGGGGTGAGTGAGAACCTGTTGGGCATCGCCCAGCTCAACAATTTGCCCGAGATACATCACCGCCACACGGTCACTCATATGGCGGACCACCGACACGTTATGCGATATCAATACGTAGGTCAGGTTTCTACGCGCCTGTAGCGACACCAGCAGGTTGAGAATTTGCGCCTGCACGGAGATATCCAGTGCTGAAGTTGGCTCATCAAGGACGATAACATCCGGCTCTGACGATAGCGCCCGGGCAATAGCAATACGTTGGCGCTGTCCACCGGAAAACGCGTGCGGCAAGCGGTCGAGATATTCAGGACGAATCCCCACCTGCCGTGCCAAATCCTCGGCAAGCATGCGTCGTTCACGCTCCGGACTCCGTTTTTGGATCCACACCGGTTCGGTAATTATCCGCCACACCGGTAAGCTCGGATCCAGCGATGAAAGAGGGTCCTGAAAGACCATTTGCATACCGTTATGCTGTTTTTCACCACGGCGAGAATAGCTTCCCTGGCTGGGTTTCAACATGCCCATCAGCAGTTGCGCCAGCGTACTTTTTCCACAGCCGGATTCGCCAACAATCCCCAGCGTTTCACCCTGGTGAATCTGTAAATCCAGACCGTTGAGCGCATGCACCCGTTCCGTAACCTTGCCAAGCCAGTTTTTACGCGCAGGAAAGTTGACATGAACATCCTGCAGCGCCAGTAAATAATCAGACATGTGTTGTCTCCAGTTGCGGATACCAGCAGGCAGATTGTTGATCCGCGCCTCCCTGACTACTTAACGCAGGCATCTCTTCACAACGAGGACCAGCGGCAAAGCAGCGTTCGCGAAACGCGCATCCGGCAGGTAAGCAGGTTAGGTTCGGCACGGTGCCGGGAATGGCGGGCAGCAATGCGCGCGGTTCGCCGTGTTCCGGTGCACATTTCAGCAAGCCAATGGAATAGGGGTGCGTCGGACGTTGAATAACGGTTTGCGTCGGGCCACTCTCAATCACGCTCCCGGCATACATGACATACAACCGGTCGCATAACTGTGAAACCACCGCCATATCATGGCTGATAAATAACACCGCTGTTCCGCTGGCGCGCGCTTTTAACTTCAGCAAACGCAGCACCTGCAGTTGCACCGTGACGTCCAGAGCAGTGGTCGGTTCATCGGCAATGATAAGCTCCGGCTCGCACGAAAAGGCCAGCGCAATCATCACGCGTTGGCGCATACCGCCGGAAAGCTCAAACGGAAATCGTTTCATGACCTCTGGCGCGTCCGGGATTTGCATCTCTTCGAGTAGAGCAACAGCTTTCTGGCGGGCATCCGTTCGGCTTAACGCCTGATGATGGCGGATCACCTCCACCATTTGCTGGCCGATACGGCGGGTCGGATTCAGTGCCGTCATGGGCTCCTGAAAGATCATCGCGACGCGTGCGCCGCGCCATTGGCGCATTTGTTTCTCACTGGCGTTGAGCACATCTTCACCCAGCAGCGAAACGCGTCCCTGGTGAATACGATAGCTTCCCTCCGGTAGCAGACGCATGGTGAGCATGGCGGTCACGGACTTACCGGAACCGGATTCACCCACCACACCAACAATTTCTCCGCGGTTGATGTGCAGTGATACATGGTTCAGCGCATGCACGTCAGCTTTATAGCCGGGGAAACTCAGATGCAAATCTTCGATTTCCAGTACGGGTTGTGTCATGACTGTTTTCCTCCGGCTTTCGGATCCAGCAGATCGCGAATACCATCGCCAAAGAGATTAAAGCCCACGGCGGTAATCAGAATGGCGGCGCCGGGAAAAGCACAATACCACCACTGATCAAGCACGTAATTGCGGCCAATTGCGACCATCGCACCCCATTCAGCGCTGGGCTGCTGCGCGCCCAGACCGATAAACCCGAGCGTGGCGGCCATCAGGATCGCACTGCCGATATCCAGTGATGCCTGCACAATGAGCGGCGGCAGAGAATTGCGTAAAATGTGCCAGCTAATCAGATGCCAGCGTGAAGCGCCGTAGGTCCGGGCAGCCTGTACATAAGTAAACTGGCGCACCACTAACGTCTGGCCACGGGCGAGGCGTACATAGAAAGGGATACGGACGATTGCAATCGCCAGCATGGCGTTAAACAGGCTGGGGCCCAGCGCGGCGGCCAACGCCATCGTCAGCACCAGCGAAGGGATGGACAGCATAATGTCCATCATCCGCATAATTATCGCGTCGGCACGTCCGCCCATGACACCCGATAAGCAACCCAGCAGTGAGCCCAATCCCCCGGCGATACCCACTACCACCAGACCCGCAACGACAGATTGCTGACTTCCTACCAGGACGCGGCTGAACAGATCGCGACCGACTTCATCGGTTCCAAACCAGTGAGCGGCTGACGGGGGCAGCAGGCGCGCACTCAAATTGATGGCATTCGGATCGTGGGGTGTTATCCACGGCGACAGCACCATCAGCAGCAGTATCAATACGATAATGACCCCGCCAACCAGCGTCAGCGGGCTACTTTTCATCATCCAGAACAGTTTGGCCCAGTCCGTGCGGCGGCGTGCAGTCTGAGGGGCGGTCGGTGTTTCTTGAGTGAGCATCATTCAGCACCTCCACGTCCAATTCGAGGGTCTACCCACAGATAGAGTAAATCCACCACCAGGTTGACCAGCACATAGGCAAACGAGACCACCACCGCAAATCCCATTACCGCCGGGAAGTCGAGTGCCTGAATTGAGGTCACCACCCAGGCGCCCATGCCAGGCCAGGCAAAGACCGTTTCGGTCAATACCGCACCGTAGAGCAGATCGCCTAGCGCCAGGCCGAGGACGGTGATTGATGGGATAAGTGCGTTAGGCAATGCATAGCACAGCACGATGTACCAGCCCGGGAGCCCGCTGGCGCGGGCGGTACGTATGTAATCTTCACTCAGTTGCTCCAGCATGGCGGAACGAATCTGACGGGCAACGATCCCAAGATGTACAAAAGCCAATGTCAGTGATGGCAAAATCAGGTGCTGAAGCGCATTGAAAAAGACTTCGCCGTTGCCTTCCAGCAGAGCATCAATCAGGTAGAAACCGGTGACGTGAGCAGGTGGATCCAGCCAGTCGTCTAAACGCCCACCGCCTGGTAAAATTTGCAGATGACCGTAAAACAGCACGATAACCCCCAGCCCCAGCCAGAATGCAGGCGTGGAGATACCGGTAATTGCCATTAGCCGAACAAGGTGATCAAGCCAGCGGTTACGCCAGACCGCAGATAAAATACCCAGCGGGATACCTATCACCAGCGCCAGCAACAAAGAACAGAAAGCCAATTCAAGGGTCGCGGGGAAGAAAATGCGCAGCTCATCCAGTACCGGACGCCCGGTGCGAATGGAGGTGCCTAAATCGCCGTGAAAAATATCGCTGACATAGCGAAAAAACTGGACATACAGCGGTTGATTCAGCCCCAGCTGTTGGCGAATATTTTCGACAATTTCATCGCTGGCACGGTCACCCGCCAGCAGCCGCGCGGGGTCGCCAGGTATCAGGTGTGAAATAATAAAGGTGATTACGCAAACACCGATAACCACCAGAATAAGTCCCCAGCATCGCTGGCGTAAAATACTCCAGAACGTCATTAGCTTCCCCTTGCGGAGCCAGAACGGCTCCGCATAAACGTGGCTTATTTACTCATGGTGGAGATATTGAAGACCTGTTCCAGCATGGGGTTGAATACAAATCCTTTGACGTCTTTGTTCATCGCCAGCTGATAGTTTTTCTGGAATAAATAGACGTAGGCTGCTTCATCAATCACGATGGTTTGAGCCTGCTGGTAGTCATTGGTTCTGGCCACCTGATCGGTCGTGGCCAGCGCGCTGCGCAGCAGTTTATCGACCTCACCGTTTTCATAGAACGAACGGTTACCCGGCAAGCCTTTCTTATCTGACTCAAACCAGTAGTTCATAAACATGTACGGGTCGGCAAAATCCGGACTCCAGTTGCCAATGGCAATGTCGTAATCGCCTTTGCCCACGCGGTCACGCATGGTGGCGTTTGCCAGTTTTTCCAGTTTCACCTTAATACCCAGTTTGCCAAGGCTTGCCTGGGTGGCGAGCGCGATAGGTTCCCAGTTAGGGTCATTATCGGAGTACAGGAAGCTCAGGCTTTCAGGTTTGGTGGCAACTTTGTCCCACGCTGCTTTGGCTTTAGCTTCATCAAAGCTGTACTGCATGGCCTTGTCGTCAAAACCCCACATGCCTTCAGGGATCGGGCCACGCATTTGCTTTCCGTTGCCGCTCAGGATCCCGTTGACCATGCCCTTATAATCGGTGGCCCACGAGATGGCGCGGCGTAAATCCACCTGATTAAGCGGGGCCTTACTGTTGTTGAGATACAGATAGGTCACGCGCAATGAGGGATAATCCGCCACGTTCACTTTGCCTTCCTGTTTTAAAGCGGCAAGCTGGTCAACAGGAAGCGCATCGGCAATGTCGATATCACCACGTGACAGTTGCAGGCGACGGGAGGCGCTTTCACCAATGATTTTGACTGAGACACGCTTAAATGTCGGTTTCGCCCCGGCATAATGCGGATTCGGCACCAGTACCAGTTGTTGTCCCTTTTGCCAGCTCTTCAGCATAAAGGGACCAGAGCCTGCCGTGTTCTGCGCGAGGAATCCGCGGGCATCGTCTGCGGCATGCTCTTTCAAGATGGCCGGGTTAATGATTGAGGCACCGTCATTTGCCAGCGTATACAGAAACGGGGCAAACGGCTGGCTGAGGGTAAATTTCACCGTATTGTTATCAATGACGTCGACCTTCAGATCTTTTGGGAAAGCCTCCGCAGGTCCCTGACCAATTTTGAGCAAACGTTCAAAGGATTGCTTTACCGCATCTGCCGTTACCGGCGTTCCGTCGGCGAATTTGGCATCGTTTTTCAGGGTAAACGTCCACTCTTTCTGATCGTCAGAGGCTTTCCAGCCGCTGGCTAAATCACCTTCAACTTCCGTGGAGCCTTTACCTCCGTCGGTTTTGTATTGAACCAACCGCTGGTAGGAGGGATAGGTGACTGTCCAGTCATTGTTATCGATGGTCACGGCGGGGTCGAGCGTCTGCGGATCGGCGGCTTTACCAATCACCAACATATCTTTGGGAACGGCAGCCTGTGCGGCGGGCAGGGCAAACGCTAACGCAACGGCTATCAGAGCGGGGCGGAAAAAGGCGTTTAACGCAGGTGTAGTCTTCATAACCAGGCTCCAGAATTAAAGTGGATGTTGTGTTGTTATTGGCGTGACAGTGTAACAATCTATTTGATCGTCAAGCAGCGGGTAACGGGCGGCATCAGGTAATTCAAAATGCCACCATTCACTGTTAATACCGACAAAACCACCACCAAACATAATGGCATTGAGCAACAGGCGGTTACGCTGCGCTGCCGGAGGTACAGACGGGTGCCAGGCGTGGGAACGGTCATGCATTTCATCAAAACCGGCACCCATATCAAGGAGATGGCCGCGATCGTCCATCAACGTGACGTCAATGGCCGTACCCCGACTGTGATTGGAACCAATCGCGACATCGACAACATACTGCGGGTCGGGACAGGCATTCCACAGTATCGCCTGCGCCTGCTGGGGGCGATACGCGTCGTACACCACAAGCTGCAGGCCGGCCAGTTGCGCAATACTGATGCTTTTAGCCAGCGCGGTAACCGCCTCAGTGTGCAACAGACAACGCGCTTCCCGGTAGATTGGTGCGCCGGTAATGTTGTCGGCAGTGGCGTATTTAAGATCGATATGCAGCGACGGAAATATCACCGACAGATCGACCAGTTCTGGGAGTTCTGACATAGCACGTATCCTGTTTATTGTTCGAATTGACCAAATTGTTGTTGTAACTGGCGATTGGTTTGCAGGCGTCCTGCGAGGGCGTCACCCAGTTGTGCCACCACCGCAGAAAGTAATAAGTTGAACAGACAGCTCACAGGCGCCAGTGAGTCCCAGAAATGTCCGGTGTCGGTTTTTACCTGTAGTAAATCAATGGAATAATCCCTGGCCCATGGGCACCACACATCGGTAATTAGCGCCAGCGGAATGCAGCGCTCTGTGGCGACACGGCAATATTGTCGCGAAATAGCGGAGTAGGCGCGCATATCGGTAATAACCACGTAAGGCTGGCTGAATCCCGAGTTCAGCGACTCTACCCAACTGCCGGAAAGGCCTTCGGAGTAGCTGACTTTAGGTCGCAGGTATTCCAGGTGACTAAAAAAGGCGTTGGCGATCCCGCGGGTGGACTGGATCCCGAGGATGTACACGGCTTCCGCATGCGCCAGTTGCTGTGCAATGCGTAAAAACGTTTCGCCTTGTGCGAGCTGGTAGACGTGGGTAATAGCGTCGATCTCCAGCAACAGCGACTGATGCGCCCGATCCGGCAGGCTTTGTTGCTGGTGCCAGGAGTCCAGTCGTTCGTTCATTCCCCAGGGCTGATAGGGAACAACGGGAAGCTCACGCAGACTGGCTTTTGCATCCTCCAGGTTACGAAAGCCCAGTTTACGCAGATAACGTCCGACGGTAATGCCGCTGGTGCCGGTTGCTTTGGCGATGCCATCTGCGGTTTCAAATGGGATCTGCACAGCATGGGCTAACAGCCACCCGGCCACGCGCTTTTCGCTGGGCGTCAGCTGGCTAAAGGTTTGCTCTATGCGGGTAAATAACTCTGGTTTGGCTGTCATTACCTTCTCGCTGTTAGTTGCCTGTCAGATACCGTATTTCTGTTAGCGAATTAACAATGCAGGACGCGTGCCATGTGCGTAACAGCGGCACGTCGGCTGTTTTTGTTAAAAATAAACCGATATTCATTAACCAATGATCAACATTTGTGCAATGTAGTTCAGTTTTGGTGCAACGGCAGAGGAAGAGGGGTATGAATCTGCTGATTTCGTCGGAACGATCACATTGTGGGCAACATTTACCCCTCAGACATAAGAATCAGTAATGGGAAATATAAATTTCAGCCATATCAATAACAGTAATCTTTATTCTTATGATGGTAGGGGTATTATTTTTCGCGAGCTACATTAACGGTGTTAAGCGCAAGTGTAGATATTATTTATATTATAAATGGAGTACTACAATGAATAAATTCTCCCTTTCTACAGCAGGTATTCTGGTCGCAGCGCTGTTAACCAGTGTCAGCGTCAATGCAGCAACAGATAACGCTAAAACTGAAGTGACTCCAAAAGGCATGAACTGCCAGGAGTTTATTGATTTAAACCCACAAACTATGGCTCCAGTGGCCTTCTGGGTGCTCAATGAAGACGAAGACTTCAAAGGTGGTGACTACGTCGACTATAACGAAACCGTTACGACTGCAGTTCCTCTGACCGTTGAACTTTGCAAGAAACATCCGCAGAGTGAATTAAGTAAAATAAAAGACGAAATCAAAAAAGAATTATCTAAATAAGATTTAACTGTTATTAAAACCCAGCCAAAGCGCTGGGTTTTGTTATTTGTGACGCTGTCACTAATTTGTTTTGCAATACTTAAGAAAACTTTATAAAGATATAAACGCCTGTGCCGATACTGGATAAAAGTTAGCCTTTTGCAGAAGGAGTTTGTATGGCCTGGTATCCTACTCGTATTTCAACGCGTTTAACCATCGGCGGCATTCTGCTGCTTGCAGTAACGAGCCTTGTTATCGTGATGATTATGCTCTGGCGCGGTCAGCCACGCGTCGTTGAAATCAACACCGCTCTGATCGAAGAAACAGGGCAAGGTTTAACCCGTCAGTTGAGTACCGTATTGTCCCGAATTGAAGGTGAGACCGTCAGCCTGTCGCGACTGGCTGAAGTGTTGCCTAACGATGAATCACTGTACCAAAGCGTTGTTCCGCATCTTATTGGTGAAGGTAAAGACTCGATTATTACCGGCGGCGGCATCTGGCCAGAACCAGACGCCTTCACCGCAGGTGTGGAGAAAAGAAGTTTTTTCTGGGCGCGTAATGCTGAAGGAAAGCTGGTGTATTCCAATGATTATAACGTCGAAGGATCGAGTGGATACCACAATGAAAGCTGGTATCAACTGGCAAAAGGCCATTCACAAAACAGCTGTTTATGGTCTGACGTTTACCAGGATGCCAGTTCAGGCGTCAACATGGTGACATGCAGCGTGCCTTATCAACAGGCGGGCAAGTTTGCCGGTGTCGCTACCACCGATATCCGTCTGGATAACGTCGCCACTTTTATGCAGCAGCAGGGAAACAGCACCGGTGGTTACGCGTTTGTGGTAGACAAGCAGGGACAAATTCTCTATTTCCCGCAGGCCGACCTGGCAAAATATAAAACCATTAACGATTTGGCGCAAAGCGCACAGTGGCTTATCCCGATGCAAAACGGTCTGAAATCCTTGCGCCCGGCGGATGGAGTGAAGACGATTACGCTTGCGAAAGACAACGTGTTGAATACGCCATCCCGGGTAATGCTGTTCCCGATGGCGGATACCGGCTGGGTCGTGGGGCTGGTGACACCTGAATCACGCATCGTCGGTCTCGCCAAAGTGATGATGCAGGATGTTCTGGAAGTATTGATCCCTATCATGACGCTGTTGCTGGTGGGATCATGGCTGGTGGTTCGCCGACTGATTTCGCGTCTCGATGATACTCGCCAGGCACTTGATGATATTGCGCAGGGCGAAGGCGATCTTACCCGTCGTCTGGATGTTCGTGGCAAAGACGAGATTTCAGCTATCGCCGAGGCGTTTAACCTGTTCGTCGATAAAATCTCGGCCATCCTGATCACCGTCAGAAGCAGTAGCACAGTGGTAGCGAATAACGCCGTTAGCCTGGCTGACAGTAATATGGAGCTTTCATCTCGCGTCACGCAGCAGGCCGCTGCGCTGGAAGAGAGTTCGGCGGCGATGGAACAGTTAAATGCGACCGTTCATCAAAACGCCAGTAATACACAACTGGCGGATGAGCTATCCGATAGCACCGCGCAAACGGCCAACCGCTGCGGCGATGTGATGCAGGGCGTGATCTCAACAATGGATAACGTCAGCGCCTCATCCGGCAGAATGGTGGAAATTGTCGCAGTCATCGACAGCATTGCATTCCAGACCAATATTCTCGCCCTGAATGCCGCGGTTGAAGCCGCCAGAGCGGGTGATGCTGGCAGAGGGTTTGCCGTCGTGGCCTCCGAAGTGCGCACGCTGGCTCAGCGCAGTGCCACCGCCGCCCAGGAAATTAAAACGTTGATTGATGAATCCGTTTCTCATGTAGGTAGCGGAAGTCAGCAAATCCACACTGCCGGCGAACGTCTGGGAGAACTGGTCAGCAATGTGCGTCAGGTGCGCCAGTTGATGGGGGAAATACGCGTTGCGGGTGAAGAACAACGTAAGGGCGTTTCCGAAGTCACGCTGGCCGTTACCGAAATGGACAGCACCGTTCAGCAGAATGCCTCGTTAATTGATGATGCCGCAGCACGGACGCAGGCGCTGAAAGAGGAGGCGGAACAGCTGGCACTGCTGGTCTCATCCTTCAGGTTACCTGAGCCTTCCGTTGCCTGATAACCACACCATATCCGGGTACAGACCTTGTGCCCGGATAACTCCAGCATAATGGCTTTTAAGTAAATTTTTCCGGTTTAACTCCCTTTTATTGTGTTTTATAAGATTTTGAATTCCCCACCATTTAACTCTATAATATTAGGTGTAAAGTAGCTTTTATTCTTATAAGGGCCAATATTATGGATTTAACGCTCAACACAGCTGCTGATATCGTCAAACTACTCTGTGACAGATTGCGTAAAGAACGACTCGCGCGGCAAATGACGCAGGCTGATGTTGCCGCGCGTTCAGGTGTCGGTGTGAATACCGTTTCAAATCTGGAAACAGGTAAGAATGTAGGATTTGAGAATCTGGTCAAAGTCGCAATGGTGTTAGGCTATGGCGATGCACTGGAGGGGTTATTCAAACCCAGGATTGATAGTCTGGATGATATTTTGCGTTACGAAAAGAGCGCAACGCGCCAGCGGATCAAAAGGAAAAAACCTGATGCCTGAACAAGTTGATGTCTTCTATGAAGGTTGGGGTGAAAAATGGCTGTGGGGAAAACTGGTGTCTTCCACAGCCCTGACCGGACGTCCGTTGATCGCCTTTGAATACAGTGAAGACGCCTTACGTAGGGGCCTGGAGCTGTCCCGTCTGATGTTACCGCTGAACGGTCCCCGTTTGCGCAGGGATTTCCCGGCTCATCAGTTGGGATTACCTGGACCGGTTTATGATTCGCTACCTGACGGCTGGGGCATGCTGTTGATGGACCGATTATTTAAACGCCGCGGACTCAACGCAGCACGCATAGGTCCATTAGAGCGTTTAACCTGGGTCGGCAACAACGCGATGGGCGCCATGACATTCCAGCCCATTCAGTCAGATGTCGAGATGCTGTCAAAAGAGAATGTTCCTCTCGAACAACTGGCCGCTGAGGTTCAGGAAGTCCTGAGCGGCGAAGGCGGGGAATTTTTGCACAAACTGCTCCAGATGGGCGGTTCGCCACAAGGAGCAAGGCCTAAGGCGCTACTTTATCGTGACACTGTCACGTCTAAATTCACCACGGTGCCGCAACCCGGGAGCGAAAGCTGGCTGATTAAATTTCCCGCCAGGCATGAGCATGCTGAGGTATGTGCCATCGAAGCGGTTTATGCTGAATGCTTGCGCCAATGTGGGATCACCACGCCTGATACGGCGTATTTCAATCTGCCCGGCGGACAGGCGGCATTTGCCACTCGCCGTTTCGACCGTGACCAGTCGATACGTATTCCTATGCAGAGCCTGGCGGCACTTACCGGGGCAAATTACCAGATACCCGGCGCTTTAGACTACCGGGATTTTCTGCGCGCCACGCAGATTTGTACCAATGATGTCAGAGAAAAGGCAAAAGCGTTCGAACGCGTGGTTTTCAACGTGGCTTTTAACAACCGCGACGATCATCCGAAGAATTTTGCCTATTTAATGTCAGCCGATGGAAACTGGACTCTGGCTCCGGCTTACGATGTCACCTGGTGCGAAGGACCTGGCGGGTATCACCAAATGGACGTGCTGGGAGAGGCGCTGGATATCGAAAGAAAGCACCTTCAGTCGCTTGGCGTTCAGGAAGCTGAGTTATCTGCTGACCATGTGAACGGCATAATCGAAAAAGTCTGTCACTTTGCCACTGCATTGAGCGCTATCGCCAGGGACAAATACCCCGATCAGATAACGCTATCTACGCTGAATACGATACAGAAACAAATTAATGATAATGTCCGCCGGCTAATGTCCCGGTGACGCAGATACGGCCGCAACACTTCCCGGAAAATTAAAGCTGAGCGGGGCAAGGTTTCCCCGCTACATTTCCTCGCTAAACTGACCAGAGGACAACCATTAACGTCCCCAACGATTGCGAATATAGGTCACAGCTTCCTGCGTTTGCGGTTGATTAAGATAATCTTCGCGAAACAGGATCGTGCCGTTGATGTACGGTTCGGATTCGTTTAAATCGAGCTGCTTTTTCAGTTCCGGCACACCGCCTTTTACCGTCCAGTCTGGCTCTTTTCTCGATGGTTCACCGACTTTATACAGCGCTACACCAATGTAGAGGCGAGTGTTGGTTGATTTCACGACATCTGCCCACCATTTTGCTAGTACATCGTAACGCGCTGCGTCACGGGCAAAAGGCCAGTAGAGTTGCGGTGCAATGTAATCCAGCAAACCTAATTGCACCCAACGGCGGGTGTCTGCATACGACTCATCATACGCTGCCGCGCCGCGCGTGTCGGAGCCCGCTGGATCGTGCGAACGGTTGCGCCACACGCCCGCAGGACTAACGCCAAACTCGACTTCAGGCTTGAGTTTCTTGATGGTCCGCGATACCTGGGCAATCAACCTTTGCGTGTTATCGCGCCGCCAGTCAGCTTTGGAAGCGAACCCCTGACCGTATCTTCTGAAGGTCTGGCTGTCATTGAGCGCAGAGCCGGGAGACTCGGTATAGAAGTAATCATCAAACTGCACGCCGTCAACCGGGTAATTCTCAACCACTTCCGCCACGATGCTGGTGATCCAGTCGCGCACGTCGGGAATACCGGGGTCTAACACAAAACGCTCGCCCGCAGTGCGGATCCAGTCCCGATGCAGGACGTATACGCTGGACGGCGTCTGTGACAGCGTGCTGTTTAATTCAGTGACCGTCGAAGGTTTGGTGTTTACGGACACGCGATAGGGGTTAAGCCAGGCATGAACTTTCATTCCGCGCTTATGCGCTTCATCGAGCATAAACTTCAGCGGATCGTAACCCGGATCCTGGCCAATCGTACCGGTCAGGGTATCTGACCACGGTAGAATTTTTGACTTCCACAATGCGGTCCCATCGGGCTTAACCTGGAAAAAAACGGTGTTAATACCAAGCCGTTTCAGGTTGTCCAGCTTATCCGTCAGCGCTTTTTGCTGCAGGCTGATGCGTACGGCAGGCGAACTGATGTTCACGGATGAAATCGGCGGCCAGTCAAGACGTGAAACCGTCGCCAGCCAGATCCCGCGCACTGGCTCCTTGCTCTGCTGGGGTTTGCTCACCGGAGGTAGCGGAGTGGTCTTGTGACCGGGTGGTTGTGAAGAACAGCTGCCAAGTAACAACATACTGCCTACAAGTACAGCAAACCATTTCATGTTGGTCAGCGGTAGTCTGGCACGAGAACGGGCGAGAATCTTCGCCAGTTTTTTCTGATAATTTCCTGAAAAGAAACCGGATGCTGCCATCTGATTTTGCTCTTATTTCTTTTTATTGCGGCTGTTAGCCCAAGGATCGAAGGCCGGTTCGGGGGTGTTGTTTGAGGCCAGGTCATGCAGCGAATCAAGGTACAGCGCTTCAACTTCTGCCCGCGCCCACGGCGTACGGCGCAGAAACTTCAGACTGGATTTAACGCTCGGTTCATTTTTAAAGCAGTTGATATTAATACGTTGCGCCAGTTCAGCCCAACCATAACGTTCAACCAGGGCATTGACCTGCATTTCAAGCGTTACGCCATGTAAAGGGTCTTTAGAAATATGAGCATTCATATGAAGTCCAGTTCAGTGGTTCCAGATTTTGTCAGTAGTGTGACGGGAAGAAGGTTACAAGAAAGCAAAGCTGCCAGCAACGGCAGAAAGCGGTATGGCGCGACAAGCCGTACGCCATACCGGCAATGGATGGCTCAATACTCTTTAAAAGCCAGTTCCAGACGGGCAATCAACGGTTTAAACAGGTAACTCATCAGGGTTCGTTCACCGGTCTTGATCGTCACGCTGGCGGGCATTCCCGCTTTAATTTTGTAATCGCCCAGCAAACGCGCGCCCTCTGCTGAAACCTGTACTTCCGCAAGGTAGTAAGGCTGCTGAGTGGCTTCATCAATTAAGCGGTCCGCCGAGATAGTCAGAACCCGGGCCGGAACCGACGGCAACAGGGCATGGTTAAGGGCAGGGAAAAGCACATCAACGGTTAAGCCGGGGACCAGTTTATCAATGGCATGCACGGGTATTTTGGCATCAATTTGCATCGGTTGTCCGGCAGCAACGATATCCATAAGATGTTCGCCGGGTTGAATGACGCCGCCCACGGTACTGACTTTAACATCCAGCACAATACCGTTAATCGGTGAGCGAATCTCGGTGTTATCCAGCTCGTGACGGGTGGACGCCAGTTCATCCTCCAGCATTGCCACTTCTTTTTGGTTTTCCGTCAGTTCAGACTCAACTTCACGTAAATATTGATGACGCACCTGGTAGGCTTTAATTTTTAATTCGTTTTGCTGCGATTTCAGTTTGGCAATGTTAAGAATATCTTCTGAAACGCTGCCAGATATTTCTGCTGCCTCGCGCTCCAGCACCAGTAATTGCGCTTTGGGATAATAGTTTTTTTCGCTCAGCGCGCGAATAGCCCCTAACTCCCGGTTAATCAGAGAAAACTGGTGGTCGCGATAGCCTTTTATTTTATTGAGATTATCCGTTTGTCCTACCAGACCATCGAGCGTTTCCTGAATCATCGACAGTTCATCCTGAATCGTTTTGCGACGGGTATCGAAAAGTTTAGCCTGCAGATTTCTGACTTCTGCCAGCCGTTTATTGCCAGATAATTGCTGCGTCAGCGTCGTATTAAAGACGATCGCATCCAGGCCATCGCGTTCTGCCAACAGGCGATCTTCGATACTTTTTGCAGAAATATACTGGGCATTTAACGCGCTGAAACGCATTTCAAGCTGCATTTTATCCAACCGGACGAGGACCTGATTTTTCTTCACCAGGTCGCCTTCTTTGATAAAGATATCCGTTACCCGACCGCCGCTCAGATGCTGAATGGTTTTGCGGTTACTCGATACGGTTACCGTACCATCGGCGACCACGCCCGCATCTAACGGCGCTTGCACTGCCCAGAGGATAAAACTACCGACACCAAGCACAATGACGATCACGCCCCGGATAATCGGCGACCAGATATTAGTATCAACGCCAGCAGAGGCCGCGTTCTCAGATTTCTTTTTCATCATCAGGCCTCACGTTGCTGTTCAGTCGTGGATGGAGAAGGCGTAGCCACTGGTTTCAGTACGTTGGCCTGACGCAAATGGGCAAAAACCTGATCGCGGGTACCAAACTCCTGTATAGCGCCATCGTTAAGCAGCAAAACCTTATTGACCACGCCGAGCAGCGTCGGGCGGTGTGAGATAATGACAGTGGTTTGTCCCTGGGTACGCAGGGTATTGATGGCTTTAACGAGTGCGAATTCACCCGCGTCGTCAAGATTGGCATTCGGTTCATCAAGCACGATGAATGCAGGATTGTTATACACGGCGCGTGCCAGCCCGATGCGCTGCCGCTGCCCGCCGGAGAGCTGATATCCACCTGCTCCCAACAGCGTGTCATAACCTTGTGGCAAGCGCAGGATCATCTCATGAACGCCTGCCAGTAATGCGGCGGCGACGATAAGCTTACTGTCATTCTGCGCGAAGCGGGCAATGTTTTGCGCGATGGTACCGTCAAACAGTTCCACATCCTGTGGCAGATAGCCAATAGACGGGCCCAGCAGCGCTTTATCCCACTGACAAATATCTGCGCCGTCTAATCTGACTTTCCCTGATAGCGGTTTCCAGACGCCAACCAGAACCTTTGCCAGTGAGGTTTTCCCTGAGGCTGAGGGGCCGATAATCCCCAGAACTTCACCTTGCTCCAGCTGGAATGAGATATTACGCAGTAGCGGGGAAGGCTGGCCGGGGGCTGCGGCGAAGACGCTTTCGACGCTGATGTTGCCGTTAGGACGCGGCAGGGTCAGTACCTCTTTCGGTGCCGGATACTCCTTCAGCAAGGTTGAGAGCTGATGCCACGCGCTACGAAACTGCACGAACTGCTTCCAGCTGCCAATGACTTGTTCTACCGGGTTGAGGACGCGGCCAAGAATGATCGAGGCGGCGATCATCAGGCCCGGAGTAATATGGCCGCCGATCACCAGTAAAGCCCCGGCGCCCAGCGCAATAGATTGCAGCAACACCCGCACAAAGCGGCTGAGACTGCTTAACCCGGCCGTTTTGTCGGCAATCTGCGTTTGTAGCGCCAGCACTTTGTTATGTTGCTCCTGCCAGTTGGACTTCAGGGTCGAAAGCATCCCCATCGCTTCAATGGCATCGGCGTTTTGCAGCTGTTTATTCAGTTTGCTGGCATTGTTAATGGTTAAGGCGTGCGCTTGCTGAATCGGGCGCTTGGTAGAGATTTCAGATACCAACGTCAGAATAAATAATAATGTTATTCCGCCGAGAGAAAGATATCCCAGCAGGGGATGGACCAAAAAGGCGATGAACAGATATATTGGCGTCCAGGGAATATCCAGTAAGGCGAACAGGCTATTCCCGGAAAGAAACTGACGAACCTGATCCAATTCGGCTAAAGATTGCGCCGGGTTGTTATCACCGGTAACCATCTTTCTTTTAAAGGCTGCGTTAAAAACCAACTGGCTTAGCTTTATATCCAGCCTGTTGCCAAGCCTGACCATAACCTGCGCGCGGGCAGATTCAATCATGGCAATAACGATGTACAAGCCGACAATTAATAAGGTTAACATTAACAGCGTGGTGGTATTTTTACTGACCAGCACACGGTCATAAACCTGTAGCATATAAATTGCCGGCGCCAGCATAAGCATATTAATCACACAACTAAAAAACAACAGCATCAGAAAAGTGGGTTTCGTTCCCTTTAATGCATCATTCAGTTCTGTTGGCGTATGCTGGCGCGACATAGTCATCTCCTTATACGATCAATGAACTATTGCCATTGTTACTGGCAAGGGTAGTGGGCATTTCCAGATAAAAGTCACCAATATTCACGGTGTTCGAATTGACGCCCACCAATGTGATGGTATCTGTACCGATAGTCACAATGGTGTTGCCATTGTTTCCGGTGATAGACACGCTGCTGGCAAAATTACCCGCGTTGATACCTAACAAGACGAGATCAAGGAAGTCCTGCCCGCCGTTGGGGTTACTGTCAAAACCGGTAATTCGGTCCTGCCCAAAGTTGGCACCAAAGGCGAAGATATCGCTCCCGGCACCACCGTCCAGAATGTCGTTACCTTCCTGACCATTGAGAATATCGTCCCCGCTACCGCCGGAGAGGGTATCCGCGCCCGCACCGCCAATCATGACGTCGTTACCAACCCCGCCTTGCAGGTTATCAGCGCCATCTCCGCCATCGAGGAAGTCATTCCCGATACCACCAAACAACTGGTCGTTACCGCCCATACCGAACAGATAGTCGTTACCGGTCCCTCCCGTAATGGTGTTCGCAATGGCATTACCGGTACCGATAAAACTGCCGCTGCCGGTAAATACCAGTTCTTCCACGTTATCGGTGAGGTCGTAGCTGCTAAGGTTGGTTCGGACAACGTCCGTGCCGCCATTCACACCTTCGATAACTACATCACCGAAATCATCAACAATGTAGGTATCATCGCCCGTGCCGCCGGTCATACTGTCGGCACCAAGCCCGCCATCAAGCGTGTCATTACCAGCATCACCTTGCAGAATATCTTGCCCCGCCTGACCAGAGAGGTTGTCGTTTCCCGCACCGCCGATGAGCAGATCGTCACCTGCACCGCCGAGTAAGGTGTCATTACCGCCTTCACCGCGTAGGATATCGCTCCAGGCAGTACCGACGAGGGTGTTAGCCCCGTTGGTACCCACAATCAGATCGCCCACGGGCTGGGTGGTGGTCGACGTCAGGACAACAGGGGGGTTGCCTTCATCGTCGACGACGGTAACGACCACCTGCAACGTTCTGCCAACCATAGCCTGACCCGGCGTATAGGTGGCGGAAGTCGCACCGTTAATGTTGACGAATCCGGTTGGCGAACTCATTCTCCATTGATAAGTGAAATTACCGCCGCTCAGACCATCGGCGTCAGCAATGCCTGAAACCACCGCGGTCAGCGTCAGGCTTTCAGTTGGGGTGAGGTCGTTAATTACCGGCACACCGGTCGTGGCCTGATTTCGCGGTAGGATCGCCTGAGTTTGTGCCGACACCAGGGTTTCAGCGTCACCCATGCGGTCGTTAAAACTGGCTACCACACGCAGCGGAGCACCCTGAATAGTGCCAGGCACTCTGAACTCAACACCGGTTGCCTGGTCTCGCCATTGGCCGTTGACGAATGCCTGCCAGGTCATGGTGATGGCCACATCCGCCGCCAGGCCGTTACCATCCAGCAAGTTCGCCACGTTGACGCGCAGCAGGTCGCCCACCGAAGGGTTAGGATTGCTGATGGTAAGATCGCCCGTCGCTTGCTGCGCCGTCACCCACAGCTGCTTCCCATCGCCAAACTCCAGTTTTTCGATGTTCAACAGACGATCGATGCCATCATTCAGGTTCAGCGCGGCATCCGGCGTGGCGTGATCGACGCGCAGGCTACCGTCCGCCATACGGGTAAAGACATAGTTGCTGCTGACATCACGGTACACCGCGACGTCAGTTTCCGTGCCGTTACCTTCATGCAGGATTTCTCGCACAATCGACAGCTGATTCGGTTTCAGCGTGCCGGCCAGCATGTACGATTTCAGTTCGGCCATACCTTCGGCGCTGGTGAGTCCCGCCATACCTGTAACGGCAATACGCACGTTGAGCCATGCATCACCATCAATGATATCGTTACCGGCTTTACCCATAATGCGGTCGCTACCGCCACCGCCGAGTAAAATATCGCTACCATCATCAGGGTTCAGTAGTACCGCGTTCGGATTTGTAGAACGCTCTACGCCGAGAATAGCCTGTAAACCGGTGATCCGGTCCGCACCTTCCTGGGTCAGGTTGTTAGAGAGGGGAACGCCCTGAACAGGCGCAGTACCTATCGGCTGTTCTGTCCCGGTCAGGATATCGTCGTATTTCCAGCCCGACAGCCCTTCAACAAGATCAAAACGGTCGCGTAGAATAAACTCCTGCTGGTTGACGAAAATAGGGATCCCAAGGTCAGAGTTAGCGCCATTTGGGTCGCCTTTATGGATAGCCCAGTCGAAACCGGCCATGCCATTATTGCGCTGGATCCCCGCGCCCTGAATCATGATGTCGTCACCGGCTTCGCCATCGTAGTCGGTGTCGTTACCCTGACCGTTGAGGACATCGTGACCGATAATGGTACTGTTGAAGAACAACTCAGAGTTGTCACCCGCCAGCGTGTCAAACCCGTCGCCGCCTTCCAGCCAGTCATCGCCTTCGTTGCCCATCAGGAAATCACCACCCGAGCCGCCAAGCGCAAAGTCGTTATCCTGACCCGAGAAGACCTCCTGCGCATCTTCGCCGACCACCACGAAGTCGCTACCGCTGCCACCAAAGACCAGATCGTTTCCGTTACCGGAGAAGATAACGTCATGTCCGGCATCACCGTGCAGGAAGTCCGCATCACCAACAGGCGTACCGGTATCGGTAATAATGTCATCACCGTCACCACCATGGACCACGTCTGCTTCGTCGCCGCCGTCCAGTCGGTCATCTCCGCCATCACCCCACAGACTGTCGATCCCTTTACCGCCGATTAATGTATCATTGCCTGCCGTCCCTCCAAGCACCACATGCCCATCGCCGGTATATTTCAGATACCCGCCATCGGCAAAACTATCGCCGTCAACATCCACTCCTGGGTCGCGACGCACCAACAACGGCGAGAGCAGATCCTTCAGCGGATTACCCCATTTCGGGTCGATTTCCGTTTGCAGCACGCGGTTCACTTCAAAAATATGGTCCGGTGTCTGGAACAGATTAGCGGGCAGGTGGGAGGATCCCTCATCACCAAGATCGCTGTTACGCATTACCAGCGCGGAAAACGAGTTGGCCTCCAGTTCATTGAGTAAGTTCAGTCCCTGAACGCGGCTCAGATAGTAGAAGCGATCGCCGTCCTGAAGCATTTCCATTTGTGTTTCAAAGACGAAGTTGAAGGTTGAGCCGAGCATGCCGCCAAATTCATTTTTGCGCTCTGCCAGCCCGCCAATCCAGAAATCGACCATATTCAGGCCGGTCTCTTTGGTTGCCCACGCTCCGATACTGTTAAAGAAATCCATCGCATCCGCAGGCAGGGCATTGTTAGCATCACCAAACAACAGGAAGTTGACCGCTGCACGCTTACCTTCAAGGCTGGTGGCATTGAGGATCAGCTCATGCTGACCATAGGCGGCCATAAAGTTAATGATTGAAGCGGGATTTTTCAGGTAGGTAGTGAAGTCAGCCCAACTGGTATAAGGCTTCAGTTGACTATCACCGCTTAATGCAAAAAACTGCTCGCGGGCCTGGTTCAGCGTCGGCATTGCGGTGTCACGGCCACGGGCTATATTAAGCGCGCCTAAATCGAGGGGCAGGCCGATGAGATTATTACGCAGCGCATCGGTAATAAATTCATCAATTTCGTTACCCACCTGACGCGTCATACCACGCACAATTGCGCCAATAGCCTGATCGTCCGTGACGGTGGCCCCGTTGATTTGATTAAATGCTACCGGATTCAGGAATGCTGAAATCAGGTCAATATCACCGCTTTGCATATCAATGTCGGTGCGCGCCACGGTTTCTGTCAGCATTGAATGCCCGAAACGGTAAACCACATGCGCAAACTCGGCAAAGATCATCGGGTTTATATCCGCCGTGTTGGAGAAAACAAACGGATCGACGGCGGGTTGTACGGTACGGGCAAACTCCTCGAATACGAGGTGCTGATATTGCATTTCCGTGGAGAAACGACCTGCCTGGAATAGGTACTCACCGTTCCATACCAGCGTACTGGTATCGGCAGGTAATTCCGTGATTTGATGATTGGGCATCAACCACTGATTAATGAGGTCGATATCACCGGTTTCCAGCAGTGTTGTTTTATATTGCTCAACCAGACGGTTATGCTCGCTGTGAAAAACGGCGTGCACCGCGGTTAAACCTATATTTTCGTTCCCACGCCCGTCACCGGTAATAAAGTGACGATCGAGCAGTTCGTTATCATAGGTTCCTGCCGGTTGCGCTCCTTCGCCCCCAATCGCAGTGTCATCATCTGCCAGCAGACCCGCTTTTGGCGCGGCAGTATGCGCAATATCATCAAGAAACGCATGGCCGGTGCGGAATGTTCCCTCAGGCAACAGACCGCCGTTGGCTTCAACCAGTCCCCCGGTGGTAACAATCTGTACCTTTCCATTTTCACTTAAAATCAAATTACCGTAGCGATCCGTTGCCAGCAGGGGAACATTAAACACATCCTGATCGGTGAGTTTAATGCCTAGCAGAGTTTCAGCCTGGTTTTTAACGTCGGCCCAGGTCGCCAGTCCACCGTTCGCACCGCCTAATAAATTCCCGGTAGGCTCAGGTTTCCCATCAATAATGACGTATTCGCGGATGAAAATCTGATGTGAAGGATGGGAGGTGTAGGTTTGGTTTTGGTCGATGAAGGGGGTCGTCAGGTTTACTGTCTCTCGGTTTTCATCCACCGTTGCCCGGGTTAATAGCATAAAGTTTGTCGACGACCCTTCCACATATAAAGGGTCATCCGGCTGTAGCGGAATGAAAACGATACCGTTGCCGCCTTTGGGAATCAAATCCAGACCGTGGTCAAAAAACTGGCCAAAGAAGGTCATCCAGCCGTTAAAAGCAGGGGAGAGACCGATATCGGGAGACTGGTTAGGAATGGATAACGTTTCTCCGTCTCCTGTAATAGTCCCCCCGCCGGGAGCATCTTTTAACGCGTTAAATACCTCCAGTGCGGCTGGGTTAGATGCCGTTTGATCGGAAATTAAGTTACTAATAATACGTGGGTCGGCATCAATAACGGTGCCACCAATTTGGATATAACTGGTCATTTGGTCCGCATCTTGCCAGTTTAACGCGGTTAATCTCGGCATTGTCTGGTCGGCAGAGCCATATAACTCCTGGCCTGGTAGAAGATTATTCCATGAACCATCTACCGTGCGAAGTCCATAAGGCAATAGCGGACTGGAAACTAATTCTCTAAGCAATTCAGCATTAACGCTACCATCCGGGTTAGTTGCCGCTTCGGATATTTTGATCTGCTTAAGAATAAAAGCAAGATCGTGCAGAGTGACAGTAAAGTCATATTGTGAGGCCATAAGTCATTACCCCTATCTTTACCTGTATTAGCTATCATCACTCTTTTCTTCCACTTACAAAAACTGACAGAAGAATGAGTCGTATAAGATACCTGATTGTTATTACATGATTAAAACTCCATATTTAAAAAAATGAAGTATCTACGACTTGATTAGCATTATTCTCCTGAAATTTAGTTAGCACAGTAAGATATGCACCTCACTTATATATTAGGTTTGAGCGGTTGATGACCATCGTGCCCATTGAAATTAAAGGTATATTCGAGACACGCAGTTTTGAGAAGACAAGGTCTCCTCAAGGCTGTAAAGGTTTTACTTTTTAAAACGCATATTACAGTTATGTGATGATCATAACTATGGTTTTTCCGTTGGCGACTTCACTCATACTTTATTATGAAAAGATTAAATTTTCATTTCTTTACATTAGAATTTATGTCAAATCTCTTCTTAAGAAGAATTCTCATTAAGTCGACTTTTAAGATGTCATTGTGTTGAATTATAAAATTTAATATTGGATGAAATTTAACACGACATCATTCCTGATGCCTGATTATGCTATTAGCATAAATCAATATAGTGTGATAGCTGACCCTACGTTTAGTAAAGAACGCCCCCTCCAAACAGGTAATGCAATGAAAAAAAATATAATTTTTCTCTCCGGGATGATTTTTTCGTCAGTCGGTCACGCCAGTGCGCTCTACTTCTATGAAGTCGGAACGGAGGATACCGCACTGGCTGGTGCAGGGCAGGCCGCTCGTGCTCAGGATGCCTCTACGCTGTTAACAAACCCTGCGGGGATGACCCGTTTACCTGACCATATGGTCAGCGGAGGATTACAGGCGATGGGCGGAGATATTCCCTATACGCTGAACAATACGACAGATGGAAGGCAAAGCCCCGGTAATGTAATGACGCTTTTCCCCAATGCCAGCATGTTTTATACGCAACGGCTAAGTGATACCGTTTCTGCCGGTTTGGGTTTGTACGGCAACTATGGGTTAGGTATCGACTTCGGCAACTGGGCAGGGGATCGGTTAATTAAACAAAGTACCATGGTTGCGATGACGCTGAGTCCCGCCGTTGCATGGAAACTAAGTGATAAGGTGTCGGTTGGCGCAGCTGCAGGGCTAAACTATGGTTTTCTGTCGCTAAGCAGAGATGTCGATGGCCACGATGAGAAACAAAGCGATCATGACTGGGCGATGAATTACCACCTTGGCTTATTAATGGATTTAACCGACAAAACGCGGGCGGGAGTAACCTGGACCAGCAAGACTGATTATCATTTCAATATTGACGGGACGGCACGTTTCCCCAATATACCTAATATTGGATATGATCTGCCGATCTCCACACAGGTCCGTGCTCCGCAGCAGGTGATGTTTAGTCTGGTTCACGATATCAACAGTCAATGGTCAGTGATGGGCGATCTTGGCTGGCAGGACTGGAGCCAGTTTGGCAGCCCGCAGATTACAATAAATGGTCAGCAAAGCGATCGTGATAATCGTCTGAAAGATACATGGCATACAGCGCTGGGCGTGCAATATCATCCCGATGAGCAGTGGCGCATTAATGCCGGTATTGCCTATGACAGTTCACCGTACAAATCGCAAAGTGATGTAGCGCTTTCGATGCCAACCGGCGATGAATGGCGACTTGCCACCGGTGCACAGTACCAGATTACGCCAGCCAGCAATATTGGCGTTGCCGTTGAGTATTTGCACATGCAGTCGTCAAACGTCAAATCTGATATCTTTGCAGGCCAGTATAAGAATCCGTGGCTATGGTTTGCCAGTGTCAACTACAGCTATCAATTCTAGCGCCGTTATTCCCGATTAACTATCTCACGCATTGTTAATAGTCACCATGGCGGATTATCTATCCGACAGTGTCTGGTAACCGTCTGCTGGTGGTCTTATCACACACGCTCGTTTAAATAAAAATAAATTTCTACTTTTATTATTGAGCAATTTATGGCTTTAATATGAATCTGTACTACCTTCATGGAATATAGGTAAAAGCATATTGTTTTCAATCTAAATAATACAGGTTTGATTATGCAAATTTCACCTCCGGTACGCCCAGAACAAAGCATACAACGCTTAATGCAAGCACTTGAACCGATTGCAGAAAAGATGAAGGTTGTGCCGCGGCGGCGTATCATGTGGAAATACAAGAATAAGCCTCAACTCTACCTTTTTTTGCAAGGGGAGCTGTCTATTTTACGTTCTTCTGATGGTCTGTTAATCGTGACCGTCTATGAACCCCATCTGTTCGGTATTGCCGAAATGATCCAACCGGTACACGGCCATTTATTGCGCGCTGAAGCTGAGTCAACATTATTACGCGTCGATGCCGATAAAGCACGAGAACTCTTTCATCAACAAGGCTTGTGGGAAGATGCGGCGGCAGTGCTTTCATATCATACGGGCTATCTCTTTTATCGTGATGATTTAGTCGTACAGCAGCGAACTTATTCAGTGATACGTAACCACCTCGAAGAGATGATTTTGTTGCCGGAAGAGACGCGCACGCGAGTCTCTATTTTAGATTATATTCAGGATCGGACCCACTTATCGCGCAGCAGTGTTTTAAATGTTGTGTCTGCGTTAAAAAAAGGAGGGTATATTGATTTTGAACGCGGAGGGTATCTTACTTCCATCAATAAATTGCCTGAGCGATTTTAAATAAACCCACAAACAAGTTACAAATCGATTATCTAAATTTAATATTCTATTGTTGTGGTATGCCATATATCAATCGTAAGAAATCCTCCTCATCATTTTCTGAGGAGGATTTCTTGTTATTCAATAAGAGAGTTCACGGACTGATTAATGCTTAACAGTCCTGTTTGATTATGCTCCTTATAATAAAAATTGTTCATTTGCTGCATTTGTTCGAGCTTGGTTAAAGAAGCATAAACCTGGTATGCCTGGCTATGAACGTCAAACATCTCTCTTGGCTTAACCTCATGAAGATATTCATTTTTTAATGAACTCGCGACGTTTTCAATTTGCTGTTTATTATCCTGATATAAGGACAGGGATGCCGAGTCACTACTTGATTTTGACTCGGGTTGTGCCTGAACAACAGGGATCACCATTTTATTGATTTTAACAACTTTCTCTGGGGGAGAAGTATTACAGCCAGAAAGTATCCCAACGATGAGAAGTAGATAGAGAGTGCGCATATATAGTGTTCTAAAGACAATGGATGCCAGCTATTATCTTTTTATACAGTCAGGTGTCTACAGCTATTTTGTTTAAATAAAAACAAAAGGAAATTTAAAATTAAATGCCATTGCATTACATTGTTTCATAAGACCATGTTAGCCTACGAGCATTAGATCATAGAAACCTGATAAGTAAGTATTACGGAAGCTTCTCAACAATCAGAACTGCAGGATTTCTTTCTTCTGGATAATATATTATTAGCGAGGATTTATGAAACTTAATAAACTAGTAAGTTATCTGACTTTAGCTGGCGTGTGTTCAACATCATTAATATCACTACCTGTATTGGCACAGGAAGGAGCAAAAGATGCGACTGCTCAGACCAAAAGTGCGAATGACGCCTTATATGGTCAATTGCCATTCACTGATAAAACCGATTTTATGAACGCACATAAAGGTTTTATTGCTCCGCTTCCCAGTGAATTGATTAAAGGGAAGCAGGGAAATGTTGTCTGGGACCCTCAGCAATATGCCTTTATCAAAGAGGGCGAAAAAGCCCCCGACACGGTTAATCCAAGCCTGTGGCGTCAGTCGCAGTTGATCAATATTGGCGGTTTGTTCCAGGTCACTGATGGCGTGTATCAAATCCGTAATCTTGATCTCTCGAATATGACAATTATGGAAGGGAAAGAGGGTATTACGGTCATTGATCCGCTGGTATCGGCAGAAACCGCGAAAGTGGGAATGGACCTTTATTATAAGAATCGCGGTAAAAGACCCGTTGTTGCCGTCATTTATACGCACAGCCATGTTGACCACTACGGTGGTGTCCGCGGCGTGATTGATGAAGCGGATGTGAAATCCGGTAAAGTGAAGGTATATGCACCGGCTGGTTTTATGAAGGAAGCTGTATCTGAAAATATTATGGCAGGTAACGCCATGAGTCGCCGAGCTAGTTACATGTATGGCAATCTGTTGAAACCGGATGCAAAAGGTCAGGTCGGTGCGGGTCTGGGGACGACAACCTCCGCCGGTACGGTCACGCTGATTGAACCCACTAACTATATTACCCACACCGGGCAGAAAGAAGTTATCGACGGTCTAACCTATGACTTCATGATGGCGCCGGGATCGGAAGCACCTTCTGAAATGCTGTGGTATGTAGAAGAGAAGGGAATGATCGAAGCTGCAGAGGATGTCACCCATACGCTGCATAACACTTATTCATTACGTGGCGCGAAGATCCGCGATCCGCTGGCATGGTCAAAATATATCAATGACGTTATTGGCCGCTGGGGGGTAAAGGCAAACATTATTATTGCTCAGCATCACTGGCCGACCTGGGGTAATGAAAATGTGGTGAAGTTAATGAAAAGTCAGCGTGATATGTACCGTTACATCAACGATCAGACGCTGCGCATGGCTAACCAGGGGCTGACCCGTGACGAAATCGCCGCTAACTTCAAACTGCCGTCTGGACTGGAAAAATCATGGGCCAGCCGTGGATACTATGGTTCTGTCAGCCATGATGTGAAAGCAACGTATGTCTTTTACCTCGGCTGGTTCAACGGTAATCCGGCAACACTGAATGAATTACCGCCCGTTGATGCCGCGAAGAAATATGTCGATTATATGGGCGGCACCGATGCAATCATGCAAAAAGCGAAAACTGATTACGCCCAGGGCAATTACCGTTGGGTGGCGCAAGTCACTAACAATATCGTCTTTGCTGATCCGAGCAATAAAGAAGCCCGTAATCTGGAAGCAGATGCCCTTGAGCAAATGGGTTATCAGGCTGAGTCCGGTCCATGGCGTAATTTTTATCTGACTGGTGCACAAGAATTACGCAACGGTGTGGTGAAAGGCGCGACGCCAAATACCGCCAGCCCGGATACCGTTAAAGCCATGTCACCTGAGATGTTCTTTGATTATCTCGCGGTACATATTAACGGAGAAAAAGCGGCAAATGCGCAGGCAGTCTTCAACGTCGATTTAGGTGCTGACGGCGGTAAATACAAACTGGAACTGGAAAACGGTGTTCTTAACCATAGCGCCGATACACAGGCCAGCAATGCTGACGCCTCCATTACGCTTAACCGCGCAACGTTGAACAAAATCATTCTCAAGGAAGAATCGCTGAAACAGGCAGAAGAGAAGGGTGATGTACAAATTTCCGGCAATCATGCCAAGCTTGATGAGTTCCTCGGGTATTTAGATAGCTTTGATTTCTGGTTTAACATGGTAACGCCTTAACTGTAGAGACAAACCATGCCATAACCCGCCAGCACTGGCGGGTTTTTTATTTTTGTTTATCAGAGTATTGAGTTGAACGATGCTGTATAGCAGTTGCCAGATTGGCCGTAGATCTTTCTGTTCGTGGAAAAGGGTTAGGGGCCGATCTGCTTCACGATGCGGTACTACGGTGTTACAAAGTGGCAGAAAATATTGGCGTGCGTGCCGTTATGGTACATGCGCTCACAGACGAAGCTAAACGTTTTTATCTTCACCACGGATTCAAAGCATCTCAACTGCAGGAACTCAGGCTTTCATGATTGTAATGAGCAGAGGAGGTCAATGGCCAAACGTGGGCCACATGGAGTCTCAACTGAGTACGCAGCAATTGCATTTAACATAATATACATTATGCGTACTGACATAGATAAAGGCGGAATCTGCTGTTTTATGGTCATCCTTGTGCTGCTCAATAATGACGCCTCAAAACCCTTTCAAGCGCAGTTGCCTCAACAGCGCTAACAGTTTTGGATGATGGCTCTTGACTACAGCTGGTTATGCAGTACCGTTTTACGTTCCGCCACCGCCAAACGCGCTCATGGCCGGGGGAATAAACTGCCCATCAACCTGTCGTCCCTTGCCATGCAGAAACAGACCGAACAGGCCGCCGCCATAACCAACGGCCTCCTGAATATTGCTATGCAGTTCATTACGGGCATCTGCCAGTGATACATCCGGCAGCAGGCGCACCTGCAATTCATAGGAAATATACCAGTCCATCAGACTCAGCTGACGCACCAACGGCGGCTGTGAAAGATCAGCACATTAAAAAAGCGATCACAATCCTGTTCATATTCGCCACCGAAAACGCGAGAATTATCGTTATTATTCAAAAAGCCAACGCAAATTTGATTGCTTTTTTAGCATAGACCAGCCTTTCACTTACGCAATGTTAGTGAGAATGAGATCTTCATTTGATGTGAAAGATGACATTTCTCTGGGAAGGCTCTTATCTTCATCGTCGCTAATTTGAAATGCATATCTCTGACCAAAAGTACATAGTCTCAATTATTACGTCATGAGATTCTGTCTTTAGTAGCTTTCATTTAAAAATATAAAGCTGCACATCTGTGATTTTTAAGCAATGGTATGTAATCGTTCGTTATATACTGAACCAGGTGACTTCACTTACTTTCAGAAATACGATAATAAAATTGAGTACATATCGGACAATGCGAAACAAAAAAAGCAAAACCATCCTACACTTCGCGCTCTTGCTACTATTTACCTCTACGCTGTCGAGCTGCACATTAACCCGTGTTTCCGACAGCACACTCGCCAAAGAGGTCGATGAGCTGAATGTTATTGGTCTGAGCCTGGAGGCAGCAAGGCAAAGAGCAACTGAAAAAGGTTTTGTGTGCAGCGAATACGGAAACGTGAACACGGTTGTAACCGAACAGGGTGAGCATCGATGGCTACAAACTGAGTGCAGCAAGAAAAGTGCAGAGCTGTTCTGCCCGCAAATGCGTTTTGTCGTTCTTAATGTCGAGCCCAGCACGAACACAGTCGTTGATGTTGGCAACTATATTAATCAACACACCTGTTTTTGAAGGCAACACCTGCATATTGCGCTAAACCTCGTATTGACTAAAGGACGCTATCTTGCTCATCAGAATCATCATCGCAATGATCGCATTTGCTGGAAATTCAGTGCTTTGCCGACTCGCATTGAAGGGTATGCATGCTGATGCTATCTCATTCAGCAGCATCAGATTGATAAGTGGCGCAATTGCCCTTTTTTTATTTATCGCGATAACATCTGACAGCAGAAAATTTGAGTTCAAGTGGTTAAATGCCCTGCTCCTTTGCATCTATGTTTTTTCATTCTCCATTGCCTATGTTTCTCTTAGCACCGGCGCTGGTGCCCTGCTGCTCTTTGGTACCGTTCAGCTCGTCATGACGGTATGGGGAATAGCCCAGGGAGAGAAACTCGTAATTTTAAAAATAACAGGAATACTCGGGGCATTGGCTGGAATAGCGATTTTGCTATTTCCTGGTGTGGAGCGTCCTTCCTTTTATGCCGCAATAATGATGGTTATTGCTGGGTTAGCCTGGGCTTTCTACAGTATCACAGGGAAGAAAATCACGGATGCTGCTGCCTCAACCGGGGGGAATTTCATCCTGGCAATCCCGGTCGCATTGATTATTCCTCTGTTCTTCCGCTCTCATCTTCATATTGATATATATGGATTAGTTCTGGGCGTGCTTTCTGGTGCAATTACATCGGGAGGTGCATATCTGCTCTGGTATTCATTGCTCCCCTTACTCCGGTCCACAACGGCCAGTACTTTTCAACTCAGCGTACCTTGTCTGGCCACTCTTGGTGGGATCATATTTTTGGGCGAAACGCTCACCGTCAGAATCCTTCTCGCAAGCGTCATTATTTTGGCTGGAATTGGCTTAGTTATTTTCTCTGATATGAGAAAAGGAGCAAAATAGACTGATTAATTATCGGCAAAGACGATACAGAACATGTTGTGCCAATCGATGATCTGGCGGCAACGCGGGATGCGTAAACTCTTCTGTTTTATTCATACCAATTCGTATCATCAGATCCTCTGACGGTTTATTCAGCACAGAAGTAAATGAAACGACTTCATTTAGCGCCAGTATGTCAAAAGCAAATGCAAGACTCGCTTGCGCGGCTTCTAACGCCAGACCCTGGTGCCAGTATGCTTTAGCAAGGCGCCAGCCTATTTCGGTGCAGGGTGAAAAATGAAATTTATCAGGTTGTGGATGTAACCCCACACAGCCCACAAACTGGTGTGTTTCTTTTAGCTCTACGGCCCAAAATCCCCAGCCGCGTTCTGCAATACCTTCACTAAATCTATCGGCCAGGTTATCGCTTTCAGCTTTCTCTAGCGGCGCGGGGAAAAAGCGCATCACGTCAGAATCGGCATTGAGTGCAGCAAAAGGGGCCCGGTCTTTAGCCTCCCATTGTCGTAATATCAACCTTGATGTTTCCAGCATATTCCTGCCCTTATCATTCATTTTCATATAATCTTCTAAAATAAGTGGCTCATCGGCAAGGTCTTATACCGTCCTTTTCCGACTTTTCCTCTCATACTGGAGATTTATACATGGCCGACTGGAACCCTTCGCTTTATCTGCAATATGCAACTGAACGTTCAAGACCCGCAGCAGAATTACTCAGCCGTGTGGCGTTAGAAAATGTCCGCTCAGTTGTTGATCTTGGTTGTGGTCCGGGAAACAGTACGGCATTGCTGCATCAGCGCTGGCCCACGGCAAAGACAACAGGTGTCGATTCTTCACCTGCTATGCTGAATGAAGCGCGCAACGCATTACCTGACTGCCATTTTATCGAAGCGGATATTAGCCAGTTTAAGCCCGAGCATCCCGTAGATCTGCTTTATGCAAATGCGTCGTTACAGTGGGTGCCCGATCACTATGACTTATTCCCACATTTGGTCTCACAACTCGGTCACAACGGCGTTCTGGCCGTGCAAATGCCGGATAACTGGCTGGAGCCCACGCATGTACTGATGCGCGAAGTGGCTTATGAACAAGATTACCCCGACCGGGGGCGTGCTCCGCTTCCTGGCGTTCACGCCTACTATGATATTTTGACCGAAGCGGGTTGTGATGTGGATATCTGGCGTACAACGTATTATCACATTATGGATTCGCATCAGGCGATTATCGACTGGGTAAGCTCAACGGGACTCCGCCCCTGGCTGCAGGATTTGAGCGAAAGCGAGCAACGTCATTACCTGGCTCGCTACCATGAACTGCTCCAGGAACAATATCCGTTGCAGGAAAACGGCAATATTTTGCTGGCATTTCCGCGGTTGTTTATTGTAGCCAGACGCAATAGTTAAGCATTTATCATCAGACAGATCACAGGACTGGGCTACCGAGTATGCGCGCCCTCGCCTTTTTATCATAAGGATCTAGTGGCTATGTCAGGCATCTGCTAGTGTCTTGCCACATGTTTCTGACGGGAGTTGTTATGTCTAAAGTCTACATTGGTGGGTGTCTGTGTGGCTCGATCCGTTTCACAGCCAGCAGTCCTAATAATTCCCATACCTGCTCCTGCGATATATGCCGGAAACATACTGGTGCCCCGACCGTCGTCTGGATTGAGTTTGATGCAGAAAATGTAGAATGGACGGGAAAAGCCGGAAAACCGACAACCTGGCGCTCATCTGAAACCACCAGTCGGGCCTTTTGCCCTCAGTGTGGCAGTTCCGTGGGCGCCATCGATGACGCTCCGGTCATTGCGCTTTTAGCCGGCGCTTTTGACGATCCTAATGATGAAGATCTGGCGCCGGAGTTTCATTCGTTTTCTGATATGCGGCCAGCATGGTGGGAAACAGAACGAAACTAAGTTAGTTGGTAATGTTTATCCGGCATATGTTTTGCTGGCACATTGGTTTCATCGTTCATTTGCAGTAAATCGATTTCGATTGCATTGCAAATCGCATCCAGCGGCAGGTCATTGTTCTCAGTACCAAACGGATCTTCAAGCTCTTCCGCAAGCGCATCGAGCGAGATAAAAGTATAGGAAATAAGCACTGAAATAAACGGCGTCATGTAGTGAAGATCCACCACTAACGCGAATGGCAGCATGATACAAAACAGATAAACAGTGCGATGAAGGATCAAAGTATAAGCAAACGGCACTGGCGTATTCGCAATTCGCTCACAACCTGCCAGTACTGCCGACATATCATTTAATCTGTTGTTTAAACTATGAAATAATATATCGGACAGCTGTCCATCACGTCTGCGCACGGCCAACCACTCCCCCATCAGCAACAAAATGCGGTTTGCTGGCGATTGTGCGGAAAATACCGTCTGCAGATCTTTCTCGCTGAGATATTTCGCCAACGGCTCTGCCTGTGGGTTTCGACGTAACGTCATGCGTAAACAGTGGGCAAATGCGATTTGCAGACGAACAAACTGCCCCAGTTCGGCGTCATCCGGTAAGGTGGTTTTCACCTCGCGAAGTAGTGATCGGGAAGCAATCATCAACTGCCCCCACAGGTGTCGGGCTTCGACATAACGTGAATAGCAGGCGTTATTGCGAAAACCTAAAAAGATAGCAATCGCCACGCCCAGAATACTGAACGGTGCCAGGGTAAATTTGATACCCAACATCGTATACCAGGGCAACATGATGATAACGGCGATGGAGAGCAGGAAGTTCAGCAGCAACCGTGAGAATATTTTAGATAATACGGAACCATGCCAGACGAATATCAGGCGCAGCCAGTGTTGTTGGGGACGAACGATCATGGTTATCTTCGGGAAAATGTGAAATCCGTCACATTAGACGCGATAGCGATCAATGTTGCAAGTTAATCGCAACATTATCCCAACAACTTTTGTTCTGCTTAAAATGAAGCCGCACCTAAGTCACAGACCGGGTTTATGATATAAACCACACAGTATGTTGTAACTAATGTATATCAAGAAAAAACCCGGCCTGAGCCGGGTTGTCGGTAGTCGTCTTAGCACAGTGGCTTAACGGCTTCACGCATACCTTTTGCCAGAATGGTATCCAGATCGGTAGAGACCTGTTCCACCAGTCCAGAAACCTGCGTCAGATCTTGTTCCCAGTGTTCTTTGACACCCAGTACAGATTTGACCAACGCTTCGGTACTTATCTGGCGATCGCGATGCTGAGACCACAGCTGTTGAAAACGTTCTATCCAGTGAGCATCGTCTTGAACCGGATAAGACTCACCGTTGCGCTCTCCACGATAAAAAGCAATTAACGCGGCAAGCGCAAACGTCAAACGCGCCGGCAGTTTACCGCTGGTCTGTTGCCCTGCCAGCAGTTGCGGCAATATACGGGTGCGGAACTTGGTCATGCCATTCAGGGCAATAGACAGCAGCTGATGTTTTATATACGGGTTGCAGAATCGACCGGTTACCGCGCTGGCAAAAGAAGCTAACTCATCACGTGGCAAATCCAGTACCGGAATGATCTCTTCATAGATCGCTTTCTCCACGAAAGCACAAATCTCAGCGTCATTCATCGCCTCACCCACGGTGTCCAACCCTGCCTGCCAGGCAACAGGGACCAGCGCGGTGTGAGCACCGTTGAGAATCGCCACTTTGCGCTCTTTGTACGGTTTGATGTCATCCACGATCAGGACATTCAGCGGATACTTATCCAGACGTAGTTCTGCGGCTAATGACTTCGGCCCCTGAATGACAAACAGATAGAAATGTTCTGCGGTATCGAGGAAAGCATCATGATAGCCCAGTTCAGCTTCGAGCTTAGCTACCTCATCACGCGGATAGCCGGTAACAATACGGTCCACCAGCGTGGAGCAAAATGCATTGGCCTGATCCAGCCACTGAATAAACGCTTCCGGCAGCGCCCATTCCTGAGCGTAGCGCAGAACCAGTTCACGCAGCGCATCACCGTTATAATCAATCAGTTCGCAAGGGATGATAATCCAGCCTTTATCCAATGCGCCGTTAAAATAGCTGAAGCGTTCGAACAGCAGACGCGTCAGTTTAGCCGGATAACTAACCGCTGGCGCGCCGTCAAACTTATCGCCCGCGTGGTAACTGATACCTGCTTCCGTGGTGTTAGAGAACACAAAACGCATATCAGGATTATGCGCCAGCTTCAGGAACTCATCGTATTCGCTATAGACGCTGATTTCACGGTTAACTGAACGAATTAGACGGGCATCACTGACGGCCTCGCCCTTCTCATTCAAACCACGAATGATAGTGGTATAGAGGCCATCCTGCGTACTCAGCGATGGCGGGAAGGAACTTTCGATAGGACGAACAATGACCACACCAGCGTTCAGATCGGTATGTTCGTTGAGCAGATCTACCTGCCAGTCTACAAAGGCGCGCAGGAAGTTTCCTTCACCAAACTGAATAATGCGTTCAGGATACTGAGCACCGGGGAAATCGCGACGATTTAGTGTTTGCACAATGGGTTCCCTTTATGATTAGTCATACAACCTGATTGAATTGGTCCAATAGGTTAGCAAACTTTAATACATTGAAACCCTGTTTTGATCAATCCCCGGCGACAAATTAGAGCGTTTTATAGAAAAGTGTGGTTCCGGTCAGCGTCCCATCGGGCATTTGGGCATAGTCAGGTATCACCCCTACCTTTTTCCACCCGCAATTGTGGTAGAACAACTCCGCACCACTGCCAGTCGCCGTATCAAGCACCAGCAGCGTTTTACCTTGTTGACGCGCGCAACTTTCCAGTTCGTTCATCAATTCACGGGCCAGGCCACCGCGTCGCGCTGAGGGGTGAACCAGCAGTTTGGCGACATCAGCACGATGAGGTTGATTTTCGGGTTGATCGATAATGAGTTGGACGGTACCGACAAGCACCCCCTGCGCATTCTGCGTACCAAGAACGATCCGTTCTCCGCGAGAAACACTTTGCGCGACCTTCATCCAGAAAGGCTCTGATTTTTCGCGATTAAAGGGCAGCATAAAACTGATGGAGGCGCCGTCATTGACGCACTGTTCAAGAACATCGCTGAGCTCGTCGATTCGCGACAGAATCTGTGTCGCGCTCAGCACAAAGCAGGGTTTGCCGGAAGCCATGGTTTCTCCTTAGATTGACCCCTTCATACTGCTTTTAACAATTACACAACACAAGGGGGCATATCATAGGAAAATATTATCTATGGCTTGTTCATTTGGAGTACTAACCAGTGGTAAATAACCGTGACAACGTAACGTTGCTGTTCATCGTTTAGCACTACACCCTGAGGTATATCATGCCATTTCGCCAGACACCCTCGACAGCACGTCGCCGTAGCATGTTGAGCGATAAATACCGGGTGACCACGCATAGGAGTCTGTTTACCATCATTGGCGGGAAACGCAGGTGCTAGTCGTTTAGCTATAAAATCCGCAGCATGTTGTTCGATAACTGGTGCCCCTTTATCCAGACAATACTGCCTTTCTTTCTGACCAAGACGAAACCGCGAGCGAAACGTTGATTTCGCCAGCCGGACAAAAAGAGGATCGAGCGTTTTCATCAGTAGACCGAGCGCCCCAGCTGTTGTGTTAATTGTTCCAGCACGGCGATACCGGCCAGTGAATTTCCCGCCGGATCCAGTTCCGGACTCCAGACAGCAATCGCCATCTCGTGTGGCACGATCGCCACGATGCCGCCGCCGACGCCAGATTTCGCCGGAAGCCCAACCCGCCAGGCAAATTCCCCTGCGTTCTGATACATGCCGCTGGTCGCCATCAGCGCATTGATCTGCCGGGCCTGCATCGGTGTGACCACAGGCTCCGCAAGATGAAAGGCATGCCCTTGATTTGCCAAAAAGACAAAAGTCCGCGCCAGTTCCACACAGCTCATTTTCAGCGCGCAGTAGTGAAAATAGTTCTGCAAAACGGTGGGCACGTCATGGTGAAAATTGCCGAAGGATTTCATCAGCCATGCAATAGCGGCGTTACGCGCCGAGTGCTCAAACTCCGATCGCGCGACCGTCGCATCATAGGCGATATCCGAAACGCCGCTTAATGCCCGCACCACTTCCAGCATCCGTTGACGAGGTGCGCTTAGACGCCCTTGCAGCATATCGCAAACCACCAGCGCCCCGGCATTAATAAAGGGGTTGCGAGGGATACCCTGCTCCATTTCCAGCTGCACCAGGGAGTTAAATGGATGACCGGAAGGATCTTTGCCGACGCGCTGCCAGATCTCCTCTTCCTGATAGTGACGCATCGCCACGACCAGACTGAGCACCTTTGAAATTGACTGAATAGAAAAACGTTCTTGCGCATCTCCCGCCTGATAGTGCTGCCCATCAACGGTACAGATAGCAATACCCAGTTTTGAACCGTCGACGGAGGCTAATGCCGGAATGTAATCAGCGACTTTACCCTGACCAATCAGCGGACGAACCTGCTGCACAATGGTCTCTAAAATTGAATTGTCCATGGCCCTGGCCACAACATGCTCCTTGCTCGCAGGTATGAAAGGCCTGCGAGTATAACAGAGCTGAATACGCAACGTCAGGCCGGAAGGCGGAATCTGGCCACGGCCTGCATAAGCTGGTTAGATTCATGGTGAAGCTGTAAGGAAGAATCAGATGCAGCATTCACCAAATCACTGGTTTGTCGGGCTTCGCCGTTCAGGACATGGAGCTGACGGGTTAACTGGTGAATACTGTTCCCCTGATTTAACGTTGCAGTCGAAATGTCGTTCAGTAACGCGCCGAGGTTTTCCACCAGTGCGATAACCTGCTGCAAATTCTTATCCAGTCCGTTAACCGCGTGAAAGCCCTCTTCAATGCCCTGTAACGAGTGTTTAATCAGTGTCTGAATGTTTTGCGTAGACTGACCGCTTTTTCGCGCCAGCAGCCCAACTTCTTTCGCAACCACGGCAAACCCGCGCCCTTGCTCCCCGGCATGTGCTGCCTCGATTGCGGCGTTGAGAGCCAGGATATTTGTCTGAAATGCAATGTTGTCGATAAGCGTTGTAATCCCTCGCATTTCAGACGAGCGAGTCACAATCGCCTGCATTGACGCATTTACCGTCGCCATCATTCGGTCTCCACCTGCCGCAATATCACGCGCCTGCACTGCGCGTTGATTCGCCAGTTCAGCAAAGCCACTGTTATCCTCAACATGCGTTTCCAGAACCGAAATATGCGATGTCACAGTGCTCAACTCTTCACTTTGTTTTGCCGACTGCTGGTATAGCTGTTTATTGTTCTGCGCAAGTTCGTTGATATTTCCTACCATTGCGGTGGTGGCATCATTCACCTGCCGTACCAGCGCGCAGAGCCCCTGCTGCATTGCAGCAATACGCGAACTTAATTGCGTCACTTCCCGATTAAACTGACTCACCTGCGGGGCTGGCCGGGAAAGATCACCCGCCGCTAAAATATCGATATGATCGATCAGCCGTCGCAGCGGCATAATCACCCAACGGAACATACTACGCCAGACCAGAAAGGCGATAACCACCAGTACCAGAGGAATAAACAAAAATAGATTCTGTAAACGCTCAAGACTGGTCAACAGCTGCTGACGCCCAGCTTCCGCATGTCGCCCACTGCCCTGCTGAAAGCGCGCGTAATTACCGTTAAAGTCTGTCTGAAAGGCCTGCACGGGTACGGCAAAAAACGCATCAATGGAACCTGACTGCATCAGCCCGTCCGCCTGCTCCTTAATACCGCTATAAAAACGCTGATAGCTCTCTGTTAGATCCGGATCCGACTGCGGCTTCATATCCCGCCAGGCATCCCATGCAATTTTTGACTGCGCCAGCGCCCGATACGCCTCTTCCATTAACGGACGCCAACTCCCGTCCGATCCGGTGGCGGCATCCTGCATAAAATAAATCCCCGCACGGTTAAGTAAATCGCTGGCAGATAATAACGCCACCCGCGCTTCATCAACCTTTGCCTGCTGCAAAAGCGCGAGTTGATTACGCCCTTCATTCTGCTGTGCGTCACTGACTGAGGCCGAGAGCATCAAGGAGGACACGACCTGCAAAACTGAGAACAGCGCAATAATGCAAAAAATGCCGGTTAACAGACCGAACTGACGGGGTATTAGACGATGGGAAATTTGCGTTATGTTCATATTACTCTTCTGTATCAAAGCGTTAGTCGCGAGTGTACGGAGAGTAAATGACAGAAAAATTGCAGAAATAAGACAGGTGCCCCCAGCGGAGGCACCCACACCATCAAAGGCGGTTTTTCCAGACGGTCTGCACGTTACAAAACTCATGCAGGCCAAAGTGAGAAAGTTCGCGGCCAAAGCCACTTTTCTTCACACCACCAAACGCAACGCGGGCATCACTGGCGCTGTAACCATTGATAAATACGCCACCACACTCCAGGCGTGACGCCATCTTCTGCGCCAGCGCTTCATCCGCAGTAAACACCGTGGCGGATAAGCCGAAATCACTGTCATTCGCCAGCGCTAAGGCATGTTCAACATTCTTCGCCACGGTAATTGCCGCAACCGGACCAAACAGCTCCTGGCGGAACGCCGTCATTTCCGGAGTGACATCGCCCAGTACCGTCACGGCATAGTAACTGCCCTGACCCGCAATTTTTTCCCCGCCGAGCAGTAACCGTGCCCCTTCGGCAAGGGTGGCTTCTACCTGCTGGTGTAGCTCATCACGCAGATCAAATCGCGCCATCGGCCCCAGATCGTTTTCTTCGTTTAGCGGATCGCCCATTTTGAGCGCACTCGCAGCGGCCACAAAGCGTGAAGTAAATTCTGCCGCAATCCCTTCTTCGATAATAAAGCGCTTGGCTGCCGCACAAACCTGCCCTGTGTTCTGATAACGCCCAGCGACCGCCGCCTTAACGGCCAGATCGAGGTCAGCATCATTGAGGACAATAAACGGATCGGAGCCGCCCAGTTCAAGCACACATTTTTTCAGCGCGGCACCCGCCTGGGCGCCAATCGCCGCACCGGCACGTACGCTTCCCGTTACCGTTATCGCCGCGATACGCGGGTCATTGATCATTTGACTGACCCCGGCGTTATCGGCATTCACCCAACCGTAAACCCCCGCGAGTACACCAGCATCAGCGAAAACCTGCGCAATAATTGCTGCACAGCCGGTTACGTTAGGCGCATGCTTTAACAGATAGCCATTTCCGGCCAACAGAATCGGGACGGCACCTCGCATTACCTGCCAGAGCGGGAAGTTCCACGGCATGATCGCCAGAATGGTTCCTACCGGACGATACTCAATCACCGCCTGGTTATTCTCCACCAGCGTGGGTTCCGGATTGAGCATCGCCGGTCCATGCTCGGCGTACCAGTCACACAATGCAGCTGACTTGGCGACTTCAGCACGCGCCTGCTTAATGGGTTTACCCATTTCACGTGAGATACACTCCGCCATCTCTTCCGCACGATGGCGCAGAGCTTGCCCGATCTGGCGCAGCGTTTGCGCACGGTGCTCAACGGAAGTATGTTTCCATTCGTTATAGCCATTCGCGGCAAGGTTCAGCGCATGATCAATCTCTTCCGCGCTGGCCCACGGCGTCGCCGCCAGCCTTTCACCGCTGGCAGGGTCAATGGAAATCGCATGTGTTGCTGCTGTGATAGTCATAAGTGCCTCTCTTTATCGCAGGGTATGGTTATATCATGAGCATATTTACTCTTTCTGAAAAATGAATAATATTAACCATACCATTCACGAATAGAGAATATTATGGATCTGACGCAGTTGGAAATGTTCAATGCCGTCGCGGAGACTGGCAGTATTACGCAGGCCGCCGCGAAGGTGCATCGCGTGCCATCCAATCTCACCACCCGTATACGTCAGCTTGAAGCCGACCTGGGTGTTGATCTATTTATTCGTGAAAACCAGCGCCTGCGGCTTTCCCCATCCGGGCACAACTTTTTGCGCTACAGCCAGCGGATCCTGGCACTGGTTGAGGAAGCCAGGATGGTCGTCGCCGGGGATGAGCCGCAAGGACTCTTCTCTCTCGGCTCGCTTGAAAGTACAGCAGCAGTTCGCATCCCCGCCACGCTGGCTGAATATAACCAGCGTTACCCCAAAATTCAGTTCGCGCTGGCGACAGGTCCTTCAGGCACAATGCTGGACGGCGTGCTCGACGGTACATTGAACGCTGCCTTTGTCGATGGTCCAATTACCCATCCGGGACTTGAAGGAATGCCGGTCTACCGTGAAGAGATGATGATTGTCACGCCTAACGGTCATCCCCCCATTAAGCGGGCCAGTAACGTCAACGGTTGCAGTATTTACGCCTTTCGCGCCAACTGTTCCTATCGCCGCCATTTTGAAAGCTGGTTTCATGCCGATCGCGCCATGCCCGGCACCATTCATGAAATGGAGTCATATCACGGCATGCTGGCCTGCGTCATTGCCGGCGCGGGTATCGCACTGATCCCGCGTTCGATGCTGGAGAGCATGCCAGGGCATCATCAGGTCAACGCCTGGCCGCTAAGCGAGAACTGGCGCTGGCTGAATACATGGCTGGTCTGGCGCAGAGGTGCAATGACACGTCAGCTGGAAGCGTTTATTGAGGTGTTGAACCCTCAGTTATCACAGAGCCCGGAGTAACTGGCGCTCCTCAAAGAACATGAATACCTGTAAATCCGGGTGAAGTCATACGCCCGGAATTTCATTATTATTGAAATAGTTAAAAATACGAGGAATGTTCGGCAGCAAATTGTGGCGCCCTGCCAATGAAATGAGATCCGCATCACAAAATGATTGTATTTTCGCCAGCAAACGTTTTAAGATCGTGGCCTTACCTTTTCGCAGCTAATCCTCTTATTTGATATGACAACAGACACTGTTTCCCGCAAGGTCGCGTGGCTACGGGTAGTTACGCTTGCCATTGCCGGTTTTATTTTCAATACCACAGAGTTTGTCCCTGTCGGCTTGCTGTCCGACATCGCACAAAGCTTCAATATGCAGACCGCTCAGGTCGGGATCATGCTGACGATCTACGCCTGGGTTGTCGCCCTGATGTCGCTCCCTTTTATGTTACTTACCAGTCAGGTGGAGCGCCGAAAACTGCTGATCTGTCTGTTTGTTGTGTTTATCGCCAGTCATATTCTCTCTTTCCTGGCATGGAATTTTACCGTGCTGGTAATTAGCCGTATTGGTATTGCCTTTGCGCACGCTATTTTCTGGTCGATCACCGCATCGCTGGCGATCCGCCTGGCTCCTGCCGGTAAACGTGCACAGGCTCTCAGCCTGATTGCCACCGGCACCGCGCTGGCTATGGTATTGGGTCTGCCCATCGGGCGCATTGTCGGTCAGTATTTTGGCTGGCGCACCACCTTCTTCGCCATCGGCATGGGGGCGTTAGTTACCCTGCTTTGCCTGATTAAGCTCCTGCCCAAACTACCCAGTGAGCACTCCGGCTCTTTAAAAAGCCTGCCGGTGTTATTCCATCGTCCGGCATTGATGAGTCTGTATCTACTGACGGTGATTGTGGTCACCGCACATTACACGGCCTACAGCTATATCGAGCCGTTTGTGCAGACCGTCGCGGGTCTGAGCGCAAACTTTGCTACCGTGCTGTTGCTGGTTCTGGGTGGCGCGGGAATTGTCGGTAGCGTCATTTTCGGTAAGCTGGGGAATCTGCATGCTTCCGTACTGATTAGCAGTGCCATTGCCCTGTTGACGGTATGCCTGGTGTTGTTACTTCCCGCTGCTGACAGCGAAATGCACCTTGCTATCCTGAGTATTTTCTGGGGCGTCGCCATCATGCTGATAGGTCTGGGTATGCAGGTGAAAGTGCTGGCGCTTGCTCCTGATGCGACTGACGTCGCAATGGCACTGTTCTCAGGCATCTTTAATATCGGTATTGGCGCTGGCGCGCTGGTAGGCAATCAGGTGAGTTTGCACTGGTCAATGTCTACGATTGGTTACGTCGGCGCAGTGCCTGCCGTGGTGGCGTTGATATGGTCGGTGATTATCTTTCGTAAATGGCCGATATCGCTGGAAGAACAGCCTCAGCATTCGTAAAAAATGAGCCCGGTAGACATTACTGATTACCGGGCACAGTGTTCTAAGCGTAGGTTTTAATAATTTCCAGCACGCCGTTAATAATAAACTGCACGCCCATACACACCAGCAAGAAGCCCATCAGACGAGAAATCGCTTCGATACCACCTTTGCCGACCAGGCGCATGATCCCCCCGGAACTGCGCAAACAGCCCCACAGGATAATCCCAACAACCGCAAAAATAATCGGCGGCGCGATCATGATCACCCAGTCCGGAAATTCGGAGCCATGGCGCACGGTTGACGCGGAACTGATGATCATCGCAATCGTCCCCGGACCGGCAGTGCTTGGCATAGCCAGCGGTACAAAGGCGATATTGGCAGTCGGCTCGTCTTCCAGCTCTTCTGACTTGCTTCTCGCTTCCGGAGAATCATGTGCCTTCTGCTGCGGAAACAGCATCCGAAAGCCGATAAACGCAACGATTAACCCACCCGCAATACGGAGTCCGGGAATCGAAATCCCGAAGGTATTCATCACCAGTTGCCCGGCATAGTACGCCACCATCATGATGGCAAACACGTAAACAGATGCCATGAGTGACTGACGGTTACGCTCTGCGCTGTTCATGTTGCCCGCGAGGCCAAGGAACAACGCCACGGTGGTTAACGGGTTTGCCAACGGTAACAGGACTACCAGCCCCAGCCCTATTGCTTTAAACAAGTCCATCATAATGTCATCTTTCCTGTGCGTTAATCGTCAACGGCAAGTATACGGTGAAATCCAGAAGATAAGCCATTTTCGCGATGTAAGGATTCATTTTTCATCCGCACGTATAAACCATAATTATCAGATCGTTAAATTTCCATATTCCAGGTATTGAGTCTGATGATTTAGCAAAACGTGGCATTTGCGGATTCATTCGTTTGACTTATATTTGCCTAAGCAATAATATCAGCCGTGACTAACTACTTGCCAGGGCAATCATTGTGAAAAACACCAGTGATCTGTTTAACGAAATCATCCCACTGGGTCGTTTGATCTATATGGTTAATCAGAAAAAAGATCGTTTGTTAAACGACTATTTGTCACCGCTGGATATCACGGCATCGCAGTTCAAGGTGCTCTGCTCCATCCGTTGCGCGGTGTGCATCACCCCTGTCGAATTGAAAAAAGTGCTGTCTGTCGACCTTGGCGCCCTGACGCGGATGCTGGACAGACTGGCCTGTAAAGGCTGGATAGAAAGGCTTCCGAATCCACATGATAAGCGTGGCGTGCTGGTGAAACTCACCGAGCATGGCGCAGCAATTTGCGAGCAGTGTCATCAATTAGTAGGGCAAGACCTGCACCAGGAACTAACAAAAAACTTAACGGCGGATGAAGTAGCCACACTTGAGCACTTGCTTAAGAGAATCCTGCCGTAACCAGAAAGAGGTATGACGATGTCCAGACGCAATACTGACACAATCACTATTCATAGCATTTTGGACTGGATCGAAAATAACCTTGAATCGCCGCTCTCACTGGAAAAAGTGTCAGAGCGTTCAGGTTACTCCAAATGGCACCTGCAACGGATGTTTAAAAAAGAAACCGGTCATTCACTGGGTCAATACATTCGCAGCCGTAAAATGACTGAAATAGCGCAAAAACTAAAAGAAAGTAACGAGCCTATTCTTTATCTGGCAGAGCGTTACGGTTTTGAGTCTCAGCAGACGCTGACCCGGACATTCAAAAACTATTTTGATGTTCCGCCGCATAAATACCGTATGACGAATATGCACGGCGAATCACGCTATTTGCTCCCACTTAATCAATGTAATTGCTAAACGCCAGTTAACGACGTAACCGAGGAAATCATGAAACTTCTGTCTTATGCAATGCTGGCCCTGCTGTTTGTTGTTTCGGGCCAGAGCATGGCGGAACAGACCGCGCAACCTGCCACCCAGAACAGTCGCGACGCGATGATTATGCCCCCTGCGCACGATCAGTCCCCGTTCGATTTTAATCATATGGGTGCAGGCAGCGACAAGTCCGACGAATTAGGTGTGCCTTATTACAATATGCGCAACCTGTAATTATATTGCCCCGCCACTGCGGGGCTTTTTTTAGCCCCTCACCGACGCAACCTTACGCAACCGAAAGCCAAACACATTGATATACAACCCAGCCATGATCAGTAGCGCACCGAGCAGTTGCAATCCGGTCAGCGTTTCATCCAGCAGCACAACCGCACTCGCCAGTCCAACGACCGGCACCAACAGCGACAGCGGCGCTACACGCCAGGTCTCATAGCGTCCGAGTAACGAACCCCAGATACCATAACCCACGATGGTCGCCACAAACGCCAGATAAACCAGTGACAGAATGGTGGTCATATCTATCGCCACCAGACTTTGGGTAATTTGCGCTGGACCATCGAGAATTAATGAAGCAAGGAAGAACGGAGCAATAGGGATTAACGCGCTCCATACCACCAACGACATAACGGCTGGGCGCGAGGTATGCTGCATGATTTTTTTGTTAAAGATATTGCCGCAGGCCCAGCTTAGCGCCGCCGCCAGCGTCAGCATAAAACCGAGCATGCCAACATGCTGCCCGTTCAGACTGGACTCAATCAGCACCAGCACGCCAAATACCGCCAGCGCAATGCCTACCAGCTGTTTACCCTGCAGACGTTCGCCAAAGGCGAATGCCCCCAGAATGATGGTGAAAAACGCCTGAGCCTGTAATACCAGAGAAGCTAACCCGGCAGGCATACCGAATTTGATAGCGCTAAAGAGAAACGCAAACTGCCCAAAACTGATGGTCAGCCCATAGCCGAGCAACAGCGAAAGTGGGATTTTCGGCCTGGCAACAAAGAGTATTGCCGGGAACGCCACCAGTAAAAAACGCAGCCCTGCCAGCATTAAGGGGGGCATATTATGCAGCCCCACTTTGATGACCACAAAGTTCAGTCCCCAAACCACAACGACCAGTAACGCTAATAACCCGTCTTTACGCGACATACCACCGCCCCTGCAAATATTAAATTTTTGTAAACAAGTTAAGGTAACGGAAATCGTTGTGCCGTAACAGATCATTATTTCAGGTAGGCCACGCAAGGCATTTTCGGACAACTTATTGAGTGTACATCACAGTTTTAGCATGCTATTTGTTTCTTATATCTAAAAAAAACATAACAACATGCATTGTCGGGCAGGAAAATGAATATCTCTCTGAGAAGGTCCACTCTCGCGTTACTCGCGTCATCTTTGTTATTAACAATTGGCCGTGGCGCCACTCTGCCATTCATGACGATTTACCTCAGTCGTCAGTATGGCCTGGGTGTCGATCTGATCGGTTATGCAATGACAGTAGCACTGACTATTGGCGTCGTTTTCAGTCTTGGATTCGGCATCCTGGCCGATAAATTTGAAAAAAAACGCTTTATGCTGCTGGCAATTTGTGGCTTTGCGTCCGGCTTTATTGCGATCCCACTGGTGCATAACGTGGTGGTCGTGGTTTTGCTCTTTGCTCTGATCAACTGTGCCTACTCCGTCTTCGCCACGGTGCTGAAGGCCTGGTTTGCCGATAATCTGTCTGCTACCAACAAGACTAAAATTTTCTCGCTTAACTATACCGTGCTGAATATTGGCTGGACCGTTGGTCCACCGCTGGGCACGCTGCTGGTGATGCAAAGCATTAACCTGCCATTCTGGCTGGCTGCCGCCTGTTCAGCATTGCCACTGGTGTTTATCCAGACCTGGGTAAAACGTTCAACAGCACCATCAGAAGGTTTAAACGCCGCGGTGTGGTCCCCTTCGGTACTCCTGCGCGACCGGGCATTATTCTGGTTTACGTTATCGGCCTTTCTGGCATCGTTTGTTGGCGGTGCTTTTGCGTCCTGTATTTCGCAATACGTTATGGTGGTCGCCGATGGCGATTTTGCCGAGAAAGTCGTGGCGGTGGTCCTGCCCGTGAACGCCGCCATCGTAGTATCACTGCAATACGCACTTGGCCGCAGGCTCACCGCCACGAATATCCGCCCGTTAATGACAATGGGTACAGTCTTCTTTGTCGTTGGCCTGATCGGTTTCGCCTTTTCCGGCAACAGTCTGTTGTTATGGGGAATTTCTGCTGCCTTTTTCACTATCGGCGAAGTCATTTACGCGCCGGGCGAATATATGCTTATCGACAACATCGCGCCAGCAGGCATGAAAGCCAGCTATTTTTCCGCCCAGTCGTTGGGCTGGCTTGGCGCAGCGGTTAACCCATTAGTCAGCGGCGTCATTTTAACCACATTGCCGCCATGGTCGCTGTTTGTAGCGCTGATAGTGGCGATCGTTCTTGCCTGGGCGCTAATGATAAAAGGCATGCGCGCCAAGCCCTGGGGGCAGACGGCGGTCTGCTGATGAGTATAACGACAGAGCCGAAGCCGCTCTGTCGCATACCTCAGATAGCAACCAGTCCCCGTACGCCCTCGGCCTCCATATTTTTACCGTCGCCGCGTTGAATAATGCTGCCCCGCGACATCAGCAGGTATTTGTCGGCTAGCTGCTGCGCAAAATCATAGAACTGCTCCACCAGCAAAATGGCCATATCACCCCGGTGCGCCAGTTGAGAAATAACCTGACTAATCTCTTTAATTACCGAAGGCTGAATCCCTTCGGTGGGCTCATCGAGGATCAACAGCTGTGGGCGACTTGCCAGCGCTCGCCCAATCGCCAGTTGCTGCTGTTGCCCGCCGGACAAATCTCCGCCTCGCCGATGCTTCATCTCCTGTAAAACCGGAAAGAGCGCGTAAATATCATCTGGCACATGCCGGGCCTCCGGTGCTGAAAAACGGGAAAGACCGAGCAGCAGATTCTCTTCTACCGTCAAACGCGGAAAAATATCACGCCCCTGTGGAACATATGCCACACCGGCCCTGACCCGCTGATGCGGCTTCCAGTGAGTGACATTTTTATCCTGCCAGAGCACGCTTCCGCTACGGGCCGGAATAATCCCCATCAGACACTTTAGTAGCGTTGTTTTCCCCACGCCGTTACGCCCCAGCAGGCATGTCACCTCGCCGATACGCGCTTCAAAGCTCACCCCGCGCAGAATATGGCTGCCACCATAATATTGATTCAGTTCTTTCACCTGCAGCATATGAACTCCTTAACGCCCGAGATAGACTTCAATAACCTGCTCGTTGGCCTGCACATCGCGAAGGCTCCCCTGAGCGAGGACACGTCCCTGATGTAATACTGTGACGCGATCGGCAATGGTTTCAACAAATCCCATATCGTGCTCAACAACCATCAGAGAGTGCTTACCGGCAAGCTGGCGAAACAGCTCCGCCGTGTATTCCGTTTCCGCATCCGTCATCCCCGCCGCAGGTTCATCCAGTAGCAGTAAATGCGGCTCCTGCACCAGCAGCATGCCAATTTCGAGAAACTGTTTTTGCCCATGCGAAAGCAGTCCGGCGCGGCGGGTCCGCTCATTACCCAGCCGCAACAGCGCCAGTACTTCATCAATATGATCCTGTTGTTCGCCTGAGAGTCGTGCCCGTAGAGAACCCCAGACAGATTTATCATTTTTCAGCGCCAGCTCCAGATTCTCCTCCACCGTTAATGCTTCAAATACCGTGGGCTTCTGAAATTTCCGTCCAATCCCCTGACGCGCGATGGCGATGGGATCCAGCGTTGTTAAATCGGTCGACTGGTCGTATATCGCACGACCACTTTGCGGTCTGGTTTTACCGGTTATGACATCCATTAACGTCGTCTTCCCGGCGCCGTTGGGGCCAATAATACAGCGCAGTTCCCCGACGCCAATATTGAGAGAGAGATCCGTTAACGCCTGGAATCCGTCGAAATTAACGTTAATTTTTTCCAGTTGGAGTACCGGGTCCGTTTGTTCGCGAAACCGATCGCCCGGCATCTGGCGTGTAAAAAGTCCTTCATCCGGCTGCATTATTTGTCTCCTTTGCGAAACAGGCCAATCACACCACTAGGTAAAAAAAGCGTAACGCCAATAAAGATCAGGCCAAGAAACAGTTGCCAGTATTCCGGCATAATGACGGTAAACAGGCTTTTAGCACCGTTCACCAGTACTGCGCCAAATACCGGGCCGATCAGGGTTCCACGTCCGCCCAGAGCAACCCAAATCGCCGCTTCAATCGAGTTGGTCGGCGACATTTCGCTGGGGTTGATAATCCCTACCTGCGGGACATAAAGCGCCCCGGCCAGGCCGCACAGTACAGCTGAAAGCGTCCACACCAGTAACTTGAAACCTTTCGGATCGTAACCACAGAACATCAGACGGTTCTCGGCATCGCGCACGGCGGTCAGAATACGACCAAACTTACTGCGGGCCAGCGCAAGTCCCAGCCATATTGCCAGCACCAGCAGCATAACCGTCGCCAGAAACAGCGTGATCCTGGTTGACGTCGCGGTCACCGGAAACCCCAGAATGGTGGTAAAACCGGTAAAACCGTTATTTCCACCAAAGCCGGTTTCATTGCGGAAAAACAGCAGCATTCCGGCGAAAGTCAGGGCCTGGGTCATGATGGAGAAATAGACCCCTTTGATTTTTGAACGGAAGGCAAACCAACCAAATACCAGCGCCAGCAGGCCCGGCACCAGAACAACCAGCAGCATCGCCCAGAGAAAATGTTGCGTCCCCCACCAAAACCAGGGCAGCTCGCTCCACGACAGGAATGACATAAAGGCCGGTAATCCTTCGCCGGAAGCCTGACGCATCAGGTACATTCCCATCGCATAGCCCCCCAGCGCGAAAAAGATACCGTGTCCCAGCGAGAGCATTCCGGCATAGCCCCACACCAGATCCAGCGCAACGGCCACAATGGCATAGCAGAGAATTTTCCCGGCCAGCGTCAACGTCCACACCGATATGGCCAGCGGATGCTCCGCAGGTAACAGCGCAAGAAACGGCAGAATAATCAACGCCAGCAGTAAGCCCAGACCCAGCACGCGTGTTGCACGCGGCGCTTTACGCGCCAGCGTTATTGTCATTGGCATCGTCATCAGTCAATAACCCTCCCTTTCAGCGCGAACAGTCCCTGAGGTCGTTTCTGAATAAACAGAATGATCAGCACCAGGATCATGATTTTGCCGAGAACCGCCCCCACCTGAGGCTCCAGAATTTTATTGAAGATCCCCAGCCCAAATGCCGCAGCCACGCTCCCGGCAAGCTGTCCAACGCCGCCCAGTACCACCACCAAAAACGAATCGATAATGTAGCTTTGCCCCAGCTCCGGTCCTACGTTACCTAGTTGCGAGAGCGCCACGCCTCCCAGACCGGCAATTCCTGAACCAAGGCCAAAGGCCAGCATATCGACTCGTCCGGTGGGTACGCCGCAGCAGGCCGCCATATTGCGATTTTGCGTCACGGCACGCACGCGCAGCCCGAGGCGCGTTTTATTCAACAGCAGCCAGGTGAAGAACAGCACCAGCATGGCAAAGCCAAGCACCACTATTCGGTTCCATGGCAATATCAGATTGGCATAAGCCTGAATACCGCCGGAAAGCCATGCCGGATTGGCGACTTCCAGGTTTTGCGCGCCGAAAGTCATTCGCACCAGTTGGATGAGCATCAGGCTGATACCCCAGGTCGCCAGTAGCGTTTCAAGCGGACGGCCATATAAATGGCGTATCACCCCTCGCTCGAGCAGCATTCCTACTGCCGCAGTCAGCAAAAAGGCGACCGGAAGTGCAATAACCGGATACCAGGCTAACCCGTGCGGGAAAAACTGCCCCATCAACTGTTGCACCATCCAGGTACAGTACGCCCCGAGCATTAACATCTCGCCATGTGCCATATTGATGACGCCGAGCAATCCATAGGTTATCGCCAGACCCAATGCCGCCAGCAGCAAAATAGAACCCAGTGACAGTCCCATGAAAGCCTGCCCTAGAAGATCCCCAACCTTCATGCGATGCGAGATGGAATTCAGACTTTCGTCAGCGGCAGCACGCACTCGGGCATCGGGTTCATGTTCAGCCCGGGTGAATGGCTGCAGGCGCGCCTGAGTTTCAGGATCATTTGACGCCCCTAATAGTTCGATTGCCTGAAGCCTGACCTCCGGCGAGGTGCTACTCAGTTGCAGATTTGCCAGTGCAATAGCGAGTGCGGATTTCACATCACCATCTGACTCCTGAGCCAGTCGTTGTTGTAAAAACGGCAGCATGCCCGGCTGCGCCTCACGCTGTAATGCACGAGCTGCCTCTCCCCTTACCGTGACACTGTCACTTAAAAGTTGATGGACAGACAACGCTCCGGCTACCAAATTACGCAGGCGGTTAGTCAGGCGAGTTTTTTTTAGCTCTCCGTTTGGGGCTGTCGCTGTTCCTAACGGCTGTACGTGCGAGCCGTTCATGATGAAGGCATTTTTCGTGTTATCGGTCAGCAGGTTCTCATCTCGCAGCGCGCTGAGCAGCGGGATGCGCTGAACGTCGGGATTCACCGCCCATTGTTCAAGCAAGGCGGCCTGCTGAGCACGGTTGGCGGCGGTAAAGGAATCAGCATCTGCGGCCTGGGCTATCCACGGCAAAAACCACATCAGCAACAACACACCACGAATCAAGCGCATAGCTTTCATGAGCGTTCTCCAAAGCATTACCCTCCCGCAGGAGGGCGTTAGATCAGTTGCTGGCGGTTTTCACAGGCTGTTCAGATTTTTTATCATTACCAGCGATGTACGGACTCCACGGCTGGGCGCGGACCGGCTCATCGGTTTGCCACACCACGTTAAACTGGCCGTTGCCTTCAATCTCGCCAATCATGACGGGTTTATGCAGGTGATGGTTGGTCGCATCCATGGTCAGGGTAAAACCTGATGGTGCAGCGAAGGATTGCCCCGCCATAGCAGCACGAACTTTATCCACATCGGTAGTTCCGGCTTTTTCTACCGCCTGCGCCCACATGTGCAGGCCAACATATGTGGCTTCCATTGGGTCGTTCGTCACTACCGAATCAGCATTCGGTAATTTGTGCGCTTTGGCATACGCCCGGTAATCCGCGACAAACTTCTTGTTGGCCGCATTATCGACAGACTCAAAGTAGTTCCAGGCAGCAAGGTTGCCCACCAGCGGTTTGGTATCAATACCGCGTAGCTCCTCCTCACCCACGGAAAAAGCCACCACCGGCACATCGGTGGCTTTCAGCCCCTGATTCGCTAACTCTTTATAGAACGGTACGTTAGAATCCCCATTGATGGTTGATACCACCGCCGTTTTTCCCCCTGCGGCGAATTTTTTAATACTGGAGACAATGGTCTGGTAATCGCTATGTCCGAATGGGGTGTACACCTCTTCGATGTCTTTATCGGCGACCCCTTTTGAGTGCAAAAAGGCGCGTAAAATTTTGTTGGTCGTGCGCGGATAAACATAATCCGTGCCCAGCAGGAAGAAGCGTTTCGCGCTACCGCCATCCTCACTCATCAGATACTCAACCGCAGGGATCGCCTGCTGGTTGGGGGCTGCGCCGGTATAGAAGACGTTAGGCGACATCTCCTCACCTTCATATTGCACCGGGTAAAACAGCAGACCATTCAACTCTTCAAATACCGGTAAAACTGATTTACGCGAAACCGATGTCCAGCAGCCGAAAACTGCCGCCACCTTGTCCTGACTCAGCAGTTGTCTTGCTTTTTCAGCAAATAACGGCCAGTTCGAGGCCGGGTCAACCACCACCGGTTCCAGCTTTTTACCCAACACACCGCCCTGAGCATTTATTTCATCGATGGTCATCAACGCCACATCTTTTAGCGGCGTTTCGGATATGGCCATCGTGCCGGATAACGAATGCATGATGCCAACCTTAATGGTGTCGGCTGCCTGAACGCTAAAACTCACGCCCATTGCGACAACAGAGGCAGAAAGTGCAAAAGCTTTTAAAAATGTACGACGCTGCATAGTTTCACTCCTGAAATTAGACTTGCTGAAAGCTCCGGTGCAGCCGGGCAGACAAAACGGTGCAAATTAAGGGTGTTCAGAAGTGATAAGGCAAAAACGATGCCAGATATTAAAACCTCATATAAAATCAATAAATTAGCATCCCGCACACAAAAATCAGTATTACATCCCCCCCCCAAAAAGGATTAATCACACGAAAAAATGAACCACCATGAGACAACTCTGCATTATAAACGTGCAACAATCTGTGTCAGCATCACACCGTCATAACAGCGTCTCAGGGTTTAAAAACAAGGTTATTTGTGCGCAGATAAATGTGTCTCGTCACTATTATTTATTTTATTCGACGTGATCATGTCAAAAATTTACTTTTCAGTCGAAATAATCACACAGTTCAGTCTTTGTTTAAGATTGAATTGCTACTATAGTCATAAGCGAGGTGAACTTAAGGTAAGAGAGGAAACTCACAGATAAAGGAGCATTTACTATGCTGGGTAACATGAATATTTTTATGGCTGTTCTGGGAATTATTTTATTTTCCGGTTTTCTGGCCGCGTATTTTAGCCACAGATGGGATGATTGATGAACGGAGATAGTCCTGCACCGACCCGGCCCCTTGTTGCGTAGCTGCACAAGGGGCCATTTTTTTACCTGAATCGCGCTCGCTGTGCCTTTATCCTGATTTACAGATAAAAAAAACCGCCGGATATACCAGCGGTAAATGCTTGCATGGATAGATTTGTGTTTTGCTTTTATACGCTATCTGGCAATTCCCTGCGAAGATAACGGATAGTCAGCTAACCTATCATCGACAACCCCAATGAAAGTTAAACGAAACGCAACTACCTCAAAACGTTTTTCGAAAACTCACGCACTGAGGGGATACGAGGTTCCGTCATTGGTGTCCACCAACGCGATCCGCTCATTTTCATCCATAAACATGCAGCGATTCCTGCCAGTCTGTTTCCCCTGATACATCGCCCTGTCGGCCCGACCAAGCGCGGTATCCAGCGTTTCACCCTGTTGAACCCGGGTTATGCCTGCCGTCACCGTGATACCGATCTCTCCATCAGCGTAGGGAATTTTTTTCTGACCAATCAGACGACAAAGTCGCAAACCCGCCAGGCATGCCTGCTCGTCCGTTTTTGTTCTGATGATGATAATGAACTCTTCTCCACCGTAGCGGTACGCCGCCTCATCATATCGCGTCCATGACAATAAATTTGATGCCAGAGCGCGCAATACCACGTCACCGACCAGATGACCGTATGTATCGTTAACGTATTTAAAACGATCGATATCCAACAACAATATATAGAGATTAAGCGGTTCGGCGTCGAGCAACTGCCGATCAAAAGACTCATCGAGCATTCTTCTGCCAGGTAAACCTGTTAATACATCGATATTACTGCGGATACTCAATAAATATATTTTGTAGTCCATTACAGATGAGGTAAATGCCAGAAGCGCGTCCTGGAAACTGTCGAAATGCCATGAATGGCTACGTTTCTCCACTATAGCCAATAGCAACTCCTTGCCTAATAAATGCATCTTTTCGTGAGTGGCACTTATCTTGCTCACGTAACTACAATCATCCTCATTGTACCGCGATTGATTATTAAGCCACAGTCCAAATCGACAAACAAAATGCGAGTTTTCACCCATAATATCAGGCTGTGTTACATCTGAAGACACCACGCAGCGGAACATCTTTACCAGCCATTTGTAGTGGGCATCAATGGACTTGTTCAACTCAATCAAAATTGTATCTATTTCCTTCGTATTTCTCATCATCACGTTCTCTCTCCCTGTTCGAGCGTTTCTGATGGAATTATCTTAACGATAAAAAAGAAAATTTATGTAAATTTTTTAATAGTAATTAATAAGCCGCGATTAACAATAGCATTGCGCTATGCCACTGGTCGCGGCATAGCGTACATCACTCAGTTCATACCAGACTCAAATTGAACACGGCCATTGAGCCTTTTATTTTCGCGGATAGATAAAAACCGCTAAGAAAGCTGATGTGTATGCTTTAAACTTTTTATAGCTATCTTTTTCCGATTAGAGACCTAAATTGCAAGGTTACTTCTTAGGTAATATAAAAACCGGGCGTTACACCCGGTTGGGAATGCACGAAACGATAGTGAGCAGTAGGCCGGATAAGGCGTTTACGCCGCCATCCGGCAATCTGTTACAAGCAGCCGGATGGCGCTTCGCTTATCCGGCCTACAGCGTAATTCCCTTTTCAGCACAATGATGAATTTATCGGCGTCATTATGTTTAGCTAAGCTGAATTGAGGACTTTCCCCCTCTGAACAAACCTTACGCGCTCAAACCACGATGTTCCAGCATCGGCTCCATTCGGGGATCGCGCCCGCTCCACTGGTGATAGAGTTCAGCTAAATCAGTACTGTTACCGCGGGACAAAATAGCTTCACGGAACTTTTGCCCGTTTTCACGAGTTAATCCGCCCTGCTCTACAAACCACTGATAGCCATCATCGGCCAGCATTTGCGTCCACAAATAGGCGTAATAACCTGCGGCATAACCGCCGCCGAAGATATGGGCAAAATAGCTGCTACGATAACGAGGCGGCACAGCCTTGAGTTCCAAACCTTCTGCTGCCAGCGCCTGCTGTTCAAATTGATCAACCGAAAGAGATAACGCGCTATTTTCCAGACTGTGCCAACGCATATCCAGCAATGCGGCACTGAGCAGTTCGATCATGTCGTAACCTTTGTTAAACAGGCTGGCCCGCTGCATCTTATCCCGCAACGCCTGCGGCATTTGCTCCCCGGTATCAACATGACGAGCAAAACGAGCAAAGACCTGCGGATGACTCGCCCAGTGTTCGTTGATCTGCGAAGGAAACTCAACAAAATCCCGCGGAGTATTGGTTCCTGAAAGTGTGGCATAACGCTGAGTGGCAAACAGGCCGTGCAACGTGTGCCCAAACTCATGAAATAACGTAATAACATCATCCCACAATAACAATGCAGGCTGACCCTTTGCCGGTTTTTGATAATTACACACGTTATAAATAACCGGCCGGGTTTCATTGAGTTGCGATTGCTCAACAAAATTGCCCATCCAGGCACCACCGCTTTTCGATTCCCGGGCAAAGAAATCGCCGTAAAATAACGCCAGCCCTACGCCATCGTGATCGAATATTTCCCATACCCGAACATCCGGGTGATAAACAGGAATGTCGAACCGTTCTATAAATTTTATGCCAAAGAGTTGATTAGCTGTCCAGAAAACGCCCTCGTTCAGCACCGTATCAAGGGCAAAGTAAGGTTTGAGCTGCGCCTCATCAAGAGCATATTTCTCACGACGAACCTGCTCGGCATAAAATGCCCAGTCCCAGGCCTCGACGTTAAATTGCCCCTGTTCGTGATTGATAACATTCTGGATTTCGGCCTGTTCATCCAATGCCCTGGCTCGCGCAGCGGGAACAATCGCCCGCATGAAATTCAGTGCCGCCTCCGGTGTTTTTGCCATCTGATCGGCAATTTTCCATGCAGCGTAATTGGCAAAACCGAGTAGTTTCGCCTGCTGCATTCGGATCTCGACCAGTCGCTGAATAATCGCCCGAGTATCGTTAGCGTCATTGTTTTCTGCTCTCGTCCATGCTCGGTTGAACAGATTCTCACGGGTCTGGCGATCGCGTAACGCCGCAAGTGCCGGTTGCTGAGTCGTGTTCAATAGCGGGATAACCCAACGCGCTTCAAGCCCTTTCTCCTTTGCAGCTTCGGCGGCAACAGCAATTTCCTCTGCGCTGAGTCCGTCCAGGTAACGTGCATCATCCACCACCAGAGCACCGGACTTGTTCGCCGCCAGCAGACGTTGATTAAACTGGCTGGTCAACGTGGCGGACTCTGTATTGAGCGCTTTAAGGTTTGCTTTATCGACCTCATTCAGACGCGCGCCGGCTAATACAAAACGCTGGTGGATGACCTCCAGCAAGCGTGATGATTCGCTATCCAGCCCCAGTGAACCTCGCTGTTGCCAGACCGCTTCAACGCGCGAAAAAAGCGCGCCATTGAGATAAATATCATTGGCAAGGCTCGCCAGTTCCGCGGAAAATTCTTCGTCAAGGCGCTGTAGTTCATCGTTGGTGTGTGCCGCCGTCATAGCGAAGAAAATGCTGGTTACACGTGTGAGCAGCGTGCCGCTTTGTTCAAGCGCCAGCAACGTATTGGCAAAATCAGGGGCCTGCGGGTTTTGCACAATCGCCTCGATCTCTGCACGTTTTTGCCGCACGCCTTCATCGAACGCTGGGCGATAGTGCTGCACCTCTATCTGATCAAACTGCGGGGCCTGATACGGCAATGTGCTGTGGTGTAAAAAGGGATTCGTTAACGACATCTTCCACTCCTGAAAACGATTTGTTTACCAGAGTAGACTTCCCGGGAATCAACCGCAATCGCGTTACGCAGGAATAGCTCTGAACGGAAATGACGTGCTATGGTAGTACTACATAAAAAGCGTTGAGGAACAGTGAGATGATCGTTTTAGTAACCGGAGCAACCGCAGGTTTTGGTGAGTGCATTACGCGTCGTTTTATTGAGAATGGGCATAAAGTTATTGCCACCGGACGCCGCCAGGAGCGCCTGCAAGAGCTCAAAGATGAGCTGGGTGACCGCCTCTATACCGCGCAACTGGACGTACGTAATCGTGCATCGATTGAAGAGATGATGGACGCCTTACCCGCAGAATGGCGCAATATTGATGTTCTGGTCAACAACGCAGGTCTGGCGCTGGGCCTTGAGCCTGCTCACAAGGCCAGCATTGAAGACTGGGAGAATATGATCGACACCAACAACAAGGGGCTGGTTTATATGACCCGTGCCGTTCTGCCTGGTATGGTTGAACGCAACCGCGGTCATATTATCAATATCGGTTCTACCGCGGGCAGTTGGCCATACGCTGGCGGTAACGTCTACGGTGCGACTAAAGCGTTTGTTCGCCAGTTTAGCCTGAATTTACGTACTGATTTACACGGCACTGCAATTCGCGTTACCGACATCGAGCCGGGTCTGGTTGGCGGTACGGAGTTCTCTAATGTCCGTTTTAAAGGTGATGACGCCAAAGCTGAAAAAGCCTACGAAAATACCACGGCGCTGACTCCGCAAGATGTTACAGAAGCGGTATGGTGGGTGGCTTCTTTACCGGCTCATGTCAATATCAACACCCTTGAAATGATGCCTGTCACACAGTCTTTTGCCGGGCTGAGTATCCACCGGAGCTAATTTCTCTGCCCGGCCTTGTGCCGGGTATAGATAGCCTGAAAGAAGTGATAAAATATCCGGGTTAACTCTCTAAAAAGTAAGAATGAATGACCGTAGAAACGCAGCTCAACCCTACACAACCAGTAAATCAACAGATTTACCGTATTCTTCGCCGTGATATCGTGCATTGTCTGATTGCACCCGGTACACCGCTTTCGGAGAAAGAGGTTTCTGTACGCTTTAATGTGTCACGCCAGCCGGTACGAGAAGCATTCATCAAACTGGCTGAGAACGGTCTGATTCAGATCCGCCCGCAGCGTGGCAGCTACGTGAATAAAATTTCGCTGTCGCAGGTGCAAAACGGCTGTTTTGTTCGCCAGGCAATTGAATGTGCCGTGGTACGCCGCGCCGCATCGCTGATCAACGATCAACAGTGCTATCAGCTTGAACAGAATTTGCATCAGCAGCGCATCGCAATTGACCGAAAACAGATTAATGATTTCTTCCAGCTTGATGATGAGTTTCATCAGAAACTGGCTTTAATCGCCGAGTGCCAACTCGCCTGGGATACCGTTGAGAATATAAAGGCTACAATTGACCGCGTTCGTTATATGAGCCTGGATCATATTTCCCCGCCTGAAATGCTGCTACGCCAGCATCACGATATCTTTGCCGCCCTTGAGAAGCATGATGGCGATGCGGTCGAGCGCGCAATGATGCTCCATCTTCAGGAAATTGGTGAGTCCGTTCAGCTTATTCGTCAGGAAAATAGCGACTGGTTCAGCGAAGATTAATACTACGCTCACCTCACTCCGGGGTGAGTTTCTCCTGCGTTTTCCCCTCTCCCGCATAACTGCATAAAAAAAGCTGTGATTTTGATCGAAAACAAAAAAAATCATTAACGAGAAGCGTATTTATATTGCGCCCGTTACGTGGGACTAAAAGCCCACGGGCTTTGACGGTAAGTTGGAAAGGAGAAAACACCATGAAAACATACGATCGTAACCGTAACGCAATCACCACTGGCAGCCGCGTCATGATCAGCGACACCGGACTCACAGGCCGCATTACAGCGATAGATACCGATGGCCTGACCGCTGAGCAGATTCGCCGCGGGAAAACAGTGGAAATCGAAGGATGTGAAGGCAAATACGCCCCCCTCGAGCTGATTCGTTTAGGCATGAACTAATTGGTGTGAATGCCAGAAAACACAGCGCCATCTGGCCGTTGCAAGCCAGATGGCGACATAAAGCATAATCTTCGTTACTTCAGTTTTGCTGCATACTTCGCAACCGTCGCCTTCGCCCCTTCAGCCAGTAAAGTAAGATACGCTTGTGTGACCTGACGGTTGAACAGCTCAACCTGCGGCAGTTCGCGACCAAAAATAGCATCAATTGCCAGCAGCGCCTGAACGCGCTCTTCGCCCTCGTTACTGCTACGCACGGCATTCTGGATCACCGGCAACAATGGATCGCTAATTTCAATCGCCTGGCCCTGTTCATCCACACCACCGACGTAACGCATCCAGCCAGCGACACCCAGTGCCAGCAGCGCAAAGTCACTACCGTGCACAATGTGCCAACGAATGGAATCAAGCATACGCTGCGGCAGTTTTTGGCTACCGTCCATGGCGATCTGCCAGGTACGATGACGCAGCGCCGGATTGCTGTAGCGTTCAATTAACAGATCGGCGTAGCGCTGTAGGTCAACACCTTTTACTTTCAGCGTAGGTGCTTGTTCCTGCAACATCAGCGCACGTGCAGCAAGACGATAGTTTTCATCACCCATGCAATTGTTAATATGTTGATATCCCGCCAGATACCCAAGATACGCAAGGAAAGAGTGGCTGCCGTTGAGCATACGCAGTTTCATCTCTTCAAACGGAATGACATCAGCCACCAGTTCCGCCCCGGCCTTTTCCCATTCAGGACGGCCGGCAACAAAGTTATCTTCAATTACCCACTGGCGGAACGGTTCGCATGCCACGCCTGCCGGGTCGCGTACACCGGTGATATGTTCAATTTTGTCCAGCGTCTCCTGCGTAACCGCCGGGACAATGCGGTCAACCATGGTTGATGGGAATGTCACATGTTGTTCGATCCACGCGGCCAGTTCCATATCCACCGCTCGGGCATATGCAGTGACAACATTGCGCATCACATGACCGTTTTCTGGCATGTTATCGCAGGACATCACGGTAAAGGCAGCTAAACCCGCAGCTTTGCGACGAGCCAGGGCTTCAACCACCACGCCCGGCGCAGTTTTAGGCTGTTTGGGGTTTTGCAGATCGGCTGCAATCATTTGATTGTCTAACATCAGTTGGCCGGTCGCCGGAGAATGGCAGTATCCTTTCTCGGTGATGGTCAGGGAAACGATCGCGACCTGCGGTTCACACATCGCTGCCAGTACGCTTTCCAGACCATCAACCTGCGCATGCAATGCATTTTTCACCACACCCACGACTCTCGCAGTCCAGGCATCAGCAGACATCTCTGCAACGGTATACAGATTATCTTGCTGTTTCAGATCGAAAATCTGCTGCTCGCCGCCAATCAGGTTCACTTCGCAGTAGCCCCAGTCACTGCCGTGATCGGCGGCCAGAATGTCAGCGTAAACACCCTGATGTGCGCGGTGAAACGCGCCAAACCCCAGATGAACAATACGCGGAACCAGTTTTGTACGATCGTAGTCAGGAAGTGCAGCCTTAGCCGCTAAGAGCTTGTTTTGCATGGTATGGCCTACTTATAAATGAAATCAGGACTGTTCCAGAGTAACGCCTGTATGGTTGTATGTTTTGATTTGCATTAAGCTTTTTATGATTGGTATGACATCATGTAAAGCTGTGTAATAGCATGGGCAGCGTACGAGTACATCCGCCCATGCTACTGTCTTGTATCAGCTTGTCTGAGTCACCGAGCAACGAACCTTCTCGGCTTTTTTCACCTCGGCAGCATCCTCAAGTACGCTCAGGTCGCGATCTTTCACTTCTGGCATCAGCAACGCGGAAATTAAACCAATCAGTGAGTAAGCGATGACCATCACCAGAATTGGCCACCAGGAATTAGTCATGTTGCAGAAAATACCCGCCAGAACCGGACCAAAACCAACAGCAACTAACCCGCCCGCTTCTTTTGAAATCGCCATTCGCGTAAACCGGTTACGCGCACCGAACATTTCCGCCATGGTAATATTTTCGAGAGCAAATAACCCCAATACGGCAAAATTATGAATAACAATCAGTGCCGTCATAATGACACCCGGGCTATACGTTTTATCCACTACAATTGACAGCATCGGGTAAGCCAAAATAATTGCCGAGATATTCAGGATAATATAAGGCAAACGACGACCAAACTTATCAGACAACCAGCCAAGCAACGGTATTGTAATAAAGCCCAACACCGAACTGATCATTAAGGCATCAGTGGGTATAGATTTATCAAATAACAGCGTCTGCACTAAATAACCGGCAAGGAAGGTTTGGATTAATCCTGAATTACCCGCCTGTCCAAAACGTAGGCCGGTTGCCAGCCAGAAAGATTTACTGGTAAACATCGCCCCCAGCGTATTTTCTGACGAATTATTTAATGCTGGAGCGTTTTCTTCATCATTCACTTTCTCAAATACCGGGCTTTCTTTGAGATTCATACGCAACCAGATAGCAAAGATCATCACCACGACACTCGCCAGGAACGGAATGCGCCAACCCCAGGCTAATAACTCCTCACGGTCGAGCGCAAAGAACATCACCGCCCAGATAGCCGTTGCGCTAAGGGTTCCACAGTTGGTCCCCATGGCAACAAGTGAGGAAATAATGCCACGTTTACCTTTTGGCGCGTACTCGGCAAGCATCGTGCCTGCGCCCGAAATTTCAGCCCCTGCACCAAGCCCTTGCACGATACGCAGCGTCACCAGCAGCACAGGCGCAAAGATACCAATTTGTGCATATGTTGGCAGCACGCCAATTAAGGTCGTACAAATTCCCATCATCGTAATGGTAATAAACAGTACTTTTTTACGGCCGATGCTGTCTCCCATTTTGCCAAATATAAATGCTCCAACGATACGAGCAATATATCCTGCACCGTATGTACCCATCGCTAAAATAAGCGCCATGGCGGCAGACTGTTCCGGGAAAAATATTTCATGGAATACCAGTGCGGCACCCAAAGAATATAACTGAAAATCCATAAATTCGAGCGCAGTACCCAACCATCCGGATACGGCAGCTCTAACCAGATCTTTCGTGGATCTTTCGTGTTTTTCTTGATTCATATTGGCTATCTCTAAGAGGTAAGATGCGTACCACTTACTCGCAGTTATTTATATTATTCACTGAATGTAAGTAAGACTTTGCAGCAGTGCTGCTGATCTTTCTCAAACAATTCAATTGCGTCGGTAACGTGGTGATAGTCAAAAGTGTGAGTAATAAGTTGATTAGGATCGATAAGTCCGTTGACCAACCAATCAATCACAATCGGGAATTTGTTCGCATTTAATCTTGAGGAATAAATGGACAGTTCTTTCCCGGTAATGCCTTGTTGAATAATCTGACAAGGATCGCTGGAGAAGCCCATCAGAACAATTCGCGCGGCCGGCGATGCCAGCGTGATTGCCTCCTGTAAAATGGATGGATGGCAAGCTGCATCCACGATAATGGTCGGTTTTAGTCCGTTTTCCGCAAGGAACTCTTGCAACGAGTGCTGACTATTATTGATTGTCCAGTCTGCACCGCACTGCTTCGCCAGGGCCAGGCGCTCATCGATTCTGTCAGCAATCACTACGGTTTTGACCTTATAGACACGCTTAAGCGCCTGTACAGTGGTCAGTCCCATAGGCCCTGCGCCATAAATCAGCGCAATATCGTTTTCTGTTGGTTTAATTTGCCCGGTCACGTTTGCGGCGATAGTGAAAGGTTCCACCATAACGGCATGCTCATCAGGCACTGTATCGGGGATCGTCCAGGCATTTTTCGCTGGCACAACAGCGTACTCACTGAAACCACCATCGCGATGCACGCCCAGCACCACCAGCGATGTACAAACGTTAGGTTTACCAATTGAACAGGGATAACAATGTCCGCAGCTGATGACCGGATCAACGGACACCCGCTCACCTATTCGCGAATGGTCAACGCCATCACCTACCGCCTCTATCACGCCATAAAACTCGTGGCCAATCACGCGCGGGTATTGTGCAAATGGATTATGACCGCGATAAATATGACTGTCGGAGCCACAAATTCCCGCCAGTTTTACCTTTACCCTCACCTCACCTGCTAAGGGTTCTGGCACCGGTCGTTCGGCGATAATCAGCGTATTCGGTTTTTCAATTACGATACTTTTCATAGCAAATCACTCCTTACCAGTTCCACAGCGTGCCATCTTCCAGGCGAGCAACGGGCAGATATGCAGGGTCATACGGATATTTCGCCGCCAGTTTTTCGTCAAACTCGATCCCAAGACCAGGTTTGTCTCCTGGGTGCATATAGCCGTTATCAAAGGTCCAGTTATGTGGGAACACTTCCAGCATTTGCTCGGAATAGCCCATATATTCCTGTACGCCGAAGTTCGGCACCCACAGATCAAAATGCAGCGCGGCGGCCATGCACACAGGCGACAGATCGGAAGGTCCATGTGAACCGGTACGAACCTGATACAGCGACGCGAAATCGGCAATCCGGCGCATACCGGTGATACCACCCGCATGGGTGATGGTGGTGCGGATATAGTCGATCAGTTGTTCTTCAATAAGCTGTTTACAGTCCCAGATACTGTTGAACACTTCCCCTACCGCAATCGGCGTGACCGTATGCTGGCGGATCAGGCGGAAGCACTCCTGGTTTTCAGCTGGCGTTGGGTCTTCCATCCAGAACAAACGGTACTGTTCAATGCTTTTGCCAAAACGGGCCGCTTCAATTGGCGTCAGACGGTGGTGCATATCGTGCAGGAGATGTTCGTTGAAACCAAACTTGTCACGCACGGCAGCAAACAATTTTGGTGTGAAATCCAGGTATTTCTCCGTTGACCACAACTGCTCTTCCGGCCATTGCCCTTTGGTGGCGGGTTCGTAGGCCAGTCCTTTGCCTTTAGACATACCGTAAGTGGTTTTCATACCCGGCACGCCGCACTGCACGCGAATAGCTTTAAAGCCCATTTCTTTATGACGCGCATAATCTTCGAGTACGTCATCAACGGTATGGCCTGTGGTGTGACAGTAGACCATAACCCCTTCACGAGAAGCACCGCCGAGCAACTGGTACAACGGCATATTCGCCGCTTTCGCTTTAATGTCCCAGAGAGCCATATCCACCGCAGAAATCGCCGACATGGTGACCGGACCACGACGCCAGTACGCACCTTTGTAGAAAAACTGCCAGATGTCCTCAATACGATGCGCATCGCGACCAATAAGCTGCGGACACACGTGATCTTTCAGATACGACGCCACGGACAACTCGCGTCCATTTAACGTGGCATCTCCCAGCCCGGTGATCCCATCTTCTGTCGTAATTTTCAACGTTACAAAATTACGCCCAGGACAGGTGACAAACACTTCAGCCCCAACAATCTTCATTTCTTATTCCCTACATCTGTTCTTGTGATGCAGGAAATTTACTCAACTGAGCTACTACCATACAAGTATAAAGATCAAAAAAACGCTGTTTGATCACAAAAAAGGCGCTATGCGCGCCCCCATCCAGCCACAATGATCAACATGCCGCACAATGCCACCAGCGCGCCAGACCAGTCATATAAACTGAGTTTTACACCATCGACAATGCGTAGCCATAGCAGCGCGGTCACCACGTAAACACCGCCATAGGCTGCGTATACACGCCCGCTGGCTGCCGGATGCAGCGTCAGCAACCAGACGAATACAGCCAGTGATACCCCGGCGGGTATCAGCAACCAGGCTGTAGCCCCTCGCTTAAGCCAGAGCCAGGGTAAAAAGCAGCCAATGATTTCGCATAACGCGGTGACGAAAAAAAGAAATGTGGTCTTAAGCATTGATGTTATTCAGTTACCTTCGGTTTAACCATGATACGACAGAATCTCGTTAGCGTATCCATATCTACCGGGTGGGTATGCCCGCAAACTGGAATAGTGTAGAATTTAACCCTGTTTTATCGTTTTTACCCTTTCCCATAAAAGGAATTCACCATGAAAATTACACTGACCAAACGCCTGTGCCTGACGGCTATGCTGACGCTGGCTGCGGCTGTGTACACCTCTTCCGCATTTGCTGAAACCAGTAAACTGGTCATTGAATCCGGAGACAGTGCGCAAAGTCGTCAACAAGCCGCAATGGAAAAGGAACAATGGAACGATACGCGCCAGCTTCGCCAGAAAGTCAATAAACGTGCAGAGAAAGAATGGGACAAAGCCGATACGGCCTTTGATAGCCGTGATAAGTGCGAGCAGAGCGCTAATATTAATGCATACTGGGAACCTAACACCCTGCGCTGCCTCGACCGCCGTACTGGCCGCACCGTTGCCCCATAATCATTGCACTTTGAAGGATATTGAAAGGATACGATATGACTAGCGCCCTCAGTGTTAAGTTGCGCCCGCTGGAGCGTGAAGATTTACGATTCGTCCATCAGCTTGATAATAATGCCAGCGTAATGCGCTACTGGTTCGAAGAGCCTTACGAAGCGTTTGTTGAGCTGTCAGACCTGTATGACAAACACATCCACGACCAAAGCGAACGCCGCTTCGTGGTGGAATGCGACGGTGAAAAAGCCGGGCTGGTGGAGTTGGTTGAAATTAACCACGTGCACCGCCGGGCCGAATTCCAGATTATTATTTCGCCGGATTATCAGGGGAAGGGTCTGGCCTCACGGGCGGCTAAGCTTGCGATGGATTACGGCTTTACCGTGCTCAACCTCTATAAGCTGTATCTGATCGTCGATAAAGAGAACGAAAAGGCTATCCACATTTACCGTAAACTCGGTTTTATGGTGGAAGGCGAGCTGATTCATGAATTCTTTATCAACGGCCAATACCGCAACACTATCCGCATGTGCATCTTCCAGCAGCAGTATCTGGCAGAACACAAAACGGCAGGCCCTAACCTGTTGCAACCTACCGCTCAGTAAAGGCGATTAGTAGTAATCGATAGTGTTTTCAATCGAGTAATGATGCTCAACTGCCGGCTTCACGCTCTCGTCCACGATAACGAGCTGGCAGTTGACCGGATTTGCGTATTCATCGTATTTGCACGTTTGTTTGACATTGCCTAACGGATGATTGTTGAGCTGGCTCACCGCGGTGTAATCCAGCTTCTTCAACGGGTCGACCGACGGTTTGGCATCAACCTGTAAGGTATTGTCCTTACTGACGGTTGTTTTACCCAGCGGGTAGCCTTCGGCATCATATCGATACTGCACCTTCATCTCTTTCCCCGTTGCAGAAACGACAAAACCGTTATCGTCGGTATCCCACACCACACCTGCAGCAGGCAGTTCCGCCAGTTGGCATTTGCCCTGTAAACGGATCCGTTTTTCCAGCGTTTCGGCATCCCGATAGTAGTTAGCATCCAGGACCAGCGCCATACCGGTATTGTTTTCGATATCGTGCAGTTCAAGTGTATCGAAACACCCTTCCTGTGACAGGGTACCAGCGACGCGCTTGGTGACCTCACCTTTGTCGTTGAGCAGCGTCTGACTGAAATCTTTCACCGGCCCGCGCAGCGGATCGAAATCAAATTCATTGGAAAAACTGGCCATTTCCGGCGTAAAGGAAACCAGCCCTTTGGCATTATCACACCCAACCAGCACGACACACAGGAAACCTAACAGGGTCTGTTTCTTCACATTTTTCACCGGGATAAGAAGATAATTCTCAATCATATTAGCAAATACAGTTATTTACACCAGAAATGCTAATCTTAGTCTATGTCGATCATAAAGGAGCTGATGATGAAATACGTAACAGGAATTGCCACGATCTTACTGGCAGTTGCATCCCCACAGGTTCTGGCGGCACCTGCGTCATGTGAACGCGTGAAAAGCGATATCGAGCAGCGCATCATCAATAATGGCGTCGCAGAGTCCAGCTTTACGCTGAACATTGTCCCCAACGATCAGGCCGATCAACCTGATTCACTGGTGGTAGGACATTGTGCAAACGATACGCACAAAATTCTCTACACCCGGACTAACAGTGGAAACGCCCCTGCCAACAGCTCGCCTGCACAGGACGGGCACGTCGCCGAACCGCAATAAATCATACCCTCCGTACGCGGAGGGTTACTCCAGTTTGATATGCATTAAAATGCCATACTCATAAATGGGTAAACTCACTCTATTATTAGCATGCTATTAATTTCGCTATAGAGATTAATATATAGCGATAACTATAATGGAGTGAGTTATGTCTGATACTGAGCAATATGGAGGTATTAGCCGCAGGATGTTAGTGAAATCCTCGGCTATAGGTTCGTTGGCGCTTGCCGCTGGCGGGTTATCGTTACCTTTTGGGATGCGCACCGCAGCTGCTGCTGCGGTACAACAGGCGATACAACCGGCTGAAGAGAAAGTGGTTTGGGGTGCTTGTTCCGTGAACTGCGGAAGTCGTTGTGCCCTGCAACTCCACGTCAAAGATGACGAAGTCGTATGGGTGGAGTCTGATACGACCGGAGACGATATTTATGGTCAGCACCAGGTGCGCGCCTGTTTGCGTGGACGCTCAATCCGTCGACGGATCAATCATCCGGATCGCCTCAATTATCCTATGAAGCGCGTGGGCAAACGCGGTGAGGGTAAATTCGAACGCATAACCTGGCAGGAAGCACTGGATACCATCAGCACCAGTTTAAAAAATACCGTACAGAAATACGGTAATGAGGCCGTGTATATCAACTACACCTCTGGCATTGTCGGCGGCAATATTACTCGCTCCTCCCCTTATGCCTCGCTGGTCGCTCGATTGATGAACTGCTATGGCGGATTCCTGAGCCATTACGGCACATACAGTACCGCACAAATCGCGGCGGCAATGCCTTACACCTACGGCTCAAATGACGGCAACAGTACATCCGACATTGAAAACACGAAGCTGGTGGTGATGTTCGGCAATAACCCTGCCGAAACGCGCATGAGCGGCGGTGGCATAACATACTTCCTTGAGCAGGCCCGGGAGCGTTCTAACGCCCGCATGATCGTCATCGACCCGCGTTATACCGATACCGCTGCGGGTCGTGAAGATGAGTGGATCCCTATCCGTCCGGGAACCGATGCCGCACTGGTGGCGGGAATCGCCTGGGTCCTGATTAACGAAGATCTCGTCGACCAGGCGTTCCTCGACACATATTGCGTCGGTTATGACGAGAAAACCCTACCCGCTGACGCTCCCGCTAACGGACATTACAAGGCCTATATACTTGGCAATGGCGATGACGGTGTCGCTAAAACGCCCCAATGGGCCTCGCATGTCACAGGGATCCCGGCCGAGCGCATCATTAAACTGGCACGGGAAATCGGTAGTACAAAACCGGCGTATATTTGTCAGGGTTGGGGTCCACAACGTCAGGCTAACGGCGAACTGACTTCGCGCGCGATCGCAATGCTGCCAATCCTGACCGGCAACGTTGGCATCAACGGCGGCAATAGCGGTGCGCGAGAATCAACCTACACCATCACGATTGAACGTATGCCGCTGCCGGATAATCCCATCAAGACCCAGATATCCTGCTTTAGCTGGACCGACGCCATCGCCCGGGGTCCGGAAATGACCGCAACCCGCGATGGCGTGCGCGGGAAAGATAAGCTCGATGTACCGATTAAATTTATCTGGAACTACGCGGGCAACACCATTACTAATCAGCACTCAGATATCAATAAAACGCATGAGATCCTTCAGGATGATACGAAATGCGAAATGATAGTGGTCATCGAAAATTTCATGACATCTTCGGCGAAATATGCCGATATTCTGCTGCCGGACCTAATGACCGTCGAACAGGAAGACATCATTCCTAACGACTATGCAGGCAACATGGGATACCTCATTTTTATTCAACCCGCGACGTCACCGAAGTTCGAACGCAAACCGATCTACTGGATAATGAGCGAAGTCGCCAAACGCCTTGGCAATGATATCTATCAACGGTTTACGGAAGGCCGTACTCAGGAACAGTGGCTCCAGTATCTGTATGCAAAAATGCTGGCCAAGGACCCCGCGCTCCCTTCTTATGACGAGCTGAAAAAAATGGGGATCTATAAACGCAAAGATCCTAACGGGCATTTTGTCGCTTATAAAAAATTCCGCGACGATCCGCAGGCCAATCCGCTCAAAACACCCTCTGGAAAGATTGAAATTTACTCCAGCCGACTGGCGAAAATTGCCAACACCTGGGAGTTGCAAAAGGACGAAGTAATTAGCCCGCTTCCCGTCTACGCCTCCACGTTTGAAGGGTGGGACGATCCCAAACGCAGCGCATTTCCGCTGCAGTTGTTTGGCTTTCATTACAAATCCCGTACGCACTCCAGCTACGGCAATATCGATGTTCTGCAGGCGTCCTGTCGTCAGGAAGTGTGGATCAATCCCGTCGATGCCCAAAAGCGTGGTATTGCAAATGGCGATATGGTGCGGGTCTTTAACGATCGCGGGGAAGTACGTATTCCGGCCAAAGTGACGCCACGGATCCTGCCTGGCGTCAGCGCAATGGGCCAGGGTGCATGGCACGATGCAAATATGGCCGGCGACAAGATTGACCATGGCGCCTGCGTCAATACGCTGACAACACAGCGCCCTTCACCGCTGGCAAAAGGCAACCCACAGCATACTAATCTGGTCGAGATCGAGAAGGTTTAAGGACTAACCCATGACAACTCAGTATGGATTTTTTATTGATTCCAGTCGTTGCACCGGGTGCAAAACCTGCGAGCTGGCCTGCAAAGACTACAAAGACCTCACTCCTGACGTCAGTTTCCGGCGGATTTACGAATACGCAGGTGGTGACTGGCAGGAAGACAACGGCGTCTGGCACCAGAACGTTTTTGCCTACTATCTCTCCATCTCATGTAACCACTGCGAGGATCCGGCCTGCACCAAGGTTTGTCCAAGTGGTGCGATGCATAAGCGTGAGGATGGTTTTGTGGTGGTCGATGAAGACGTGTGCATTGGCTGTCGCTACTGTCATATGGCCTGCCCGTACGGTGCGCCACAGTACAATGCTGCGAAAGGACATATGACCAAGTGTGATGGCTGCCATGAACGCGCGGCAGACGGCAAAAAGCCCATCTGCGTCGAGTCCTGTCCGCTGCGTGCGCTGGATTTTGGCCCCATCGACGAACTGCGCAAAAAACATGGTGAACTGGCTGCCGTCGCCCCGCTGCCGGGTGCGCACTTCACCAAACCGAGTATTGTGATCAAACCAAACGCCAATTGCCGCCCGACCGGGGATACCACGGGTTTTCTGGCTAATCCAAAAGAGGTGTAAAATGGGAAATGGATGGCATGAATGGCCACTGGTACTGTTCACGGTGCTGGGACAGTGCGTAGCCGGGGCGCTGATCGTAAGTGGTTACGGCTGGCTGACCGCTAAGGATGGGCTGGTAAAACGACGTATCGTTCGCAGTATGTTTTTTCTCTGGCTGGTGATGGGCATCGCCTTTCTCGCCTCGGTCATGCATTTAGGTTCGCCGCTGCGCGCGTTTAACTCACTGAACAGAATTGGCGCATCGGCGCTGAGTAACGAAATCGCCGGTGGTTCACTGTTTTTCGCCGTCGGGGGCTTGTGGTGGCTGGTGGCGTTTCTCGGTAAAATGCCCGCAGCGTTAGGTAAAATCTGGCTGCTGTTGAGCATGCTGCTGGGCCTGGTATTTGTCTTTGCGATGACCAACGTCTACCAGATAGACACCGTCCCAACCTGGTATAACGGCTATACTACACTGGCATTTTTCATGACGATGCTGCTCAGTGGACCGCTTTTTGCCGCTCTGCTGCTGCGTGCTGCAGGTGTTTCTTTTAACGCCGCCAGATTCGCCGGTATCAGCGTGCTGGCCCTGCTGGTGACCGTGGCGGTTATTGTGCTGCAGGGACTGTCACTCGGCGAGATCCACAGTTCGGTACAATCCGCCAGCGCGCTGGTTCCCGACTACGGCAGTTTACAGGTCTGGCGAGTCCTGCTGCTGGCTGCGGGTCTGGGTTGCTGGATATGTCCGTTGATCCGTTGCAAAGGACCGTCCGTTGGCGGGTTGGCACTCGGATTAATTCTGGTGCTTGTCGGTGAAATCATTGGCCGCGGATTGTTTTACGGTTTACATATGACAGTCGGAATGGCTGTCGCAGGTTAACTTTCGGGTGCGGGGCAACCCGCACTGTTCAGGATTGTTTGCATGACCCATTTTTCACAACGAGACAACTTTTCTACTGCAGCGCGTGTGCTCGGCGCGCTGTTTTACTATGCCCCAGACAGTGCCGAAGCTTCGGCACTGGTCAGTGCGTTAAGAACCGATGGCTGGCAGGCGCAGTGGCCGCTTGAAAAGACAACGCTTTCGCCGTTAGCCGCTCAGTTTCAGGCTGAGGCCGATGAGTCTCTCCCGCAGGCCTGGCAACGTCTGTTTGTTGGTCCTTATGCGCTCCCTTCTCCGCCATGGGGATCCGTCTGGCTGGATCGTGAAAACGTGTTGTTTGGCGACTCCACGCTGGCATTACGTCAGTGGATGCGGGACAACGGCATCCAGTTTGCGATGCAGCAAAATGAGCCAGAAGATCACTTTGGTTCGCTGCTGTTGCTGACGGCCTGGCTTGCCGAGAACGAACGCCACACCGAGTGCGAGCAACTGCTGGCCTGGCATCTCTTCCCATGGTCATCACGCTTTCTTAATGTGTTTGTCGAAAAAGCCGACCACCCGTTCTACCAGGCGCTGGGTGAGCTGGCGCGTCTGACGCTGGCACAGTGGCAATCACAGTTACTGATTCCGGTAGCCGATAAGCCTTTGTTCCGTTAGTTTCGTCACAGGTAGGATGCGTCCTGCCTGTGGTGCATCCTGTTGCGCACGCTGAGCTTTTGCTTCTGTTACCTAATAGCCGCAAAATAGAGCGTCTGAATTTTCCAGTCTGGCCACTCATGCATCATTTACATGCTTACCCTGACCTGCGTGCCATGTTCCGCCGCCTGCTGATCGCCGCGTTGATTGGCGTCCTTGCTGCGCTGGCCGTCGCAGGATTTCGTCATGCCATGCTGCTTCTCGAATGGTTGTTTCTGAGCAACAACACGGGAAGTCTGGTCAACGCAGCGACAAACCTTTCGCCTTTAAGGCGTATGCTGACACCTGCACTCGGCGGTCTGGCGGCTGGATTACTACTGTGGGGTTGGCAAAAATTTAACCGTTTACGTCCGCAGGCTCCCACTGATTATATGGAAGCCCTGCAAACCGACGGACAATTTGACGTCAGTGCAAGCCTGGTGAAATCGCTGGCCTCGTTACTGGTCGTCGCCAGCGGGAGTGCCATCGGACGTGAAGGTGCCATGATTTTACTGGCGGCCCTGGCGGCCTCCTGCTTTGCTCAACGCTTTACCCCGCGTACAGAATGGAAGTTATGGATTGCCTGCGGCGCTGCTGCAGGTATGGCTGGAGCCTATCATGCTCCGCTGGCGGGCAGTTTATTTATTGCCGAAGTATTGTTTGGCACACTGATCCTCGCCTCACTGGGACCGGTAGTGGTATCCGCCGTAGTCGCATTACTCACCACCAATCTGCTTAGCGACAGCAATGCGCTGCTGTATACCGTGCACCTGTCGCGGGAATTACATGCTCTGGAATACGTTATGATTGTCAGCACCGGTCTGGCTGCTGGCATCTGCGGACCGCTCTTCATGTGGTTGATGACTGCCAGCCATAATGTATTTTTGCGCTTAAAACTCTCGCCGCCGTGGCAACTGGCGCTTGGCGGGCTGATCGTTGGCCTGCTTTCATTGCTCACGCCAGCGGTCTGGGGTAATGGCTACAGCGTGGTGCAGTCATATTTACTTTCACCACCGCTGCTGGCCGTGGTTAGCGGGATTTTTATCTGCAAATTACTGGCGGTGCTTGCCAGCAGTGGATCCGGTGCGCCAGGTGGCGTGTTTACGCCAACGCTGTTTGTCGGCTTGTCGGTGGGCATGTTGCTGGGTCAGGTATGGGGATTATGGCTTCCAGGCTCGGATGAAATTGCCATTTTGCTGGGATTAACGGGGATGGCCACACTGCTGGCGGCTACCACGCATGCACCTATAATGTCGACGTTGATGGTTTGTGAAATGACCGGGGAGTATCGCCTGCTCCCCGGATTACTGATTGCCTGTGTCCTGGCGTCGGTGCTGTCGCGTACGTTACGCCACGACTCTATCTACCGACAGCACGCTGCCGAGCATTGACAGGCGGATGTACTGCGACAGTTCACGCTGCTCTGCACGAGGCAGATAAGGCAGTTCACCGATCAGCGGTGCAGGTAATTTTTTACCCAGCACATCAATGATTTCCGCATAATGCGCCAGCCCAGGATTAATGCGATTCGCAACCCAGCCAATCAACGGCAGTCCGTCGCTGGCTATCGCCTGCGCGGTGAGGATCGCATGATTAATACAGCCTTCCTGGATACCCACTACCATCAGCACTGGCAGTTGTTCCTGCACCACCCACTCCGATAACGGACGCAGATCGTTCATCAAGCTCCGCCAGCCTCCGGTGCCTTCCACGACAACGTGTTCGACTTTTTCGCTGAGGCTTGCGAGACCGTTGGATAACAGGGTGTAATTGACCGGACCACTATGCGCCACGCTACTTTCATCTTCGCTCAACGCAATTGGGTTAATTGCCTCATAGGGCAGCTCGATAGATGACACACTTTGCAGTACCAGTGCATCTTTGTTGCGCAGACCTTCAGGCGTCTCTTTGCTGCCTTTGGCCACAGGTTTGTAACCTGCAACGCTTTTACCCCCTGACGCTAACGCTTGTAGTAATGCGCGGGAAACCACGGTCTTCCCAACAGAAGTGTCTGTACCTGTAATAAAGAAACGCTTCAGCATCACTAACTCCACCGTTATGCTTTGAAAATATAAGTCAGGAAAATAAAACAGTGGAGAAAGTCTAAGGTATGACGACCAGGATCAGCTTGAGATAGCGCAATTTTTCGTACAACAGTTAAAAAATGTTAACCCTGTAATAGACGAATCAACAAAGAACCGTTATACATCGCGTCCTTCACGAGTGCCGCCCCAGCCATCGTCCCCTGATTGGTAAACTGGGTACTTTCAACGACTATATGCTGACTGTAAGCCGGAAGCGCCTGCTGACGAATGCTGTCAGCGATGGTTGGGAACAAGATATCTGCCGCTTTACTGAGCGGAGAGCCAATCAATATCTTTTGCGGGTTGAACAAATTCACCATGATGGCAAGAATTCGACCGACGTGGGTCCCGACGCCGCTAATGATATCTTTCGCCAATAAATCACCCTGCATGGCCGCCAGACACAGCGCGTCTACCGTTAACGGTTGTCCGTGTAGAGAAGAACTCATTGACTGCTTCAGCCGCACCTGCGCCAATTCGAGCACGCTGTCGACGCTGGCGATTGTTTCCAGACAACCATGGTTGCCGCAGTAGCAGCGTTTACCGTAGGGATCGACCTGCGTATGGCCAATCTCCACCAGGCTACTGCTGCCTGCATGCAGCAAATGCCCGTCAGTGATCACCCCTGCACCCACGTTATGATCGATCACCACCTGAATGACGTCGCGAGCACCACGCGATGCGCCAAAAAGCGCCTCGGCCATCGTCCAGGCGCTGATATCGTGCTGAATATACACCGGCACACCGGTATGGTTCTCAAGCGCTTCGCCCAACGGCATCTCTTTGACATCTTCGTAAAATGGCATGCGATGAACGATACCGTTTTCAGTATCAATAATGCCGGGTAAGGTGATGGCAATGGAGGTTAAGCGCTCCAGCTTTTGCTGGTGGCGGATGAAAAACTGATCGACCTGCGTAATCACGCGATCCAGCAACGGTGTTTCGCTGACCAGCGCCATTTCAAGACAATCTTCAACCACCAGTTTGCTGCTCAGATCGCGTAGCGCCAGAAAAATCTCGCCGCGACTGATACGAATGGATAAGTAGTGCCAGGCTTCCGTTTCGACAACCAGCCCAACGGCCGGACGACCACGGCTACCCGCTTCCTTGATTTCCAGCTCTTGCACCAGATGCGCTTCGAGCATTTCGCGGACAATTTTGGTAATGCTGGCAGGCGCCAATTGTGCCAGGCGAGAGAGATCAATACGCGATACCGGACCCAGCTGATCAATCAGGCGATAAACCGCGCCCGCATTGGTCTGCTTAATTTGATCGATATGCCCAGGCTGACTATCAGCAACCACCACTTACTCCCTTTATTTTCGCGCTCCGAAATAATCTGCGGGCTATGGTGAAGCACTTCAATGGCTTCCGTCAACTTTTTACTTAGCCTTGTGATTTACTGCACATTTTCGCCCATTTTTAAACTAAATTAACCGCCCTGAACGGCCGCCAGCAACTGCTCACGAAAGCGTTGCGCGGCGTGACTTTGCTCATGATGCTTTGGCCACACTAACCACATTTCCGAGACAGCATCTTCTTCCGCTATCGGGATCCAACACATTTCATACAGCTGCACCCGTTTAAAAGAAGCAGGAAGTATAGAAACCCCTAATCCTGCGGCCACCAGCCCAATGATAGTCATCGCCTCGCCAACCTCCTGCGCAATCGTCGGTTTCAGTCCATAGCGACGCATCAGGCCCAGAATATCGTCATACAACCCTGTCCCCACATGGGGGTCAAAAAAGACAAATGGCTCATTCGCCAGTTCGGCCAACGTAACCACGGGTTTTTGCGCCAACGGATGCGCACGTGGGATCATTGCCATCAGTGGTTCATGCAGAATGATTTCACGCTCCAGCGTATCCGGTAGCTGCGTATTGCGCAGAAGTCCCAAATCCAGCGTTCCTTCATTGAGCGGGGCAATTTGCTCACGTGTGTTCATTTCACGGGTTTGCATATGCACTGCCGGGTAGCTTTGGCGAAACAGAGATAACGTATCTGAAACCGCTTTGATAAACGGCGCGGACGACGTAAAGCCAATACGCAATTCCCCTGCTTCTCCCAGATGCAAACGCTCAGCCCTGGCGGCGGCTTCATTAACCAGCCCGAGGATCTGCCGACTGTCCGCCAGAAACTGCTTTCCGGCAGAGGTCAGCGCCACGCTACGGTTAGTTCGGGCAAGTAACCGGGCGCCAACCTGCTGTTCAAGGATCTGGATCTGCTGGCTTAGCGGCGGTTGCGAAATGTTTAACCGCGCCGCCGCCCGACCAAAATGCAGCTCTTCGGCAACGGCCACAAAGTAACGTAAATGACGCAGTTCGATATTCATATTTTTAAAATATTATTTGAGATTATTAATATATTAGACAGAATATTGTGATTTTCATACTCTTATGGCTGGTCCTGTAGACGTAATTGAATGAGCAAGGATTTCAAGTGAGCCGTACAACAACTGTCGATACCGCGCCAACAAGCGATGTTGATGAACAGATAGTTACCCCGCCGGATGGTTTTATCAAACGCGGAACATCCCCATTTATGCGCGTCACGCTGGCGCTGTTTTCCGCCGGGCTGGCGACTTTTGCCCTCCTCTATTGCGTACAACCTATACTGCCAGTGCTTTCGCACGAGTTTGGGGTATCTCCCGCCAGCAGCAGTATTTCGCTTTCCATATCAACGGCGATGCTGGCGATAGGGTTGCTGTTTACCGGCCCACTTTCAGATGCTATTGGCCGCAAGCCGGTGATGGTTACCGCGCTGCTGCTCGCCTCTTGTTGTACGCTGCTTTCAACGATGATGACCAGCTGGCACGGTATTTTAATCATGCGTGCTCTGATAGGACTTTCACTGAGCGGCGTCGCGGCGGTAGGGATGACCTATCTGAGTGAAGAAATTCATCCCAGTTTCGTCGCCTTCTCAATGGGCCTGTATATCAGCGGTAACTCAATTGGCGGAATGAGTGGTCGCTTAATTAGCGGCGTGTTTACCGACTTTTTTAACTGGCGTATCGCGCTGGCGGCGATCGGCTGTTTTGCCCTTGCCTCTGCACTGATGTTCTGGAAAATCTTACCGGAATCCCGTCATTTCAGACCTACGTCGCTGCGCCCGAAAACGTTGTTTATCAACTTCCGCTTGCACTGGCGCGACAAAGGTTTGCCGCTGCTGTTTGCGGAAGGTTTTTTGTTGATGGGGTCGTTTGTCACGCTGTTTAATTACATCGGCTACCGCCTGATGCTCTCCCCGTGGGAGCTCAGCCAGGCGGTTGTAGGTTTGTTATCTGTGGCGTATCTGACTGGGACCTGGAGTTCGCCAAAGGCGGGTTCTATGACCACTCGTTATGGCCGTGGCCCGGTAATGCTCTTTTCAACAGGCGTGATGCTGGTTGGACTGTTAATGACCCTGTTCACATCGCTATGGCTGATCTTCGCCGGGATGCTGCTCTTTTCAGCCGGGTTCTTTGCCGCGCACTCCGTAGCAAGCAGTTGGATTGGACCACGAGCAAAACGCGCTAAAGGCCAGGCTTCTTCCCTGTATCTGTTCAGCTATTATCTGGGATCCAGTATTGCCGGTACGCTGGGCGGTGTGTTCTGGCACAGCTATGGCTGGAACGGTGTGGGCGGATTTATCGCCCTGATGCTGGTGTTGGCGTTGCTGGTCGGTGCGCGTTTGCACCATCGTCTGCACGTATAATCCACGATGCCCGGGTTCCGGGCATCACCTTCATCACCCTGGCTGTAACGTCTGAGCCGCCATCTGCAGAGCAACAACCGTCCCGTTCATCACTATATGCAGCAAAATTGGCATCAACAGACCGTTGCTTTTCAGTCTGGCCAGGATCAACACCTGCGACACAAGAAACAACATCAGCAACGTGCGTAGATCCACATACTGCGTATGCATGATGGCAAAAATGACCGATACCACCACTGACGACAGCCAGGTTTTATTATTGAACCAGTACTGGAACGCGTTGAATAAACAGCCTCTGAAAACAATTTCTTCATAAACTGGCGCGATAAATATCAGGGTCAACGTAGATAACCACAACGCATAACTACTTAAGGATATTTGGCTGGTCACCCACGCTTCAGTTTGTCTGAGACCCAAAATCAATGGCAGGATAAGCTGAATAAACAGCAGCGCCGCGAACAAAATGGCAAACCACCTGGCGTTGAAAATGCCTTTGCCCAGTCCCTCTCTTTTTCTAAAGAAGAAATAATACAGCGGAACCAGCACAACAAATTCCAGCGCAAACAGCAGCGGAAAAAGTAACCCTTTGGCAAGCAGGTCCTGACTCGCGGGGAAAAACAACGGGGTAAACGTGAGGCCAAACATCAGTAAAAACATTGAAAAGCAGCCAGCAACTGCTTTGGTCCTGGCGATATACAGGTTGTCGGCATCCTGTGACATACGATCTCCTTGCGCTCATCGAAGATAAGTTGATGAATTATCTATGCATGATAAAAATTCTCATTATCACTGACAACCTACCAACTTTTACGCAATGCCCATGGGTACAATGCCAAAACCCTCTTTACTCCGGAATTTCACCGTCAGCTACTCAGAGGAGAATCCGCCAGCGGCAACGAGAAACGGAAGCAAGCCCCTGCCGTTGAGCTAACCAGAAGGATATCCCCTCCATGCAGCTCGAGCATTCTACGCACGATCAGTAAGCCCAGACCGCCGCGCTCAGCCCGCTGCTCACGGGGAATTAACGCGGTCGGGCGCTGAAACAATACTTCTCGCACAGCTTCTTCTACCCCTGGCCCACTGTCCTGCACTTCGGCTAATAAACGGTCTTCATCACGCCAGACTTTTAGCCGTACTTCGCCTCCGTCAGGCGTATGACGGATAGCATTATCCAGCAAATTCGTCACGACTCTTTCTATCATCGATAAATCGGCATTCACCAGCGGTAACGGCCCCGTTACGTCAAGGTGCAACTGCAAATGACGCGTGGCAACAGGGAGATCAAATTTCTGTGCCACGTCCTGGATCAATTCACCAATAGCAAAACGTTCACGCTGCGGTTTTATACCGCCATGCTCCAGCCTTGCCAGCTCAAACAGCTGTTGTGACAGATGGCGAACTTTATGCCCCTGGCGCAGCGCGATGCTAAGATAATGCCGATTTTCCTCAGGCGTCATCGTATCGGCTTTCAGCGACAGCATTTCCAGATACCCCAACAGTGAAGTCAACGGCGTGCGTAAATCGTGCGAAATATTGGCAATAAACTCTCTGCGCTGACGATCGCTGTCTGCTAATAAATCCCACTGCTGGGCAATTTTCTGCGCTAACTCGATAAACGCATTGTTCAGCAGCGCTATTTCATTCTCCGGTACCGGTTCGGGATTTTTTTGCGCCAGCTGTTTGATGACGCTAATGCTGTCCTGTTCCAGTTTGACCACCTGCCCAGTCAGCCTTTTCACTGGATTCGTCACCCATCGCCACACCAGGAATCCAGCGATTGCACCAGCTAATAAAACCAGTATTAACGTCCAGGCCACGGTATTCCAGAGCGTTTTTTGCCAGGCGGTATTCGCCAGCATATTCAGGTCTTCACCCTGCAGAATAATGTACAAATAGCCATGTAGCTCACCGTTATATAAAACCGGCGCTGCGCTGAATACCTTTTGCTGACTGCTACGCGGATCGTTGCCATAGACGGGCAACGCATCTGAGTTAAGGAAATCCTGGATCGGCTGCACGCTAATTTTCTGCCGCTGGATATGCCCGGGCGGTGCAGCATCAGCAAGTATTTCACCTGATGGTGAAATCAGATACAGCTCCACGCTGGGGTTGAGCGTCATCAGGTGATTAAACAATCCTTTTAAGGTCTGGCGATTAATCTGCCCGCTGGTATCAATAAGCGACTCACTTTTGACAATCTTGCTCGCCAGCTCCAGCGAGAGCCTTTGCACCATGGCGTCACCATACTGTTTACTGCTGCGGATCTGGACAACACTGACGGTAACCGCACAAATCAGCATAATGGCGGTAAAGACGAGGGTCAGACGCTGGCTCAGCGACAGGCGATAAATCATGGCTGATGCTCCGCGTTAACCGCAGCAAGCTTATAGCCTCGTCCCCAAACCGTGAGAATAATTTCCGGCTCCGCAGCATCCTTTTCAATTTTGGTCCGCAGGCGATTAATATGACTGTTCACCGTATGCTCATACCCTTCATGCTGGTAGCCCCACACCTGATCTAACAGCGCCTGACGCGAAAAGACCTCGCCTGGATGACGGGCGAAAAAATAGAGCAGATCGAATTCGCGCGGCGTTAAATCGAGGGATTTACCATGCAGCCGGACTTCCCGCGCTAATGGGTCAATTTCTACGCCATGAACGGTGATAATCCCCGCCTCCATACGTAAGTTCTGACTCATCGCTTCCTGACGGCGAAACAACGCCTTTACCCGGGCCATCAACTCCAGCACCGAGAAAGGTTTGGCCAGATAATCATCGGCACCCATTTCCAGCCCCAATACACGGTGCGTTTCGCTGGTGCGGGCGCTGATGATAATGACGGGCAAATAAAAACTCATTTGGCGAATGCGACGACAAATCTCCAGCCCGTCGACACCCGGCAGCATCAGATCGAGGATAACGGCATCCCAGACGTGTTTCTCCAGTTGTTCAAGCGCACGAGCTCCGTCTGCCTCATGAACAATTTCGTAACCCTCATCCTTCAGGCTAAGCTGCAAAAGTGAGGCAATATCGCTGTCATCTTCCACCAAAAATATCTTTTTCGCGCCTGCCATCAGTGTCATCCCCCTCTCGTCGTGCTGAAAGCTTACCTCAGGCAAGGGGCGGAAGTTATCACAAAATTTTTAACTTTTCGTGAGGATCCAGGGATACGCATACGCGCAGTATGTCGTTATAGACACGTCAGACATCAACAGGGAAACGTCGCTTGTTTTCCTTAACATGAAAATAAGAAGGATAAGTCATGCTAAAAAAACGTCCACTTCGGGAAGCAGATGTTACAGCCGAGTCAGTATTTTTTATGCAACGACGACAGATCCTCAAAGCACTTGGGATAGGTGCTGCTGCGGCCACGCTGTCCTCCCCCACACAGGCTAATTTGCTGGATTGGTTTAAAGGCAACGATCGTCCACCGGCCCCCGCAGGCAAAGCGCTTGAGTTCACAAAGCCCGAGCGCTGGCAAAACAGCCTGTCACTGACGCCAGAAGACAAGGTGACGGGCTACAACAATTTCTACGAATTTGGTCTGGATAAAGCCGATCCTGCCGCCAATGCCGGTAGCCTGAAAACCGATCCCTGGACGTTAACCATCAGCGGTGAGGTCAACAAACCTTTAACCTTGGATCATGATGCGCTGACCACACGCTTTCCATTAGAAGAGCGTATTTATCGGATGCGTTGCGTTGAGGCCTGGTCGATGGTTGTGCCGTGGGTGGGTTTTCCGTTGCATAAATTACTGGCGCTGGTTGAGCCAACCAGTCACGCCAAATACGTCGCTTTTGAAACACGCTACGCCCCTGATGAAATGCCGGGTCAGAAAGACCGCTTTATTGGCGGTGGGTTGAAATATCCCTATGTCGAAGGTCTGCGGTTGGATGAGGCTATGCACCCACTCACACTTCTCACCGTAGGCGTATATGGCAAAGCATTGCCACCGCAAAACGGGGCGCCGATACGCCTGACCGTACCCTGGAAATACGGCTTCAAGGGCATTAAATCGATAGTCAGTATTAAGCTGACGCGTGAGCAGCCGCCGACGACCTGGAATATGTCAGCACCAAATGAATACGGATTTTACGCCAACGTAAATCCGCAGGTTGATCACCCTCGCTGGTCTCAGGCTACTGAGCGTTTTATCGGTTCCGGTGGCATTCTTGATGTACAGAGACAGCCCACGTTACCTTTTAATGGTTATGCCGATGAGGTGGCATCGTTATATCAGGGCATGGATCTTCGGGAGTATTTTTAAGTGAGGTTGACTGCAAAACAGATAACCGGCCTGAAAGTGCCGCTGCATCTCGCCGGTTTTTTACCCCTGCTATGGCTCTTCTGGGCCGCGCAGCATGGCGGGTTGGGTGCCGACCCGGGAAAAGATATCCAGCACTTTACGGGCATTACCGCGCTGAAGTTTTTGCTTGCTACCCTGCTGGTATCGCCGCTCGCACGCTATGCAAAGCAGCCTTTGTTATTTCGTACCCGGCGGTTGTTAGGTTTATGGTGCTTTGCATGGGCCACACTGCATATTACCAGCTATGCTCTGCTGGAACTGGGTATACAAAACCTGGGATTGTTGGGTCGTGAACTGGTTTCACGCCCATGGCTAATGCTGGGTATGGCCGGTTGGATTATCTTATTCCTGTTGACGTTGACCTCGACACAAGCCGCTCAGCGTAAAATGGGCAAACGCTGGCAAACATTGCACAACTACGTCTACCTGGCCGCCATTTTGCTACCGCTGCATTATCTGTGGTCGGTAAAAGTGTTATCACCGCTCCCTATTATCTACGCCATCTGTTTTGTGGTTCTGCTGGCTTTTCGCTATAAAAAGCTGTTACGGAAAACCGGGTACAAAGGTGTGTTTATGAAAAGTGAGTGAATCACGGTAAACTTCTTAACCACACCTAAACAGAACGAGAACAAAAAATGAGTAACAATGATAATTACCATCAGCTCACCCGCACGTTCCAGCGGCTCTCTCGCTTCTCCCACCTCTCGGCAATCGCCAGTTGGGACATGTTTACCATGATGCCGCCAGGAGGCAGTAAAGCCCGAGGCGAAGCGTTGGCCGAGCTGAGCGTGCTTGAACACCAACTGTTAACTGACCCGAAAGTGGCAACGTGGATCGCCGCAGCGCAACAGGAAGATCTCAACGATGTAGAACAGGCGAACCTGCGCGAAATGTCGCGACTGCATCACCAGGCATCCTTGTTGCCCGAATCGTTGGTAGAAGCAAAATCTCTTGCGGGAAGTCGCTGTGAGCATGCCTGGCGTAGCCAGCGACCAGCTAATGACTGGGAAGGATTTTCCGATAACCTGAAAGAGGTTGTGAAGTACAGCCGCGAAGAAGCCCGACTGCGCGCAGAAGCTAAAGGTTGTTCGCCGTATGACGCGCTACTGGACATCTTTGAACCAGGAATGACCAGCACTCAGTTGGATGTCCTTTTCGCAGACGTTAAAAGCTGGCTGCCCGATCTGCTAAACAAGGTGGTGGCAAAGCAGTCTCAGCAGTCGCTCATCGCCCCGGTAGGTCCCTTCCCAACAGCTGTACAGCGAGAGCTGGGTCTTGAAACAATGGCACAGCTAGGTTTCGACTTTACCGCTGGTCGGCTGGATATCAGTGCACATCCTTTCTGTGGCGGCGTACCAGAAGATGTTCGCATTACCACCCGCTATGATGAAAACGAATTACTCAGCGCGCTATTTGGCGTGATCCATGAAACCGGTCACGCGCGCTACGAGCAAAACCTGCCACGCAGCTGGTCTGGGCAACCTATTGCTCTGGCACGCTCAACCGCCATTCATGAGTCCCAGAGTCTGTTCTTTGAGATGCAGCTGGGACGCAGTAAAGCCTTTCTGATGCGGTTGATTCCGACTGTAACGCGCCACTTTGGCGATCAGGCAGCGTTTGAAGAAAGCAATTTCATCGCCTGGAACCAGCAGGTCAAGCCCGGGTTTATCCGTGTTGATGCCGACGAGGTAAGCTATCCCGCTCACGTGATCCTGCGTTATGAAATCGAACGTGCGCTTATTAATGGCGATATTGAAGTGGATGATATCCCGGCATTGTGGAACGAAAAAATGCAGTCCTGGTTGGGGCTGTCAACGATCGGAAACTATCGTAACGGCTGTATGCAGGATATTCACTGGACCGATGGCGGCTTTGGCTACTTCCCTTCCTATACCCTGGGCGCCATGTATGCGGCGCAGTTGTTCAGTGCCGCTAACCGCGCATTGCCTGATTTGAATCAGTCTATTGCACAAGGTGAGTTTGGTCCCCTGTTTGACTGGCTACGTCAGAACATCTGGCAGCATGGCAGCCGTTTTACCACTGAACAGCTTATTACCCAGGCCACCGGCGAACCGCTCAGCAGCCGTTATTTCCGCGCTCATCTGGAAACCCGCTATTTGTAATCTCATACCGTGAGTCATTGTACATATCGTTACACGCCGAAACCAATGACTCACGGAAGCCCTCTGATTACAGCGATATAGTTATTTCAACGGCCCCGCAGTGGGGTTGAATGAAAAACCAAATCGAGGGTATGAGAATGAAAAAAGTATTAGCTCTGGTTGTTGCCGCTGCTATGGGTCTGTCTTCTGCCGCGTTTGCTGCTGAGACAACTGCTACTACCGCTCCGACTGCTGCTGCAACCACCAAAGCAGCGCCGGCAAAAACCACGCATCATAAAAAACAGCACAAAGCAGCGCCGCAGAAAGCGCAGGCTGCCAAGAAACACGCTAAAAAATCCACCACTAAACCGGCTGTAGAACAAAAAGCGCCAGAGCAAAAAGCTCAGGCTGCTAAAAAACACACCAAAAAAGCGGCAACCAAGCCAGCAGCAGAACAAAAAGCACCAGAGCAGAAAGCTCAGGCCGCTAAAAAACACACCAAAAAAGCCGTAAAACACGACACCGCTAAACCAGCAGCTCAACCTGCAGCATAACGCATTTGTAGTCACTATGGCGTCCCCCACGCCATAGCATACGGCGCTAGATCGACCTGATGTAGCGCCGCCTTTCGGAGGGTAAAATGGTGTCACATTACCGCTTTGAGTTCATTCTTATTACTCTGATAATTTGCGCCCTCATCGCCATGCATTTTTATCTTTCCTGAGTGTAGTTATCTGATTTTACTCCCACTTTCTCGCCGTCCCGTCTATAGTATTAACTGAGGGTTTGCTGTTTATAATCATAATTCCCCACCAGAGTGTGATATGCATAAAACCATTGCTGTATTACTGGGCTCAATTTGTTTTTTTCCCGTTGGTGCGCATGCGGATCAGCCAGCAACGACTACCGCTGAAGCAGAAAACATAAAAACGCTGTTTTTTGGTCATGACGATCGCACAAAAGTGACTGATCCAACGCAATCACCATGGGACGCTATTGGGCAACTGGAAACCGCCAGCGGTAATCTGTGTACCGCCACGCTCATTTCACCGCATCTGGCCCTGACTGCAGGACACTGCTTGCTCGCTCCACCGAAAGGCAAACCGGATAAAGCCGTCGCGTTACGCTTTGTGTCGAAAAAGGGTGTCTGGCGCTATGAAATCCATGGAATCGAAGGACGGGTTGATCCCTCACTTGGTAAACGTTTAAAAGCCGATGGAGATGGCTGGATTGTGCCGCCATCAGCAGCCCCGTGGGATTTTGGTCTGGTGGTGCTGCGTTACCCGCCTTCCGGAATCACGCCCCTACCATTGTTTGAAGGTGATAAAGCGGCGTTAACCGCGGCGTTGAAAACCGCCGATCGCAAAGTCACACAGTCGGGCTATCCGGAAGATCATCTGGACGATTTGTACACCCATCAGGATTGTGTAGTGACCGGCTGGGCGCAGAATACCGTCTTGTCACACCAGTGCGACACGCTCCCGGGCGACAGCGGTTCACCGTTGATGCTGAAGACAGATTCAGGCTGGCAGTTGATTGGCGTACAAAGCTCCGCTCCAGCGGCGAAAGATCGCTGGCGAGCCGATAATCGCGCCATATCCGTGACCGGTTTTCGCGATAAGTTGGAAGCGTTGGCGAAGGAGTAACACATGCTGCCCGCATTAACGGGCAGCACGGATATTAGGCAAGTTTAATCATCACCATTCCGGCCAGCAGCAGCGCCACGCCAATCCAGCCTTTATTATTCAGGCGCTGACCAAACAACACCCAACCAGCCGCTAACGTCGCGGCAATCCCAAACCCGCCCCACAAGGCGTAGGCAACAGAAAGGTCAATACCTTTTACCGCCTGCGACAGCGCGCTAAAGGCCGCTAACACGGCAGCCAGCGACAGCACGCCATAAACCTTGCGGCGAAATCCATCAGAAAATTTCAAAAAGACGTTAGCGACTATTTCCAGCACGATGGCCATGCCAAGCCAGGCACCATGAACCCACTCAAACTGCTGCATGGGTCACCTCTTTGCTCGTTTTGGCAGGTTTTCGAGTACCAGACTTGATCAGCACAATGCCTAATACCAGCGAGACCAGTCCAGCCACTTTCATCGTGGACAAGGTTTCGTCAAATAACAACACACTAAACAGCGTAATAAATAAAATACCGATACCTTCCCACAAGGCATAGGCCACACCAAGGGCAATTTTTTTAACGGCGAAACTGAGAAAAATATACGATAAGGCGATCATTACCAGCATTAAAATAAAGCCCGAATTACCATGACCGACGCTTGCCCATTTCATTGACAGCGTGCCAGTAATTTCAGCCGCGATGGCCAGACCTAATAATATCCAGTAAAACATGATGCTTCTCCTGCTTGAGAATATAGTCCTTTAGGCCTACTGCATGCAGTAAACCAAAAAATAAAATTAGTTAGCTAAGCGCACAGCGCCAGCTCAGGCAGAAGAAGGGACTAAAGCGCGTTGCGCCAGTGTTGCTCACCCGCAAGCAAGAAAGTGGAGGAGGTACGAAGAAGTGTAGGTAAACGCAAAAACATCCTGAACATATTGTCCATAATATTACAATTATCCGCAGTGTTGCTTCTCATCATCGCGGATGATAATTGTCCTCGGTAGTTAAACACAGATGATTTGTATCATAGCTTCAAGACGAACTCAAAGTCTTTTCACTTCTTTACCTGCCCCGTTTGATTTTTGTTATAACGGCTCGACGCAAATCACTTTATTATGCAGATTCAAAAATGAAAAATGCGGGAATACACATGGCGAAACCGATCATCACGCTTAACGGTCTAAAAATAGTCATTATGCTGGGCATGCTGGTTATCATCCTGAGCGGTATTCGCTTTGCCGCAGATATCATCGTCCCCTTTATTCTGGCGTTATTTATAGCCGTTGTGCTCAATCCCGTTGTGCAGCGGATGGTCAAGCTTCGCATACCGCGCGTAATTGCGGTGTCATTGCTTATCGTTATTATTGTAATGTTAATGGTGCTGCTGTTGGCGTATTTAGGTACATCCTTAAATGAACTTGCGCGAACGCTACCGCAATATCGCTCTTCACTGGTTATCCCACTGAAAAATCTTGAACCATGGTTACAACGCGCAGGGATCGGCGTTTCCGTGGACGAACTCGTCAAATATATCGATCCGAACGCGGCAATGACGCTGGTGACCAATTTACTGGCGCAGCTTTCAAATGCTATGTCATCGATATTTTTACTGCTACTGACGGTAGTTTTTATGCTGCTGGAAGTACCGCAACTGCCCAACAAACTCAAACAAATGATGAGTCGCCCCATTGAAGGTATGGCGGCGATTCAACGCGCCATCGACAGCGTCTCCCACTATCTGGTGCTTAAAACGGCAATCAGCATTGTGACCGGGTTGGTCGCCTGGGGCATGCTTGCTGCATTGGATGTGCGCTTTGCCTTTGTCTGGGGATTACTGGCCTTCGCCCTGAACTACATCCCTAATATCGGTTCTGTATTGGCAGCCATTCCCCCTATCGCTCAGGTGCTGGCATTCAGCGGTCTTTACGATGCGCTGGTGGTTCTGGCAGGCTATCTGGTCATCAACCTGGTATTCGGGAATATCCTCGAGCCGCGGATCATGGGCCGCGGGCTGGGGCTGTCCACGTTGGTAGTATTTCTGTCGTTAATCTTCTGGGGCTGGTTGCTCGGTCCCGTGGGGATGCTGCTTTCTGTGCCGCTGACCATCATCGTGAAAATCGCGCTTGAGCAAACCAACGGCGGTCAAAGCATTGCCGTGCTGCTTAGCGATCTGAACAAAGAATGAGTTTTCGCCCCGCCATCGCGGGGCATTTCCTTTATCGTTTCGCGCGAAAAGCCAAAACGGCGCTTAACAGCGTAAATAGCGCTATTATCCACGCCATGGTCCAGGGCGTGCCATCACTGAAGGCCGCCAGCAGCAACGATGAGATAATACCGCTGCCATATTGCAACGCGCCAATCAGCGCCGAAGCTGAACCCGCAATGTTCGGTACCGCATCCAACGCCGCAGCAGTCGACGTTGCAGCAATAATGCCATTCATCGAGAAAAACAGAAAAACAGTGATGATAATGGCAACGACGCCACCTGATTCCAGCTTAACCAGCAGCGCAAGCACAACCGCAGCCAGCGCCGCCAGCAGCGTCGCATTTTTCAGCAGCTGTTCCAGAGCGTGCCGTTGCACCAGACGGCGGTTAACCACGCTCATAGCCATAACACCGATAATGTTTAGCGCAAACAACCAGCCGTAATGCTGTGGATCAACATGGTAATAGCTAATATAAACAAACGGTGACCCGGTAATAAACGCGTACGCACCGACGTAATAAAACGTCAGGCTCAGGGTATAGCGCATAAAACGCCCATTCGTTAACAACGAACGGTAATTACGAAATGCGCCAGCCAAAGAGGCTTTCACCCGTTTATCTTCCGGCAATGTTTCGGGCAGCCAGTTTAGGGAGATAAACATCAGCGCACCAATCACCACCAGCAGCCAAAAAATAGAGTGCCAGGTGCTCAGGCGAATAATTTGCCCGCCAATCAACGGTCCGGCGATTGGCGCAATCGCCATAACCAACACCAGGGTTGAGAGCATTTGCGCCGCACGAGTACGTGCAAAGAGATCGCGGATCATCGCTCGCGCCAGCATAGGCCCGGTACAGGCTCCAAGCGCCTGAAATACCCGCCAGAAAACAATTTGCGTGATGCTTGTAGACAGCGCACACCCTGCGGAACCAATGATAAATAGCACCATGCCGATAAACAGCGGCTTACGCCGCCCCATATGATCGCTAATCGGCCCCCAAATCAACTGTGCGATAGTAAAACCAATTAAGAAACCAGTAATCGTCAGCTCAACATTGCCATGTAAATCCCCGGCCATCGTCGGCATTGCTGGAAGATAAATATCGGTAGAAAGCGATGTAAAGGCCATCAGGCCACTGAGGATCAGAATAAAAGTAAGACCGGTCTGGCTTGCGGTAGTTACCGGTGAGGCATGTTCACGTGTACGCATAGTGCCCTGTCATGTTCTAAAAAGTCAGGTCGCAGTATATAGACAACGTATTGCCGTGATTAGACGGTTAAAACCGCATGAGTTTATGAACTGAAATCATGAATGGTGAAATCATAGGCGTCATATTTTGTGACTGACTTCCAACAATTACCTTTCAGAAATGAATTCTACTCATAGGTCCATGCGAATTTCACAGACTAATCGTATCAACACAGATTTGCTAATCTGCAGCCAATGCAACGATGATGCTCAGGAGAACCCAATGAATACAACAGTTTTGAATAACAGTGTTGAGATGCCCCTGTTCGGATTTGGCGTTTATCAAATGACCGATGCCAGCGAATGTGAGCAAGCCGTACGGGATGCCATTGATACAGGATATCGCCTGATTGATACCGCTGCCTCCTACCAGAATGAAACTCAGGTCGGCAACGCACTTAAGCAAAGCGGAGTCCCCCGCGAGGCGCTTTTTGTGACGACCAAACTGTGGTTACAGGATACCAACTATGCAGGCGCAAAGGCGCAATTCGCACGTTCTCTGCAACGGCTTCAACTGGATTATATTGACCTTTATTTGATTCATCAGCCCTATGGCGATGTGCACGGTGCCTGGCGTGCGATGGAAGAATTATATGAAGAAGGGAAAATCCGCGCGATTGGCGTGAGTAACTTTCATCCGGATCGTCTGGCGGATTTAATCGCTTTCAATCGCATTATCCCAGCCGTTAACCAAATTGAGGTGAATCCTTTTCATCAGCAGCCGCATGCAGTAGCCTGGATGCAGAGCCGGAATATTCAACCGCAAGCCTGGGCACCGTTCGCTGAAGGACGCAATGACCTGTTTCAGAACCCAGTCTTATCGGCTATTGGTGAAAAATATGGCAAAAGCGTTGGTCAAGTCGTGCTGCGCTGGATTTATCAACGTGGGATTATTTCGCTGGCGAAAACCGTGCGTAAAGCGCGGATGGCCGAGAATATTCAGGTGCTGGACTTTGCCCTAACGGCGGAAGAGATGACGCAAATTGCCGCGATGGACAGCGGAACCAGCGCGTTCTTCTCGCATCGCGATCCGGCTCGTGTGGAATGGATCACCCAGCGTAAACTGGATGTTTAAAAAAACGGCCTCCGCAGAGGCCGTCTTACTTTTACTGGCAATTACAGCGCTTTCAGGATCGCATCCACGCTAGCTTTGGCATCACCAAACAGCATATGGGTGTTATCTTTAAAGAACAGCGGGTTCTGCACACCTGCATAGCCGGTGTTCATCGAACGTTTGAACACGATGACGTTCTGCGCTTTCCACACTTCCAGTACCGGCATGCCGGCGATTGGGCTGCGCGGGTCATCCTGCGCCGCCGGGTTTACCGTGTCGTTGGCACCAATGACCAGCACTGTATCGGTATCGGCGAAATCATCGTTGATCTCATCCATTTCCAGCACGATGTCATAAGGTACTTTGGCTTCCGCCAGCAGCACGTTCATATGACCTGGTAAGCGCCCTGCTACCGGGTGAATACCAAAACGCACTTTGATGCCGCGCGCGCGCAGTTTCTCAGTGATTTCCGCGACCGGATACTGTGCCTGAGCCACTGCCATGCCGTAACCCGGGGTGATGATCACGGAGTGCGAGTTCTTCAGCATTTCTGCTGTGTCTTCCGCAGTAATCTCACGATGTTCACCCACTTCTTCATCAGACCCGGTAGAAGAACCGTCAGAACCAAAGCCACCCGCAATAACGCTGAAGAATGAACGGTTCATCGCCTTACACATAATGTAAGACAGGATCGCACCAGAAGAACCGACCAGCGCACCGGTAACGATCAGCAGATCGTTGCTCAGCATGAAGCCCGCTGCCGCCGCCGCCCATCCTGAATAGGAGTTAAGCATTGACACGACAACCGGCATATCCGCACCGCCGATGGAGGCCACCAGATGCCAGCCAAAGGCCAGTGCAATAATGGTCATCACCAACAGTGCCAGAACCTGCAGGCCCACGCTTTCGGTACGAACAAACACCACCAGCAGCAGGAAAGAAACAACCAGCGCCGCCAGGTTCATTTTGTGACGATTCGGCAGCATCAGCGGTTTAGAGGAAATCTTGCCGCGCAGTTTGCCAAAGGCCACCACAGAACCGGTAAAGGTTACCGCACCGATGAAGATACCCAGGAACACTTCCGTCAGGTGAATGTTCACCAGAATCGGTTCCAGGCCCGTATCGTGATACAGGTAGCTGTTGAAACCCACCAGTACCGCAGCCAGACCGACGAAGCTGTGCAGAATCGCCACCAGCTCCGGCATCTCGGTCATTTCGACTTTCTTCGCCAGACGAATACCAATCGCGCCGCCAATGATCATCGCCACCAGGATCCACGCAACGTTGCCGGTATCCGGACCAAATATCGTGGCAATCAGCGCAATCGCCATCCCGGCGATGCCATAGTTGTTACCCTGCTGAGAGGTTTCGTGTTTCGAAAGCCCCGCCAGACTAAAAATAAACAGGATCGCGGCAACAATGTATGCAGCTGTAACTAATCCTCCAGACATATGTTACCCCTTAGTTTTTCCGGAACATTTTCAGCATGCGCTGAGTCACGGTGAAGCCACCGAAAATATTAATGCTGGCAATAAGCACCGCGATAAAGCTCAGGAAACTCACCCAGCCACCCTGGCCAATTTGCAATAACGCCCCAACCACGATAATCCCCGAGATGGCGTTAGTCACAGACATCAGCGGAGTATGCAACGCATGTGACACATTCCAGACCACGTAGTAACCCACCACGCAGGAAAGCGCGAACACCGTAAAGTGACCAAGGAACTCTTTCGGCGCGACGTCGGCGAGCCAGCCAAACAAAATCACTACCAGCGCCATCAGCGCATATTTGCGCCACGGAGAGACAGGTTTTTTCTCTTCTTTCGGCGCAGGTGCGGCTTTTGGTGCAGCCTGCGGCTGAGCAGAAACCTGGATAGGCGGCGCAGGCCAGGTGATTTCACCCTCGCGAACCACCGTGACACCACGCACAACCACGTCGTCAAAATCAACAGTGATATTGCCGTCTTTCTCTTTGCACAACAGTTTGAGCAGGTTGACGAGGTTCGTACCGTACAGCTGGGAAGATTGCGTTGGCAAACGGCCAGGCAGATCGGTATAGCCGATAACTTTCACCCCGTTCTCGGTGGTGGTCACCTGGTTAGGCACGGTATATTCGCAGTTACCGCCGTTTTGCGCGGCAAGATCGACAATTACGCTGCCCGCTTTCATCGAATCGACCATTTCACGGGTGATCAGTTTCGGAGCCGGTTTGCCCGGGATCAGCGCAGTGGTAACGATAATGTCGACGTCTTTCGCTTGCGCAGCGAAGAGTTCCATTTCGGCTTTGATGAACGCTTCGGACATCACTTTGGCATAGCCATCGCCGCTGCCCGCTTCTTCTTTAAAGTCCAGTTCAAGGAACTCTGCGCCCATACTCTGCACCTGTTCCTTCACTTCCGGACGGGTATCAAAAGCACGCACGATAGCGCCCAGGCTGTTTGCCGCACCGATCGCCGCAAGACCAGCCACCCCCGCACCAATCACCATGACCTTGGCAGGTGGAACCTTGCCTGCGGCGGTGATCTGGCCGGTGAAGAAGCGACCGAATTCATGTGCAGCTTCAACAATAGCGCGATACCCGGCGATGTTCGCCATCGAGCTTAAGGCATCCAGCGACTGTGCGCGTGAAATACGCGGCACGGAGTCCATCGCCATAACGGTCACGTTACGCTCTGCAAGTTTTTGCAGCAGCTCAGGGTTTTGCGCGGGCCAAAGAAAACTCACCAGCGTCGTGCCCGGATTAAGTAACGGAATTTCCGCCTCCTCCGGCGCATTGACCTTCAGGATGATCTCTGACTGCCAGACTGCATTTTCATCAACAATTTCTGCGCCTGCTTGAACAAACGCCTTATCGTCAAAACTCGCCAGTTGACCTGCACCGCTTTCAACCGCGACGCTGAAACCCAGTTTAAGCAGCTGCTCAACCGTCTTCGGCGTGGCTGCAACGCGGGTTTCATTGGTTAACCGTTCTCTTGGTATGCCAATTCGCATAATGTTCCCTTCCATCTGTAATTATGATGATGGTTTATCAATGTTCGCACGAGGCATGCGCGCACTCTCGAGAGAGGTCAGTGTTACCTCAATAAAATAAAACAGTAACAAACTCTGTATAACCTACTGAAAATGACGCCTGTGATCTAGCGCCAAAAAACAGTATTTATTATGAAATTCGCGAAATAGAGATGAATCGAACCTCAGACAGATAAAATGCCCTAAAAATAGCCCACAAAGGCTGATAATTCGCTCAAGCGAAGCGGCAAAACATGATTACCTACCTGTCAAAAACAATTGATTAACATTAAATTAACTTATGAAATTCAACTGCTTTATCAGTTTTGGTCACCAAATGCCGAAATTTTCGGCATATCACAAAATGTTATCCCTGTTGTTACCTAACGTGACACGATGAGTGAAAAATGACGCAGACACTGACACAATTTAAATGCAATAATCAGCGACGTTTCTAGTCAATAACAATACCAGTACCTGGTTTGCGCAAGGCGAAGGATTATTTTTATGAAGCTTAAGAACACTCTCCTGGCGTCCGCACTAATTTCTGCGACTGCTTTTTCTGTAAATGCAGCGACAGAATTGACGCCGGAGCAAGCGGCTGCCCTGAAACCCTATGACCGCATTGTGGTCACCGGTCGTTTTAATGCTATCGGTGATGCGGTTGCTGCCGTTTCGCGCCGTGCAGATAAAGACGGTGCAGCCTCCTTTTATGTTGTTGATACCTCAGATTTTGGCAGCGGCGGTAACTGGCGCGTTGTTGCCGACGTCTATAAAGCCGACGCTGAAAAAGCGGAAGCGTCAAAAAACCGTGTCATTAACGGCGTTATGGAATTGCCAAAAGATCAGGCCGTTCTGATAGAACCTTACGACACCGTTACAGTGCAAGGTTTCTACCGTAGCCAGCCGGAAGTAAACGATGCCATCACCAAAGCAGCGAAAGAGAAAGGTGCTTACTCCTTCTATATCGTGCGTCAGGTCGATGCCAACCAGGGCGGCAACCAGCGTATTACTGCATTCATCTATAAAGCTGATGCGAAAAAACGCATTGTACAAAGCCCTGATGCGATCCCAGCAGATTCAGATGCTGGTCGTGCCGCATTAGCAGCAGGTGGCGAAGCCGCGAAGAAAGTTGAGATCCCGGGCGTAGCAACTACCGCTTCTCCGAGTGCTGAAGTCGGCCGTTTCTTCGAAACGCAATCCACCAAAGGCGGACGTTACACTGTCACGCTGCCGGATGGAACCAAAGTTGAAGAGCTGAACAAAGCGACCGCCGCCATGATGGTACCGTTCGACAGCATCAAGTTCACCGGTAACTACGGCAACATGACGGAAGTCTCTTATCAGGTAGCAAAACGCGCAGCGAAGAAAGGCGCGAAGTACTATCACATTACCCGCCAGTGGTCAGAACGTGGTAACAACGTGACGATCAGCGCCGATCTGTATAAGTAATACCCAATGCCTTATCAGGTCTACAGTCCTTGTAGACCTGATAATTTCGCGCAGTTCTGTTTCCAGACAAAACAAAAACAGCAGTATTAAGACAACTTTTCACACTATTAGTCACAAATCTCTCTATCCCCATTGCATGCGTTCTCTTCTCTCCGTAAAATCCCGCGCCTTAGTGGCTTTCACCATTTTTATGCGGTTTGCCAAAATAATTATTCTCTCACTCTCGTTTTTGTAACTGGATACAAATGGAAAAGAAATTGGGTCTGAGCGCACTGACCGCGCTGGTTTTAAGCTCAATGCTCGGCGCTGGCGTTTTCAGCCTGCCACAAAATATGGCGGCAGTAGCCAGCCCGGCTGCGTTACTGATTGGTTGGGCGATTACCGGTGCGGGTATTCTTTTGCTCGCCTTTGCTATGCTGATCCTGACGCGTATCCGTCCTGAACTGGACGGCGGCATCTTCACCTATGCACGTGAAGGTTTCGGCGAGTTGATTGGCTTCTGCTCTGCGTGGGGATACTGGCTGTGCGCTGTTATCGCTAACGTTTCGTATCTGGTCATCGTCTTCTCTGCGCTCAGTTTCTTTACCGACACACCGGAATTACGTCTGTTCGGCGACGGTAATACCTGGCAGTCGATTGTCGGCGCATCGGTACTGTTATGGATAGTCCATTTTCTGGTGTTGCGGGGAGTACAAACCGCGGCCAGCATTAACCTGGTTGCTACTCTGGCAAAACTACTTCCGCTAGGCCTGTTTATCGTGCTGGCGTTAATGCTGTTCAAGCTCGACACCTTTACTCTCGATTTTACCGGCGTCGCGTTGGGCGTGCCTGTCTGGGAGCAGGTCAAAAATACCATGCTCATCACCCTGTGGGTTTTCATCGGTGTGGAAGGCGCGGTGGTGGTATCTGCCCGCGCCAGAAATAAACGAGATGTAGGTCGCGCCACGCTGTTGGCTGTACTCGCCGCACTGGGCGTTTACCTGTTAGTCACCCTGCTATCTCTCGGCGTTGTCGCGCGGCCAGAACTGGCGGAGATCCGCAATCCATCAATGGCCGGTCTGATGGTTAAAATGATGGGGCCATGGGGCGAAATTATTATTGCTGCGGGTCTGATTGTTTCCGTGTGCGGGGCCTATTTAAGCTGGACGATTATGGCGGCGGAAGTGCCGTTCCTCGCCTCCACGCACAAAGCGTTTCCGCGTATTTTTGCGCGACAGAATGCACAGGGTGCGCCATCGGCATCGCTGTGGCTAACCAACATCTGTGTACAAATCTGCCTTGTGCTAATCTGGCTCACAGGCTCAGACTACAATACGTTACTGACTATCGCCTCAGAGATGATTCTGGTGCCCTATTTGCTGGTCGGCGCATTTCTGTTAAAAATTGCCACCCGTCCAATTCATAAGGCTGTCGGTATCGGCGCGAGTATTTATGGCCTATGGTTATTGTATGCGTCAGGTCCGATGCATCTGTTGCTGTCTGTGGTGTTGTATGCGCCAGGACTGTTGGTTTTCCTTTATGCCCGTAAAACGCACACGCATGAAAACGTATTAAAACGCCAGGAGATGGCGCTGATCGGCCTGCTGCTTGTTGCTGCTGTGCCGGCTACCTGGATGCTGATGGGGTAACGTTATACCCATCGCTGGCATCGGAAAATATCGGACTATGGATATCCTGATAAAGGATTATCGGGATATCATGGTTAACGCTGATTAATCGAAAATAATAGTTCTCACTCTCCCTTCTTACCCCCACATTATTTGTTGCTGCGTGCGAAACGCTTTGCGCGGTTCCTCAAATGATGAATCATCACATGCCGATGATCACCTCTATTGAGTCCGAGTCATTCTTTCTACACTTCATAATCGCAGACTGCTTTACGACATAACGATCAGTCACGATCATCTGTCTTATCTTCTTATGAATCACAACATAACACACTGAAACACATCATTACTTTCTCAATTTTTTGTTCACTTTTCATATTTGTAAAAGATAAAGGCGAAACACTTAGCGAACACATACAAAGCATAATACACGCATAAGATACGCATAAGGAAAAGAACAATTAATCATCATACAATTAACTATTTGTGCTTTATCTTGTGTTGCATTGATCTTGGCGTTGTGTTGATATTTATGTTTGATGATAATGAAACCCGTGCGCTGGTTCCACCAGCTCCCCCTCCTCGTCAATTATGTCGGAAATTAAATAGGTTTATTAATAGCTGTTACTGCATCGATTAATTATGTAATCGGCAGCATTCAGTCATTGAGGGGCAAACAAAATGATAAATAAAGAATTAATGATGACACCTCCCTATTAATCCTAAACGGAGTATTAAAATGTTTAAGAAATCAGTGGTTGCAGTATTAATGGTTCTTCCAATATCTGCTTTTGCTCATGGTCACGGTGGCCATGGCGGTATGGGCGGTCACAATTTTGGTGGTCATGGTCATGCTGGTAACATTGGTCATGCTTTTAGTGGTCATTCGTTTGGTGGTCACTTTGCGGAGCGCATGAATGCAGGTGGTGGGTTCACAGGATTCTCTAAAGGCTCCATCAATATGAGCGATCACCCCATCGCTGACAACACGACACGTTCCATCAGTGTGAAAGATGGTGTCGTCACTAAAAACATTGCCTATAACGGTGTTAATGAACAATATTCCGCGACAACGACAATCAGCAAGGATGGTGCAATGCGTACCTCCACAGTGAATCGTGATGGAGTGACAAAAGAAGCATCAACTGTTGTGTCTGCTGATATGCGCTCTCATAGCGTAGCTGTAACCAATGGCACCGAAACAGCAATGTCGATTCATAGCTATGATGAAGGTGTTGGTGGTCTGAATGTTCATGCTTACAATGATGGTGTAAACACCTATGGCAGCGTTCATGCTTACAATGACGTAGCTAATGCAGCCTACTCCGCCCACGTCATTCATAATGACGAGCTTACGCGTATTGGCTACAACGTTGTTTCTCCAACCCAACGCTCTCACACTGTAGCTGTGAAAGATGGCGATTATACTCACGTTCACACTGCGGGTTATATTGGTAACGAAGATGTTGGATTTGGTTGGAACAAAGGCATCACTCGAGATGGCCAATACGGTTTTGAGCATTCAGTTAATAGTCTTGGGATTGCAACAATCGGTAACTTTGGACCCACTTATTACGGAGAAAAAGCGGCTAACCTGAAAACAGGTGAAGTGAAAACGATCACCAACTATCAACCAGCACCACAACCCACTCCAGTGGTAATTCATGTTACCCCTGCGGTAGTTGTTCATGTTGTCCCAGCATCAATCGTAACCTGTAGTGGTTTACTGAATTTGGCCACCTGAACAGAGGTGATATGCTCACCTCAGAACATTACAGGTGCCTCAATGAAAAAAAGAAATTTCAGCGCAGAGTTTAAACGTGAATCCGCTCAACTGGTCCTTGATCAGAACTACACCGTTGCAGCTGCGGCCAGTGCTATGGATGTGGGTCTTTCTACCATGACGCGATGGGTAAAGCAGTTACGGGATGAACGACAGGGCAAAATACCTAAAGCCTCCCCTATAACCCCGGAACAGATTGAAATACGTGAGCTGAAGAAAAAGCTACAACGCATTGAAATGGAAAACGACATATTAAAAAAGGCTACCGCGCTCTTGATGTCAGACTCCCTGAACAATTCTCGTTAATCGGGAAACTCAGAGCGCAGTATCCTGTGGTCACACTCTGCCACGTGTTCGGGGTTCATCGCAGTAGCTACAAATACTGGGAGAAAAGCGCCGAAAAGCCAGACGGCTGGCGAGCTGTGTTACGCAGCCAGGTTCGGGAGCTGCATAACATCAGCCATGGCTCTGCTGGCGCAAGAAGTATCGCCATTATGGCAACCCTGAGAGGCTTCAGAATGGGACGCTGGCTTGCTGGCAGGCTCATGAAAGAACTGGGGCTGGTGAGTTGTCAGCAGCCTACCCACCGGTATAAACGTGTTGGTCATGAACACATCGCTATCCCGAATCGCCTTGAGCGACAGTTCGCAGTGACAGAACCTAACCAGGTGTGGTGCGGCGATGTGACGTACATCTGGACAGGCAAGCGTTGGGCTTACCTTGCAGTTGTTCTCGATCTGTTCGCAAGGAAACCAGTGGGCTGGGCAATGTCATTCTCGCCGGATAGCAAGCTGACCATCAGAGCGCTGGAAATGGCGTGGGAAGCTCGCGGTAAACCAGCCGGAGTGATGTTCCACAGTGACCAGGGTAGCCACTATACAAGCAGGCAGTTCCGGCAGTTACTGTGGCGTTGCCAGATCAGGCAGAGTATGAGCCGACGTGGAAACTGTTGGGACAACAGCCCGATGGAACGCTTCTTCCGTAGTCTGAAAAACGAGTGGGTGCCAGTGACAGGTTATATAAACTTTAGCGATGCTGCTCATGCGATCACAGACTATATCGTCGGGTATTACAGCTCGCTAAGGCCGCATGACTATAACGGTGGGTTGCCCCCAAACGAATCGGAAAACCGATACTGGAAAAACTCTAAAGCCGTGGCCAGTTTTAGTTGACCACTACA